>NZ_JARWGH010000034.1:0-55533 GCF_036528765.1 Rhizobium sp. BR 362 | reverse complement strand
CCATCAGCCGCGTCGGCAATGGCGGCATGCCCGCCCCGTCCGAATAGACCGTGCCGAAGTGGACTTCTAACACCGGCCAGTCGATAGCCCGCGCCAGACGCACCAGTTCGTGCTTCATGTTGATGATCTGGTCGAGCCGGGAGCGGAATAAATCCTGTTCACCCGTTTCGCGCCGTTCGCGTGGTTTACCCATTCCTGGCTCTCCGATTCACCGCGAAAAACCCAGTGAATCACGCTTCGCCAACCAAGGAAACCTCAAACTGATTTTGCAAGGAAACAGCCCGTTCCGCCGCCGTTTCCTGCAATTAGAAGATCTGCAGATCCCTCGATTCTTACGTCAAATCAGCAGCTTCCGAGTTCTTCACGGCCGACGCAATATCAGCAATGGCAGAGCGACCGACTGGCACCCGGCGGCTGTTCGGGTCCGTGCTTCCGAATTCGTCTTACGCCACGAAAATCGAACCTCAAAAAAATAGTTTTCTCGGGCTTTGTACGAGGCGGTTACACGGGTTTGTCTTATGCTGGGAGAACAATTGCTTGGTGCGCGGCTAATTCCCGCAAGCTTCCGCTATCGCAGCAAACCCTGACGGAGGCTTGCATTCAGATGTCCATGCGATTTGGCTGGGCAAGGCAGGGGGCCGGGAGAGCGAACAAGGGCTCACTCAGTGCGCGCAAGTGCCGGGGACTTGTCCGCATAAATGATTTCATACCATCACTGCGAGTGAACTTCCAGTTAGCAAATAATCCCTCGATAAGAAGAGCTCATCGATGGCAGTCACTTCTGATGGGTCAGCAAATCAAGCCGCATAGGCCCAGGTTTTCGGAACGGAAGAGAGACTGGATCCTCCGCTTCTCCGTAATTCAGCGACTAGACTGCAAGTGACAGGATAGAGCACCCGTCGGATCTGAGAACAACAAGTTGCTGTCGAGGGTGTCGCAATCCCCTTTTGAATTCATCCCGCAAATCATTAAGTGAACCGTTCAGCCCTGTTACGATGTTTCGGGGCAGAGACGGTTCGGAATACGCGGGGGTAGCGACCTGGGTAGAGGGCACCTCAGGCATCAAAACTCTTCCCAATCCGCCTTGCGAGCGGTCGCCGCATTGCCAATGAAATTATTTGCAAGCTTACGACCGAGTGCCAGCGCCGGCGATTCGACCGGCCTTGCGGCTCCAACGATAAGACGCGGCGCCGTCAATGGTTCTAATTTGAATCGAGCAATGAGATTGCGAAGTGTCGTAACCTGATCGGCCAGGCCATTGGTGGCAGCGGTCGATTCCTCCACCATGGCAGCGTTTTGCTGTGTGGCCTGATCCATTTGGCTCACCGCGGTGCTAACTTCTGAAAGGCCCGTCGATTGTTCCCTTGCAGCAATCGAGATCGAATGAACATGCTCGTTTACCTTGAGAACTTGACGTTCGATCGTCGCCAGGGCTGACCCCGTCGCGGTGACCAGCTTCACGCCGACGGTAACCTCATCGCTGGAGCGATTGATCAGCGCCTTGATATCCTTCGCGGCATTCGCAGATCGTTGCGCCAACTCGCGAACTTCCTGGGCAACGACCGCAAAGCCCTTGCCGGCATCGCCCGCACGGGCGGCCTCGACGCCCGCATTCAAAGCAAGCAGGTTTGTCTGGAAAGCGATTTCATCAATGACGTTGATGATTTGACCAATCTCGCCGGAGGCTTGCTCAATCCTGCCCATCGCCGCAATGGCTTGCTTAACGACCGAACTTGATTCTTCAGTGCTCTTGCGTGCTTCGTCGACCATATGGCTGGCTTCCAGCGCCCGTGCCGTGGAATTCTTCACTGCGACAGTGATTTCCTCGAGCGCCGAAGACGTTTCTTCGAGCGCGGCTGCTTGTTGCTCGGTGCGCTTGGACAGGCTGTCGGATACAGTCCGCATCTCCGTGGTATTGCTATTGACGGTTTCGACTGCGCCGGACACTTCGCCGAGTATGGAATGCAAATTGGCCACCGTCGCGTTGACGTTGTCCTTCAGCTCGCCAAAAACCCCCTCGAATTCTCCTCGCATCATTTCGGTCAGATCTCCCTCTGCAAGGGCTGCGACAATCCGGCGGGTTTCAGCGATGCTGTTATCAACAGAGGCCACCAATTCGTTGACGCCGGTGGCAAAACGGTTGAGATCCGGATTGTCATAGACCTTTGTGATCCGCTGTTTGAAATTTCCCGCAACTGCCGCGGAGACGACCGCACCAATGCTTGCCTGCAGGTCGGCGCTTTTAGCCCGTAAAGCCGCTTCCTGGGCATTCAAATCCCGAACTTTGATACCATTCTGCTTAAAAACTTCCACCGCTCGCGCCATAGCGCCGATTTCGTCATGACGGCTGACGTAGCAAACGGGCACTTCCAGATTTCCTTCGGCGAGCACACCCATGCTGTTGGTCAAAACGGTAATTGGGCTGACAATCGCCTTTGAGCCGTAAAGGGCGGAGATGAACAACGTGGCGATCGCCAGCAACCCAATGCCAAGATTGAGTCGTAAGATCAGCTTTGCGGCTGCATTCGCATCTTCGTCAGCCTGGCTCGCAAGCCTTTTCGCGGCGTCCACGCCCTCATCGAACAGTTTGGCTGCCTGATCGGAAGTCGCCAGAAGTTTTGCCTGAGTCTCTGTTGCCTTAGCTTGAATGGCAGGAGAGGTATCTTTGCTCTGCAATTTCATCTTCACGACATCGACCAGGTCGGCGGTCGCAGCGAAGAAATCCTCGCTCAATGATTTGAGGGTTTGCACTCGGTCCCGGTCAGTCTGGTCTAGCTGGGTGGCTGCCTCATCAAGATAGTGGATCACGGAATGATGGCGTGCAGATAAGTAGTCGACAGCCTTCGTCACTTCTTCAGGCGATGACGCCAGTCGGAGATCGCGAATGCCGATCAGCATGCCGCGTAGAGATGCTTTCGCGTCAACCAAATTGCGGGAAACAACGAGCTGATTTTTCAGAAGCTCTGACCGGTCAGCAATCTTCTGGCCGCCATAAAGGACAATCAGAAGCATGGTCGCGACCATTAGAATGCCGATCGCGGAGAGGGCCGCAAGTTTTGCACTGATGCGGGCTGAAACGACGGTCAGCATTTGTAATCACTCAAGTGATCCGCACGTTAGCATCATAGAACCGGCAGAGACGGAGTTGGCGCTCAGCATCATGCAAGGCGTCAAACGCGTATGGCGCGGGTATCACGGGATTACCCTGTCGCGCTGTGGCCATTATAAAACTGTCATAACGGTAAATAAGTCGCTTAAATTCGGATGAAAAATGTATGGGTGCGATTTCGAACCTTTACCCCAAGCCGTTTTCATTTATGACAGCTTTGTGACAATCCTGTAGACGGGTATCGAACATGCTGGGCTGGTTCAAAAAGCTGTTGCCGCGCGAGGACAAGTTCTTTCATCTCTTCGAGCGCCATTCCCGGGCAGGTGTCGCTGCAGCAGAGGCTATGGAGGCAATGCTTGCCGGCGAAGGCGAGATCGAAAGCCACTGCCGCCGCATTATCGATCTTGAGCATCAGGCGGACGAAATTACCCGCGAGGTGCTGCTTGCCATCCGCCGCAGCTTTATCACGCCTTTCGATCGCGGCGACATCAAGGACCTGATCCAGTCCATGGATGATGCGATCGACATGCTCAATAAGACGGTCAAAACTATCCGACGTTTCGAGCAACATACGTTTGAGCCAGGGATGCGAGAGATGGGAGTCCTGATTGCCCAGGCAGCCCGCCTTGTCGCCGAAGCAATACCATTGCTCGCCGAGATCGGGCCGAATTCCGCACGGCTGGGCGGGCTCGCCGAAGAAGTTACGCGTGTTGAAGGCAAGTCGGACGAGCTTTACGAAGAGGGCTTGAAAAACCTCTTTCGCACTCACGGCAATAACAATGTCATGGCATATCTGATCGGCAGCGAAATCTATGGCGAATTGGAAAAGGTTGTTGACCGGTTCGAAGATGTCGCCAATGAGATCAGCGGCATCGTCATTGAGAACGTCTGATGAACGCAACCCTTGTCTTGCCCGCTCTGATCGGACTGGTCGCGGTTGCCCTTGTCTTCGATTTTTTAAATGGCCTACATGACGCAGCCAATTCAATTGCAACTATCGTCTCGACTCGTGTGCTAAGGCCGCAATATGCCGTGTTCTGGGCCGCGTTCTTCAATTTCATCGCCTTCCTGTTTTTCGGATTACATGTTGCGGAGACGCTTGGCACAGGCATCATCGATCCCGCTATTGTGACGCCTGTGATAATCTTTTCTGCTCTTTCTGGCGCGATAGTGTGGAATGTCATCACGTGGCTGTTCGGCATTCCGTCGAGTTCGTCGCATGCCCTTGTCGGGGGACTTGTAGGCGCCGGTTTGGCCAAGACTGGCGGAAGTGCCATTGTGTTTTCAGGTCTGGCAAAAACGGTCTCTGCCATTTTCCTGTCGCCAATGATTGGCTTTTTCCTCGCCTTGCTGCTGATCCTGGTTGTGTCGTGGTTATTCCTGCGGCAGACGCCATTCGCCGTCGACCGGACCTTTCGCGTCCTGCAATTCGTCTCTGCCTCGCTTTACTCGCTTGGACATGGTGGCAATGATGCGCAGAAAACGATGGGCATCATTGCCGTTTTGTTGTTTTCCCAAGGTTACCTAGGTTCCAGCTTCTATGTGCCCTTGTGGGTGGTGATATCGTGCCAGGCGGCAATGGCGCTTGGCACGCTGTTCGGCGGCTGGCGGATCGTACATACGATGGGCTCGAAAATCACGAGGCTTAATCCGATGCAGGGTTTTTGCGCTGAGACCGGCGGCGCCTTAACGCTGTTCGGGGCGACTTGGCTTGGCATACCGGTATCCACCACGCATACGATCACCGGCGCGATCGTCGGTGTGGGTGCGGCCCGGCGCGTTTCGGCGGTGCGCTGGGGCCTTGCCAGCAATATCGTCGTCGCCTGGATTGTGACGCTTCCGATATCCGCATTGATATCGGCTGCTGTTTACGCGTTAGCTGTGATGATCTTTTGAAAGCAACAGTGGTGCCTGTCATCACCCCAAAGTACCAACGCCGAGAGTCGAGGCAATCCGGCCCAGCCGCTGCGAGGAAATGACGAGTGTTCATCGCCCCGGAACTAGGCCGGGTGGCGATCGCGCCTACTACATCGTTCAAGAGCGAACAAATCGCGACGTTCGAATCTGCGTCCGTCAGACCGCTTAGAACAGGGTCTTGCTTCGCATTTCATGCGCCGAGCGCGTCATGGCGGACGGTGGCCTTAGCCTTATGGTGGAGCAATTGAGACCACGGCAAAAATCTGACAAGCTCGATTACATGTCAAAGGAAGACTGCGGAAAGCCTGCGTCGACAAAATCAAGCCATTTGCTGCAACAACTGGCGCGGACGCCGGACAAGCTGTTTGCCGGCGCGTTCCGAAATCAGTATGGTGCGCTTTGCTTCCGCTATAAGGAAGGCGGGAAGCAGATCGAGATCCTTGTCGTTACCTCACGTGATAGCGGGCGGTGGATCATTCCGAAGGGATGGCCGATGAAGGGTAAAAAGCCTCATGAGGCGGCTGCGATCGAAGCTTGGGAAGAGGCCGGGGTTCGCGGCAAGATTCGCAAGGCGCCGGTTGGACGGTATACCTATCTGAAGGATCTTGAAAACGGCAACGTCGTGCCATGTGTCGTCGATATGTTCCAGGTGGAGGTGAAAGAGACCAGGGCTGATTTTAAGGAGAAAGGACAGCGCCTGCTTGAATGGGTGAGCCCCGACGAAGCTGCCCGGCGTGTGCGCGAGATCGAGCTTAAGTCGCTGCTCGTCAATTTCAAACCTAAGGAAAAATAGCGTAGGAAAAGCTTGCGAACCATTTCCGATGGATGCACGGCTGCCAGGCGCCCCCCAAGGGGCCTCTCTGCTGTAGCATAACTTGCATGCCCACCGGGTATGCATTGAACACCCATCCGCCCATGATCGGGGAGAGACGAATGAGTGAATGGATCCCAGTAGACGAGAGTGTAGCGATCGACAGGGCGACGATTGCAGCCCTCATCGCCGATCAGTTTCCTCAGTTCTCTCATCTGCGGGTGAAGCCGGTCCTCCGCAGCGGCTGGGACAACCATACCTTCCACCTCGGTGCGTCTTCCCGCGTAGAGCGTCTATCTGTCCCAGACGGAGAAAGAGACCACTTGGCTGCCAAGGCTCGCTCCGCACCTGTCCTTCGCCATTCCAGTGCCCGTCGCTCTGGGTAAGCCCGGCCATGGCTATCCCTTTCCCTGGTCGATTTGGGAATGGATCGATGGCGAGCCGGCGAGCACCGAAGTCATCGGCGACCTAGGACAGTTCGCCGAGGATGTGGCGCATTTCCTCAAGGCTCTGGCTCAATGCGGGACGGAAGGAGCGCCGCCGGCGAGCGTAGCAAATTTCTTCAGGGCGGGGGACTTGGCGGTCTATGACGTGCAGACACGCTCATGCCTTGCAAAACTCTCCGGCGTTGTCGATAGCGATAGGCTCGGCCACATCTGGGAAGCGGAGCCGCTGGACCCATCCTGCAATATGGGTTCACGGAGACATCGCCTCGGGCAATCTGCTGATTCGAGGCGGTCGACTGCACGCGGTGACCGATTTTGGCAATTCCGCAGTCGGCGATCCCGCCTGCGATCTCGTCATCAATTGGACGATGTTCGATGCGTCCGCACGCCGGCAATTTCGCGCGCATTATTCCACTGACGCCGATACCTGAACGCGAGCACGCGGCTGGTGCATTTGGAAAGCGATGCTGGTCTTTTCCGAGAACCTGGAAGACGTCAACATTGCTCGCCGTGAAAAGGCCGTCTTAGACGCTGTGCTGAGCGATTGTGTGGCTTGATGGCTTAGAGAGTTCTTGCTGCCGACGACCAGTGCTGGCACCTCGCAATGCAGGCAATTTTCGGTGCCTTCAGCCCGGCGTTTTCCGACGATCGTCACCGTATGTTCGCTCTTCACGGATCGTCCCATCATTTTTATGCAAAATGGCTTGGGCGCGAGCACCCCTATTGTGAGCCGCGCGGCCCCCGCAGGCCGCAGCGGTCGCGGCACTCTCAGATTCCGCATGGGTTTTATGGGTGGAAATGATCTTTTCGCCTGAAGTGACCTTCCAGCCTTCCTTTGAGGGCGATGAATGGAACACTTCCCGCTTTGCTAGGGGCTTCTCATCCTCGCAATATTTGCGATTGCTAAAGTACAATGTTGACCAATGTCGGCCGCGGTGTGACAGGAGCGCGCGAACGGGCCACCTTCACACCAGGAACATAAGGTCTAGAGTATATTCCCCGGCCGCCAGTTCCTTCGACAAATCAGTATCTGGCGAAATCCAATAGCATCAAAGGGCTTAATGCCATCAGATCTGGTGGGTCTTCGGTTCGTATCCGCTCAAGAGAAAATACTTGAACAGTTAGCGCTCAGGAATTCGATTGCCGAGGACAAATTTGTAGCGTTCCGGTCGAATGAAGAATTCCGATCTCTCGGCGCAGGCGCCGTTATCGAAATATGATGTCCGTTCGAGCACGAGCAGGACCGCATTTGCGGCTGCTCCTATCGGCGACGTTATCCGAGACGACACAGCGCGCGCGCCGATCGCAATTTCGGCGGAAACAATATTGGCGCCGGCTCTGTCTTTAAGAAGCGCATAAGTCGGTTGCTGCTCGGCGAACTCTCGCTGCAGATCCGACATGAAGGCTGGCAAGAGGCTTCGGCCCACTGCAATTGGCTCGTCATTTACCACATGAAGCCGCTCAAGAAGCGTACATTGCGTTCCGAACAGGGGGATGAAAGCTGATGGCGTTTCAAGCGCGCTTAGCTCGATGATGCGCATGGTGGCGTCGAAACCCTGAACCTTCAGCGACTCATGAAAGCTACGCAGCGTATCGATTTGATGGCGCACCTGCTTGCCGGCCACGAAAGTGCCCTTGCCTTTCCGACGCTCGATTAGCCCGTCCTTGTCGACCTGTTCCAGCGCCAGCCGGACGGTGACGCGGCTGACATTGAAGCGGGCCATGATCTGCGATTCCGACGGGAGCCGTCCGGAGGGCTCGTAGGTCCCTTCGGTGATTTCGGCACGAAGCCGATCGGCGATCTGCAGGTACATCGCCACCGGGTTGTTCCGTATCAGGTTCATAGGTTTTCCATCGAGGTTGAAAAGACCACGGAGCAGAGCAGCTTTGGAATAGAGTTCCCGGTTGCCGCCATACAAGGGGAACTCTTCACGTTGATAACCTGTATTATAATGTATTAAAAATTGCGGCAACTCCAATCCAGGGTCGTCCGAAGGCAACATGGCATCTCTACCTACTCCACGGCAGATTTCATCCGGTGCCGCCTTTTCCGTGGACGGCATGGCTTTCGCCTATCCCGAAGGCCGACGCGGCGTATTCGAACGGTTTTCGCTGAAGGCTCGCCCAGGAGAATTAGTGGCGGTTCTGGGTCCGTCCGGATGCGGTAAGTCGACGCTGCTGAATCTTCTGTCCGGCTTTCTGCGCCCGCAATCGGGACATATCACCATAGACGGTGCGCCCGTTGCGCCCGAACATCCGGGCCTCGGTTATGTATTTCAGTCGCCGAACCTCTTTCCCTGGCTGAGTGTCCTGGAAAATGTCCGCTTTGGCCTGCGCATGAATCGCCGGGGATCGCTGCAGGAGCAGCGAGCCGTGGCGCTCAATTTTCTGCGGCTTGTCGGTCTGGTAGAGCAAGCGGAGGAGCCGCCTCATCGGCTGTCGGGTGGCCAGCGTCAGCGCGTTGCGCTTGCACGTTCACTGGCGCTCGAGCCGCGCCTTTTGCTCATGGATGAACCATTCGCGGCACTCGACGCGATGACGCGCGCAACCCTTAACGACGAACTGCTGCTCATCTGGTCGAGTTTGGGCCAAACCGTGCTGTTCATCACCCATGACATCGACGAAGCGGTCTATCTCGCCGACCGGGTGCTCGTCCTCGGCGTGCCGCCGGCAGGCATAACAGCCGAAGTGGCAATCAATCTGCCGCGTCCTCGCGACCAGCGCGGCACGAGAGCCAATCCATTGTTCGCGGAACTGCGCGAACGGCTCTCCGAGGAAATCGCCAAGCTCACGGCCGGCAATAAACGCGTTATTTGAAAAGGACTATTCGATGAAAGGCATTTTACCTGCAGTTCTTCTCGCATTTGCAGCCGCTTTGCCTGCCCATGCCGAGGACACGCGACCGCTTCGCATTGGTTGGGTCCAGGCGATGGCGAATGCGCCCGCGTTGATTGCCGAGGAGAAAGGTTATTTTCGGGAAGAGGGGTTGAACGTCGAGCTCAGGGGTTTTGGCGACGGTCCGGTCATCCAGCAGGCAGTGGCCGGAGGCGAAATCGACGTGGCCTATATCGGTGCGCCGCCGGTCTATCAGTGGGCCGCGCGCGGTCTCGAGGCGAAAATCATCGCCAAGGTCAACTATGGTCAGGCCGCCGTTATCGCGAAGACGGATGGCCCCATCCACGTGCTTTCCGATCTCAAAGGCGAGAGGCTCGCCGGCGTCAACAGAGGCAGCGGCATGGATGTGCTGCTGCGTGGTTATGTCCTGAAAGAGGCCGCCGGCCTCAGCCCGGACACGGACCTCGCGCTGTCGCAAATGCCCGTAGGCAACATGAACGCCGCGCTCGATACCGGCGTCGTCGATGCAGCTTTTTTGTGGGAGCCCTTCATCAGCCAATCTGTGCTCCGAGGTGCAAGTCGCGTTGTCTTCGATGTGAACGGAGCTTTGCCCGGCTACCCCTGGTACGTCGTGGCAGCGCCTGCCGAGACGCTGAAGGAGCGACCGGACGATCTGGTGAAACTGCTGCGGGCGAATTCGAAAGCCATTGCCTTTCTCAGAGAGCATCCTAAAGAGGCCAATCAGATCATCGCCCGAGGCTTTAAGTTGGAATCCCTGAAGGCTGCCAACGGAAGCGTGGTTCCGCCGGAAAAGATCGTTGCGGAAGCAAGGAAACGGCTCGGATGGTCCGCTGAAATTGAGCCGTCCGACCGTGCCTTTATCCAGCGGCTCATCGATTATTCCGTCGACCTTGGCTTTCTCGATAAGCGATTGAATGTCAATGACATCATTGACGATAGCTTCGCCGCGAAGGCAGCCGCTCAACAGTGAGATCCGATCGATGACAAAGTTGGCAGCGCGGCTGCATTTCCCGCAACCGTCCTGGCGCTGGGCAGCGCTTCCGTTCCTGTTGGTGACATGGTGCCTCGCGGCAAGCCGGGTTCCTTCCTATGTGCTGCCGCAGCCCTGGGACGTAGCGGCAGAGGGGGTTCGCTGGGTCCGGTCGGGCGAGTTGGGCCGTCAGGTCATGGCGAGCTTGCTGCGGGAATTCGGCGGATTCGGCGTGGCCGTCGTGGCGGCGGTGCTCATCGGCGTATCCGCCGGACTCTGGCGGCCGTTCCGCGAGTTCGTCCAGCCTCTGGTCGGCCTCTTCATGGCTATCCCGCCGATCGCCTGGGCGCCGCTGTCACTGATCTTCTTCGGCCTTGGATATCTTTCCATTGCCGTCGTCATATTCATCGCATCGGCCTTTCCAATGGCCCTGACTATTCAGGAGGGCGTGCTTTCCATCAGCAGCGGCGAGGTGCGTGCGGCACGCATTTTGGGTGCCAAGCGGCTGCAACTACTGGCTCATGTATATCTTCCCGCTTCTCTCCCTTTCCTGACTGCCGCATTGCGCATTGGTTTTGCGCAGGCGTGGCGTGCGCTTGTGGCGGCCGAGATGATCGGCGCCTCTCAAGGTATCGGCTGGATGGTCGCCATGGGCGGGCAGCTCGGCAATTCGGCGCAGGTGCTTCTCGGCATCGTGCTGATCGGGCTCACCGCGTGGCTCATGGAGAGCCTCGTGTTTCGACGAATAGAGCGCCGCTACGAAGGCTGGCGCGGACAATAACGGACATTTCCCATGACAGAGATTTTACCGCACAAGACTCAAGCCGCCGTCCGTTCTCCTACGGGTCTTGCCGATCATTTCGATACTCTTCCCTTTCTCGGCCGTCTAACTTGCCAGAGGCAGACGCTGACAGCGGGTGAGTGGACCGAACTTGAGCTCGTTTATGAGGTCGGCGCTGTCGGTCTCGCCGACGGCGCATGGCTGAAGCTCGCTTTCAAGTTCTATTCCGACTGGGCGCTTTTTCAGACAACGGACCCGACTGGCGCCAATTATGTTTCCGCCGAATATCACGCCGGCCCTCTGGTTCCGGGGCAACGCCCGGGTACGGTTCAGGCACTGAAGGTGCGTTTCGATCAGAAGGGACACGAACGTCCCTTCCAAAAGGCTGTCATCATCGATGTCGTCGACGGCTACCTCAATCCCGGCGACCGGATCGTAATCCGCCTCGGCGATCGGCGGCAGGGTGGGGCCGGCACCCGTGTGCAGACTTTCGTGGAGAAGGCGTTCCGCTTTCGACTGTTCATCGACCCGTTGGGAAGCTCGAAATTTGCGGAAGTGCCGGGCGATTGCAAGCTGGAGATCTTGGCCGGCCAACCGCACGCCCTTCAGATCATCGCGCCGCGGCTGGTCGGCCTCGATCAATCCTTCGATCCGATCGTGCGTGTCGACGACATATGGGGAAATACCTGTCACGGTCGCGACCTGCAGGGCAGGTTTGGCATTACAGCTCCGGATGGGTCGCCGCGAACGGAGCCAATAACATTCGTCTCGGAAGGCTGGACGTTCGTTTGGATTTCCGGCCTTTCCCTCGCGGGCGCCGGCGAGTGGAAATTGGAAGCATGGCTGAACGGCGAACCGTCCGTCGCCCCGGCCGTCGCCTATGTACAGAGCGAAGAGGGCGCCTTGCGCCCCCTCTATGCGGATTTGCACGTCCATTCCGACGACACCGTCGGCACGAACGATGCGACGTACAATCTCACCTATGGACGCGACATCGCCGGGCTTGACGTAGTGGGCTACACGGTCAACGACTTCAACATCACCGAGGCGAATTGGGACAAGGCCGTGGAGATCATCCACGAACTCAACGAACCCGGCCGCTTCGTCTGCTATCCGGGTACGGAATGGTGCGGCAACTCCGCCGCCGGCGGCGACCGCAACGTCGTCTTCCTGCGCGACGGTAAACCGCGGTTTCCTTTCGATGAGAAGGGGCGGACGCTTCGCTCTTTCGAGTGGAATGAGACGACGGCCGGAACGATCCGACCGGGCGTCTGGCCTGTAGACCGGCTCCATGCTGCTTATGAGGACGATCCGGAGGGCCATTTGCTGATCCCGCATGTGGGCGGCCGGCGCTGCATTCTGGATTGGAACCATCCGGAGCTGGAAAGGCTCATCGAAATTGGTTCCGCCTGGGGACAATTTCATTGGCTCTATACCGAGGCGCTCGCGCGCGGATATCGGGTCGGCGCTTCCGCAGCCAGTGACGAGCACCAAGGCCGGTGCGGTGGCGGCGCACCGGCAACCGGAACCTTCGGTTCGCGCGGCGGACTGACGGGCGTCATCGCCGACCGCTTCGACCGGGCCGGCGTTGGCAGCGCGCTTCGGGCGAGGCGTACTTTTGCCACGACCGGTGAACGCAGTTTTGCGGTTCTGTCGCAAGGGAAACATGTTATGGGCGAAGTGTTCGATGCCGAGCCAGGAATGCCGTTGGCTTACCGGCTGCTCGGCCATGCCGGCTGGGAAGAGGTTCAGCTCTTTGCCGGCGACCGCGTAGTTTGGCGCCGCGACTTGCATGCCGAAGCGGGCTTCAGCGAGAGGAGCGTGCGCATCCGCTTCGGCGGCGCACGGATCAAGGATCGATATCGGGCCGCCTATTGGAGCGGTGAGGTGGCTGTGACGGGCGCCGCGCTCCTAGATGCCCGCGGAGTCGGCTTCGACCATCCCGAACAGAGCATGTGGCGTACGGGTCTCGGCAGGCTCCGTTTCAAAACGGCAACACATGGAGATGTCGATGGTATTGAGCTCAAGCTTTCGGACCTGCGTGATGCCCGTATCGCCATTACAGCAAAGCTCCATGGCTACAGCAAGATCGGGGATCCGCTGCACCCGCCGCCGCATATCCATGCTCCCGAAGTGTCGCTGGAGGCAAGCGGAAACGACCTGATCGCAAAGAGCTCCGTCTCGATCGATCTTGCCGGTGTCGAGCTGCGGCTTCTGATAGAGCGCGTTACCGATCAGCCGCTGCCGCGCGATCTCTCCGGCGAAATACCAATTGCCGAACTCGGATTGCAGGAAGGACGCGAGCATCCGCTTTTCCTGACCGCAAGGCAGCGGGATCAATCCCGCATCTGGACGTCCCCGTTGTTTATGACAGTTCAGTAGCCGGAGATGCCCGAGCCAGCGCTTGTGGGTCTATCGGGGAGAGCCCTGTTCATGCAGGATTGCAAGGCCAACCGAGATCCCAGCTGGCTTTGACGCCGCATCAAAAACGGCTCTCGCCGTTTGGGCCATGCCGCCGCTGCCGCGGCGGTGGGCTCGCCAGCCTCATGCGGCCGGCAGCGCGCTGATCGGGATGTCGTCGCTCTCGTCGCCACTCTCGAAAGCCATTTGGTCGGCGAGCTGGCGGAGTTGGTTGAAGTCGGCGGGGCTGTCGAAGGAGCTGCCGCCGAGGCGGATGGCGACGGAAAGCGGCGCGCCGTCGGCGCTGAAGGTGGCCGCAGAGACGCCCGTGCGGATGCGGGTGCCGATGTCGCGGGCGTTCTCGACCGTGGCGCCAGGCAGGAAGATGCCGAGTTCGTTGGTCGCAAGCCGCGCCACCAGATCGCCACGACGAACCGAGGACTGGATGATCGAAGCAAGCGATTGCATCACGGTGTCGGCCCATTGCGGCCCGTAGCGGCGGCCGATGTCGTCGAGCGTATCGACGATGACGGCGATGACGATGCCGCCGGCATCGGTCGCGACATGCTTGCGCCGGTCGATAAAGTGCTCGACGGCCGCGGCAAAGGCAGTGCCGTTCAGCGTCTTCGTCACGCTGTCGTAGCGCGCCGCATGGGTGACGTTTTCCTGCATCTTGCGGACGACGCCGTTGTTGAGCTGCAAGGCAAAAAGCAGCGGAAAGGCCACAAATGCGGAGATAAGTGCTGCACCGACAAATCCGACTAAAAATGGTCGATTCGGCATCAACAGGTTCAACATAAGTAAAAGACCAACGGAACAGACCACAGCGCACAGCGCGCCGAGCGTGGCACTCCGCAGGGCTTTGAAAATGGTGGCGGAGGGATGTCGCTGTTGTGGAATCATATCGGAGTTATACCGTTTTGTAATGCTGCGTCAGCTAAACAGAGGTCCGATAAAAACCGGCTTAAGAAATCCTGTAAAATTTGTTGCTTTGCACAGCGCATGCTCGACTGAGCGAGCCCTGACGAAGCAGCCCGCACGAAATCGAGCTCAAGTCGCTGCTCTTAAATTTCAGGCCTCAACAGAAATAAACGCCACCGAATTGGTGGACCTCGCGTGGTAACGCAATTATGGAACATAGGTCGCGACGGGGCCGCTGTTAAAAGCTCTGCAGAACGCGATTCTACCGTTTACGCGTGCCATTTTGAAATCCTCAGCCGCTCTGAAACTGGACATCTCGCCTTGCACATTGAGGAAGGCAGCGCCTTTTCCAAGGTTAACGTCTCATTCCTATTAGAGCTTCGATACAACACGGCGGGCCGATGATTCGTATCCCTTCCAGAGACTTTTCTAGCGACCTACTCTGCCACCGTGCAGGCCGCTACTCACCCCTGATGGGATCTCAACTGGATTGCTTGAAAAGTCAACTTGAATCAAAATCGTCCGTTTACAAAGCCCAGCTTATAAAGGCTGATCCTGAATCACAAAATAGGGATCGATCACGCCTTCGAACCCGCTGGCATCCAACACCGATTTTCCCTGGACATGATTGTGGGGAAGAGAGATCGACGCGGACGTAACAAGCATACCTTGCGCATGTTCTCCAACAAATGCCGGGCAGCTGGGTTGCGTGAAGGGTGTCCTGATACTTTGGAACAGTTGGCCAGAAGGTCCAATACAGTCCAGCGTTCCCGCTCCCCAGCGGGCATTCCAAAGGTACCCATTTTTGTCCATGACCAAGCCAAAGGTGGGCAATTAATAGATCGTTCAGTGCGAACACGGCATTTTTCAAAAATCCTCGCCGGTTAAAAGAGAAGCCAATCTTTGAATGCAATTGAGCACTTCCAAATGCAATTTATTTGTTCGCCTTGCAGGAGTGTTGCCATTAAAAGGGAACAATTCCAGCAACGACTGGGTCAGCTTACCCCCACTTCATCTCACCCTTTGCAACCTTGGCACCCAATTCGAGCGAACCGACGTCGGTCAGATCGGGATAATGCTTGGTCATCGCTGCGATCAATGCTGCGCTGTCCTTGGCTTTCACTTCCTCTTCGTTGAAGGCGAGAAGATAGTCGCGCGTGAACGTGATGGCATCGAGACCTTGTGGAGCCCCCTCCGCCTGATGAGCAGGGATCACGATCTTCGGCCTACGAGCCACCAATTCGTCCAGCGCCTTAATCCAGGCTTGCCGCTTTTCAGGCGTCGCCTCGTCGGCGACCCATACGTGGATCCCGGAGGAAATCAGCACACCTCCGAATACAGCCTTGATGGAAGGAACCCAGAGATAGCGGCGATCGTGCATATTCGGGACTTCGACGATTTCGATCTTCTCGCCGTCGAGTTCGAGCGCATTCAGATCCGACGCGGTGGGAATGACAACGTCCGATAGCTTTTGCGGACCGTTTTCTTTCAGTTGCGGTCCCCAGACCGCGAGCTTGCCTTCGACGTTGGCATGAATGGCCGCAACGGTGACAGGCTTGGCTATGACTTTGGCATCGGGGAAGGATTCGGCGATCGGCCGAAGGCTGAAGTAATAGTCGGGATCATTGCAACTGACATAGATGGTGCTCAGGTGCTTGCCTGTCGTCTTGATGGCGTCCGCGACGGCGCGGCCATCTGAAAGCGTGAAGCCGCCATCGATGAGAATGGCTTCCGTCTTGCCGGTGAGCAGCACCGGCGTGCGGCGGAACCCGGTCTCGGGCGCCTGGAAGTATTGCCATTTGATCTTGGCGCTCGCGGCGCGGGAAGCCGCGAGGGGGATAAGCGAAATAACGCCGGCGGCCAAGGAAAGTTTGAGTGCATCGCGTCTGGTAAACATGCTGGTTCCTTTGTGTTCCTGAGGTCAAGCGGCCTGTAGATGCGCCACGAGGTTGTCATAGCTGCTGAAGAGGGCACTCGCGTCCAGAAGGCGCTGATGCCCGTTTCTTTCGACCACCAGGGCTGGAACTCCATTCGCACCATGACGGCGGAATAGGTTCTGCCCCTCCGCGACGAGTTGCCGATTGGCGTCGAGCAACTCGGGCGATTCTTCGGTCAGGAGGCGGGCGGCTTCGCCAAATCCTTCGGAAGAGAGCAGATCGGCGAGAACAGCCACGCTGGTGATGTCCAGTCCCGCTACATATCGGGCATGCTGGATAAGGCGCAGCGCGTCGAAGCGCTTACGATGATCCGCAAGGCCCGCCGCCGTGATTGCGAGGGTGGCGGCGCCCGAGTCGAACAGAGTGCCAGGCTTATCCAAAACTTTGAAGCGATAGTCCTTCGAAAAAGGCTGGCCGCTCAGGCGTTCGATGCGCCGGTCGTTCGACCAGGCATAGGCTGCAAACGACGCATCCATCTCGCGTGCGCCGGTTCCCGAGAACAGACCCGTCGGAAGGAGGCGGAGGTCGGCGCCTGCAAAGCGCAGACGCTCAATCATTGGGCTTGCGCCATAGCACCAGCCGCATAATGGGTCGAGGAGATAAGTAGCCGACATTTCCTGCATGGATCGTGTCCTCGGTTCGTAAGGACAGATCATCTCAGCTCTTGCGGCATGGAAAAATAACAGTCAATCATACAGACTGTATGAATTAACCAGACAATGACATGAGCGAGCTCCTCAATCTTAATAGGCTGGTTTTCTTCACTTCGGTTGTGGAGACCGGATCATTCACCGCCGCCGGTGGGCGGCTTGGTGTCGCCAAGGCCGTGGTCAGCCATCAGGTGGCGCGGCTGGAGGAGGAGCTTGGCGTTTCATTGCTGATGCGAACGACGCGGCGGCTGCATGCGACGGAAGAGGGCAGGGTCTTTTACGACCGCTGCGTGATCATTCTTCGTGAGGCGGAAGCGGCCTATGGAGAAATGTCCCTTCACGCGAGCGAACCCGCCGGCACGCTTACGCTGACCGCGCCATTGGACTACGGCGCCGCAGTCGTAGCGTCTGTTGTCGCGGCCTATCGAGAGCGCTTCCCGCAAATGCGCGTCGATCTTATATTCGATGATAGTGTCATTGATCTCGCCAATGGCCAACTGGATCTGGCGATCAGGGTCGGCTGGCTTGCCGATATGAGCAATAAGGCCCGGCGCCTGGGCACATTCCAGCAGTACCTTGTGGCGACACCACAGCTGGCGGCAAGTTTTCCAAGAGTTATGGAGCCGTCCGACGTGTCTGCGCTCCCCTGGATCGAAAACGCGGTTCTTCGCCAGTCCTTGCGCTGGGTATTTTCGAAAGAAGGCCGTCAATCGGAGATCGTCGAGATGCGCTCTTCGGTGCGGACGGACAAAACGCCGTCGGCCTACGCCTGCGTAAAAGCCGGCATGGGTATTTCCGTCTTTCCGGACTATATGGTCGATGATGACATTGCGGCCGGGCGCCTACAGCGATTGGTCCCCGATTGGACGCTGCCGGCCGGCGGTATTCATGCGGTGCTGCCGATCGCGCGTTTTCGCCCCGCCAAGGTACGGCGGTTTATCGATATGATGCAGGTTGCCGAACGGAGACGAGGAGTCGCTTCGAAATAGGCCGGCGGTAGGAATATTTATGTTGAGAGTGCTGCTTGGTACAAGCAGCACACAAACGTGCCATGCCGAGGTCGTGCGATCGCTAACTGACAGAAGACCATTGCCCTGCACCGCACTATTCTCATGTTGATTAAATCACTTCCTAATCTAAACCGCCGTGCAAGGTGCAAAAACAAATGTCCAATGGCGCCAGAGAGCCACCAGATTTCGGTACATCATCCGCAATGTCCAACCTACCGCATCGGGATCGGCGCCGTTCCTTGGCTATAGGACTTCTGCGTGCCCGCGAGGCGGTGATGAGTTCACTGTCGGCCAAACGTAACCGAACAGCGGTGGCGGGCGATCCGCGTTCTCTGTGAAGCAGGCAAGATGCGACAGAGGTGGCAGACAAGGCTTCGATCCAGGCGCCGAGCCTAACGCGTATGATTCGCTCGCGGAGGAGCGCGGTTTCATCACGAAGCATAAGGACAGGGCTGACGGTCGACGGGTTTTGATGCGGATCACGCCCGCAGGGCGCGCGTTGATCGGCGAGGTGATTCCGGGTGGTAAGTAGTGAGCGCCTGAAGACCGCACAGGCTTCATTAATTAATGTGTTAAATAAATAGTTGACGATCTGCCTCGGCTGCTGCAGTCTTAAACCATGCTGACACTGTTGGGAGGCAGAGTTGGACCTGTTGCAGAACCGCAGCCTCGTGGATCGGGCTTGGTCACCGACACCCTACGATCAATGGGTGGATGAGCTTCAAAGCATTTGCGGGAATTTCAACCCGCACACGATGAGGCGCGGCGATAGCGTCGTCGGTACGGCGAGCCGAATCGATGTCTGCGGCATGGAGTTCGCCCATGTTTCCAATGATCTCGACTATGTTCACCGCGATTGGGACGATATTCGCCGCGATGCCAATGAACACCTGTTCCTGATCCTGCAGCTTGAAGGCGCCTGCGGCGTCGAGCATTCCGGGCAACAGAACATCCTTGATGTCGGCGAATGCATTCTGGTCGACTCCACGCGGCCGACGACCTTTTATTTCCGCGGACACTTCTCCAATCATCTGTCGCTACATCTGCCGCGGCAATTGATGTATTCGGACCGCAAGGTCGATTTCGACGTTGCCCGCAAGCTTGTAGCCAGCGATCCGATGGCAGTGATGCTGCGTGCCCTCATTGCCAAGATGATGACGACGCCGGAAAGTGATGTGGCTTCTCCGCATCTGCGTCAGTTGATGTTCGATACGACCCGTCAGGCGTTCCTGTCGACCGGCATCCAGACCACCAGCTTGAATTCACTGCATGACAGTGCCGGCAGGCGCATGCAGATGGTTGACATTCTGATCGACAAACACCTGACCGATACCGATCTTAACGCCAAATGGCTGGCAACACGATTGGGTGTGTCGATCCGTACCCTGCAGCAGGATTTCCAAGGCATGGGGATGACCTGCACGACCGTTATTCGCGACAAGCGGCTGCGTTTCGCGCGTGAAAAGATCGAGCAGTTGAAGGAGCAACGCAACTCCACAACTATCGCCGAAGTCGCCTATTCGGCGGGTTTCAACGACATTTCCTATTTTAATCGCAGCTTCAAGGAACTGTTCGATTGTGCGCCGAGCGAACTGCTTCGCTCCGCCGAGCCGGCGCATAAATTGGACTGATGCGCAATCTGCGCTCCAGTCCAAGACGAGGCGCGTTTCTCCCCAAGACGGGTTTTGCAGCAATAGCCATAGTCCTCCCGGAAGTCACGGGAGGAGAATATCGTGAAGCAGTATGCTCTGCTCATCGGCGGCGAACCTGTCGCCACATCCCATCATGCACCGGTCGCAAATCCGGCGAATGGTGAAGTCGTCGGCTATATGCCGCTTGCTGGAGAAGCCGAACTTGAACAGGCAGTTGCCGCTGCCGCGAAATCGTTCAAGAGCTGGTCGCAAACCTCGAGCGGAGAGCGGGCGAGAGCCTGCCGCGACATTGCGGAGAAAATCAACGAGCATGCCGAGGAACTCGCCCAAATCCTCACCCGCGAGCAGGGTAAGCCGCTCAACGGTCTCGGTTCGCGTTTCGAGATCGGCGCAGCGCTCGCCTGGACACGCCATACCGCTGAACTCGATCTGCCTGTCGAGATCCTGCAGGACGACAATGAGGGCCGCGTAGAGCTACATCGCAAGCCGATCGGTGTCGTCGGGTCGATTACGCCGTGGAACTGGCCTGTCATGATCGCCTGCTGGCATATCGTTCCGGCTGTACGGGCCGGCAACACGGTCGTCATCAAGCCGTCGCCTTTGACACCGTTGTCGACCATTCGTCTGGTTGAAATCATGAATGCGGTTTTGCCGCCCGGCGTCGTCAACGTCATCACTGGCGAAAACAGCATCGGCGCTGCGCTCTCTGCACATCCCGGCATCGCCAAGATGACCTTCACCGGCTCGACTGAAACCGGAAAGAAAATCATGGCCTCCGCGGTCGCGACCTTGAAACGCCTGACGCTGGAGCTTGGCGGCAATGATGCCGGCATCGTCCTGCCCGATGCCAATCCAAAGGCCATTGTCGAAGGTCTCTTCTGGGGCGCCTTCATCAACAATGGCCAGACCTGTGCGGCGCTGAAACGCCTCTATGTGCATGACGGCATCTATGAAGAGGTCTGCCGCGGCCTGGCCGATTATGCCGCCAAGATCGCCGTCGGTGACGGCCTTGACGAGGCCAGCATTCTCGGACCGGTGCAGAACGAGATGCAGTTCAACAAAGTGCGCGAACTTGTTGATGACGCGCGGGCCAATGGCGGCCGTATTCTGACCGGTGGGGCGCCGATGGAGCGGCCCGGTTATTTCTACCCGATCACGCTTGTTGCCGATGTCGATCATGGCGTGCGACTGGTGGACGAGGAGCAATTCGGTCCGGCCCTGCCGATTATCCGCTACAGCGACATTGACGAGGTGATTGCGCGCGCCAATCAGAATCCGGCCGGGCTTGGCGGCTCCGTCTGGTCATCCGATGCCGAGAAGGCGAAGCGCTATGCTAAAATGCTCGAATGCGGCTCGGTGTGGATCAACAAACACGGCACGATTCAGCCCAATGCGCCCTTCGGCGGCGTGAAGCAGTCCGGTATCGGCGTCGAGTTCGGCACCGAAGGACTGAAGGAATTCACCACAATCCAGACCGTGTTGAGCTGAGCCATGGCGACCTACGACTACATCATCGTCGGCGGCGGTTCCTCGGGCTGCGTGCTGGCAAACCGGCTTTCGGAAAATCAGGGGCATAAAGTGCTGCTGATCGAGTCAGGGCGCCGCGACATGGATCCTTGGATCCATATCCCTGCAACCTTCTTCAAGGTGCTGGGCAAGGGCATTGATATTCATCCCTATGCGTCGAACCCCGACAAGGGCCTGAATGGCCGGCCGAGCATCGTGCCGCAGGGCAATGTTCTCGGTGGCGGCAGCTCCGTGAATGCGATGATCTATGTTCGCGGTCATCGCAACGATTACGACACGTGGTCGCAAATGGGCTGCCAGGGGTGGTCCTATGAGGATGTGCTTCCAGCCTTCCGCTCGCTCGAAAACAATGAGCGGCTGAACGGTCAGTTTCATGGCAGCAAGGGATCACTGCGCGTTTCCGATCCGCGTCACCGTCATCCGTTGAGCGAAGCCTTCGTCAAGGCAGCGACCGAGATCGGCATTCCCCATAATGACGATTTCAACGGTGCCGATCAGGCCGGCGTCGGCTTTTATCAAAGCACGACCTATGGCGGCCGTCGCTGGAGTTCCGCCCAGGCCTTTTTGCGCGAAGCTGAAAAACGGCCGAACCTGACCGTGCTGACGGAGCGCAAAGTCACCCGCATTCTTTTCGAGAGACAAAGGGCTGCAGGCGTCGAGCTGGCCGATGGCACCACCTTCAAGGCGTCGCGGGAGATCGCGCTCACCGCCGGCGCCATCGCGACGCCGAAGATCCTGCAACTCTCTGGGATTGGCGACGGCGCGCATCTCTCCTCGCTCGGCATCAAGGTCGTTGCCGACCTGCCGGGTGTCGGCGCCAATTATCAAGACCATCTGGAAGTGCCGGTGCAGGGCGAGACGCGCGAGCCGATTTCGATTCTCGGTCACGACACCGGATTGCGCGCCGTTGGCCATATGCTGCGCTATCTCACCTCCCGGCGCGGACTGTTGTCGTCCAATGTTGTTGAGTGCGGCGGCTTTGTCGATACGGCGGGCACTGGGCAGCCGGACGTCCAGTTCCATGTCCTGCCGGTGCTGATCGGCTTCGTCGATCGCGACCCCGAGCCGGGTCATGGCCTCAGCATCGGGCCGTGCTATCTGCGGCCGCGCTCCCGTGGCTGGATCAGGCTGAAGAGCGCTGACCCGAAGGATCAGACGGAGTTCAACGCCAATCTGCTTTCCGATCCCGCCGATCTCGAGACCTTGGTTCGCGGTGTCGAAACGGCGATCCGCATCCTCGATGCACCAGCCCTTGCTAAACTGGTCAAGCGCCGCGTGCTGCCGAAGCCGGGTGTCGAAAAGGATCCGCAGAGCCTGCGCGACTACATCCGTCAATCGGCGAAGACCGTATTCCATCCGGCCGGAACGGCGCGCATGGGCCGCGCCGACGACCCGATGGCAGTCGTCGGGCCGGATCTGAAGGTACGCGGCATCGAAGGACTGCGTGTCTGCGATGCCTCGGTCATGCCGACCCTGGTGTCCGGCAACACCAACGCTCCGACGATGATGATTGCGGCAAGGGGCGCCGCCTTCATGGCGGGAAAGACGATTTCCGGCTGAGCCGGAGATTATCGAAGCACAGATCCCGTGGGGAGCGGGACGAACAAACTGGAGGAGACAATGCCTATCAAACTAAAAGGGCTGGCAATCGGCCTTTTCCTGACGCTCATTTCGGCGTTCAGCGCACATGCCGGAGCATCCTGCGGCGATAATACCGGCAACCCGGCGACAGGCGAGCCGATCGTGATCGGCTCCATCACCGGCAAGACTGGACCGGATGACTTTTCGAATTCCACGAAGGCGGCCAAGGCCTATTTCGATTGCCTGAACGCCAATGGCGGCATCAAGGGCAGGCCGGTCAAATATATGGTCGAAGACGACCAGTGGAACCCGGAGATTGCCGCGCAGCTCGCCGCCAAGCTCGTCAACGATCAAAAAGCCGTGCTGATGGTCGGGAATTCGAGTTTCGTCGAATGCGGCGCCAACGCGGATTTTTACAAGAAGGCTGGCATTCTGGTGCTAGCCGGTGTCGGTGTACCGCGAGAATGCTACTTTGCGGAAAATTATGCGCCGGCGAATGCCGGACCCCGTGTCTCCATGCTGGGCGCGATGGGCTATGCGCTGGATAAGCTTAACGCGAAGTCTGTCGTCTGCATCGGCCCCAATATTCCGAATGTCGGCACGTGGTCCTGCGATGGCGTGATGCTTTTGGCCAAGGAAAGGGGATTTGCTGCTCAGACGATCCTAATGGATCCGGGCTCAGCGGATGCCACCTCGATTATCCTTCAGGCAGCCTCAAGCAAACCTGATGTCATTGTCCTTGGTCTGCCGAAAGGTGTGACCGTGCCGCTGCTGACGGCTGCCGAAGAACAGGGCCTCAACCAGACGATCACCTTCCTGAGCGCCGCCTCTGCCTATGATCTTTCCGTGCCAGCAACCATTGGTTCCGGCTGGGACGGCAAGTTCTATGTCAACATGGAATTCAACGATCTGAATGCCGAAACCCCGGACAATCAGAACTGGCTCGCAGTCATGGACCAGTACGGTCAGAAGTCTGACCCACGCGATACTTTCGCTCAGGCCGGCTATCTGGCGGCTCGCATCGCCGAGAAGGCGCTGATGACGCTCGATCCGGCCAAGATCAACCGCGAGACGGCGTCTGCTGCCGTCCGCCAGATCAAGGATTTCAAGAGCGATATCTTCTGTGCTCCCTGGTATTTCGGCGATGGCCAGCCACGCCACAACGCCAATTCGACGACGCGCATGGCCGTCAGCGAAGGCGGAAAGTGGAAGGTCGTCTCCGATTGCGCACCGTCGCCGGATCCGGAGCTGAAAGACATCCGCGCTTTCGAAAAGTCCGCCGGCATCAACTGAGCCCTGACGCTTGCAATCGGTTCCGCGGCAAAACCGCGGAGCCGAGCGACCCGAAAGGATCGATCCATGAACCTTCTACCCTTTGTCATCTCCGGCTTGGGCATCGGCGCCGTCTATGCGCTGTCCGGCGTCGGCCTTGTCGTCCTGTTTCGAGCGACCGGCGTTCTCAACTTCGCATTCGGTGCCTTCGGCGCGATCGGTGCGCATTGCGCCTGGCAACTGCTGGAGTGGAAGATGCCGCTCGCCGTTGCCATCCTGGTCGCCGTTGCCGTCTCGGCGGCAATCAGCTTTCTCTATGGCCGGGTATTCGCACCCATGCTGTCGCGTCGCGATATCGTCGTGCGCGCTATCGGCACCCTGGCGCCGGCGCTTGTCCTGATCGCGTTCATGGGGGTGATCTGGGGCGAGCTGCCGCGCCGCTTGCAGTTCCCGACCGATCAGATGTTTATTTCTCTTTTCGCTGTCCGTCTGACCTTCACGCGCATCATCGCCATCATTCTCGCCGTGGTCATGGTCGTCGGAATTACGTTGCTGCTCACCCGCACGCGGCTTGGCCTTGACATGCGTGCGCTTGCCAATGATCGCGATCTCAGCGCCATCCTCGGCGTGCGCATTCTTTACACGGAAACCGCGGCCTGGATCATCACCGGCATCTTCTCGGGCTTTGCCGGCCTGCTACTTGCTGATCTCGTGCGGCTGCAGGGAACCTTTCTGACATTGCTGGTCATACCCGCAATCGCGGCTGCGATCCTCGGCCAGCTGCAGTCGTTGTGGCAAACGGCCGTGGCCGGCATTCTGATCGGCATTACCGAAGCGGTGCTGACGCCGATCGCCTGGATATCGCCCTATCGCGCAGCGGCACCCTTCATCATCGCGCTTGTCGCGGTCACAATTTTGGGAGGCACCGCGAAAGTCGCGTTGAAGGACAGATGAGCATTCAGGAGCAAACAAACGCCCCAACCGCCGAAAGCATATCGATGGTGCGTCTGCCCAAGCAGCTTGTTCATGTGCCTGTGACGATGTTGGCCTTTTCGATCCTCGTCGCATGCCTTGCCAATTCCTTCTGGCTGTCCGCCGCAACCTCTGCGATCGCGCTCTCGCTCTCGGTTGCCGGGCTCGCCATTCTCTATGGCCAGCTTGGTCTTGTCTCCCTTTGCCAGTTTGCACTTGTCGGTGTCGGCGGCTGGGTGACGCTCCGCGTCGGGCACGCCTTTCATCCACCTTTCGAAGTCAGCCTCCTCGCCGGCGCTGTGGTCGCTTCGGTGGTGGGGCTGGCGTTCGGTGTGCCGGCATTGCGTCTGCGCGGTCTCTATCTCGCGCTTGTGACGCTCATGCTTGCCGGCGCCTTCCAGATCGTCATCAGCGCCTGGGGTTTCCCTGATGGTGGTCCCGGCTTCCTGGGGCGGGCGGATGGCTCCGGCCGCGCGATGCTGGTAAGGCCGGCAATGGCTAATGGAGAGGTCTCCTACTTCCTCTATGTCTGCGCAGTGGCGGCAATCGGCCTGCTGATCGCGCAATCGCATAAGCTTGCCCGCCCCGGCCGGGCTTGGGCACTGATCCGCAAAGGCGAGACGGTTGCCGTCGCAAGCGGCGTCAATGTCCTGATCTACAAGGCATGGGCATTCGCGCTGAGCGGCTTTCTCGCGGGTCTCGCGGGCGGCCTGCTTGCGGGCAATGTCGGCCAGCTCGACGGGCGCGCCTTCGGCGCTTTCGAAAGCCTCAATCTCTTCGCCCTTGCCATCGTCGGCGGTGTCTTCAACTGGTACGGCGCGCTGATCTCCGGTCTGTTGTTGCGGGCAGTGCCGGCCCTCCTGACCGATTTCGGCATTGATGGCTATGTCACCATCGGGATTTTCGGCGTCGCCCTCTTCCATGCGCTGGCGACAGCGCCGACCGGCATCGCCGGCCAGATATCGGCGCTGATCTCCCGGTTGAGCGCCGTTTTTTCCACGGGAGGACGCAATGATCAAGATCGATAATCTCATCGTTCAATTCGGTGGCGTCCGGCCGATCAATGAGCTCAGCGCCGTGCTGACGGCGCCGGTCGCCGGCCTTATCGGCCCGAACGGTGCAGGAAAGACCACTTTGCTCAATGTGCTCTCCGGTTTTGTAAGACCGATCCGGGGCTCGGTGTCGCTCGGAGAACGGGCCCTGCTGCCGATGACGCCGCTGCAGCGTGTCCGGGCAGGCTTGCGCCGTTCGTTCCAGACCGAGCAAGTGGTGGAAGACCTGACGGTCGCCGGCAACATCGCCGCGATCGCCGATCATGTCGTCGACATGGGTCACCGGTCCAGCGCTGTCGATCAGGCTCTTTCCTTTGTGGGTCTCACCGCTGTTGCCGACCGGCTCGGCCAATCCCTCAATCTCTTCCAGCGCCGTCTGGTCGAGCTTGCCAAATGCGTAGTCGGCCAGCCGAAGCTCATCCTGCTCGACGAGCCTGCCGCAGGCCTGACCCAGGAGGAGGGGAAAGTCTTTCGCGAACTGGTATTGCGTATTCCGGCGGAATTCCGCGCGCAGGTACTCATCATCGACCACGATGTCGATCTCATCCGGTCCATGTGCAGCGAAACCATGGTACTCGACTACGGCAAGCTTCTGGTGCTCGGGGCAACACCTACGGTTCTCGCCGATCCTAATGTGCGGCGCGCCTATCTCGGGGAGTTCTGACATGAGCGTCCCATCGGAAGTGAGCGTCGAGAATCTTGTTGTCGAGCGCGGCGGCAAGCGCGTCATTCATGGTGTTTCCTTTTCGGTCGCGGCCGGCAAGATCACGACATTGCTTGGCGCCAACGGAGCCGGAAAGTCGAGTACGGTGATGGCTATGGCGGGCGTCTTGCCGCGCGGCGGCTCGGTGCGTCTAGGCGATGTGGCGTTTAATGGGTTCTCGCCTGACCGCATTCGCCGGGCGGGTCTTGCGCTCGTCCCCGAAGGACATCGCGTGCTCGGGCAGCTTTCTGTGGAGGATAATATTCTCGTGGCGGCGCTCGAGGGTTCGGCGGCAGCGCGCCGGCGAGGGCTGGAACATGCCTATGAAATTTTTCCCGAGCTTGCCGAACGGCGCCGTCAATCGGCGTCGGATCTTTCCGGCGGACAGAAGCAGATGGTGGCGATGGCGCAAGCCTTCGTCGCCAAGCCCCGTTTCATGATAGTCGACGAGCTGTCGCTCGGGCTGGCGCCTGCCGTCGTCAAGCGCCTGGCCGAGGCGCTGAAGATCGCGGCCGCCAGCGGCATCGGCGTCCTGCTGATCGAGCAGTTCGCCAATCTCGCGATCGATCTGGCTGACCAGGCGCTCGTTCTGGAGCGCGGGCGCCTGGTCTTTTCCGGCGCTGCCGCCACCCTCAAGGCGCAACCGGACATTCTCCATGGCGCCTATCTCGCAAGCTGAAGCGAAGGGATTCTCATGACATTCTCTGCCGATCTTTTTGCCGGCCGAACGATTGTTATTGCCGGTGGCACGTCGGGCATAGGGGCGGCGAGTGCCCGTCGTTTTGCGGATCTCGGTGGCCGCGTGCTGAGTTTCGGACTTGCTGCCTCTGTCGTGCCCGCAAGCAGGCAGATAGAAAATTGCGAGGTGGATGTCCTGAAGCCTGGCGTACTGGAAGGCTTCTTCTCATCGGTCGGCGCGATTGACGTGCTGGTCAATTGTACCGGCGTCAGCCGCGATCGGGGCGAGTGGGCGAAAGCGACGTTCGACAAGGTAATGGCAATCAATCTCACATCCGTCATGGATTGCTGCCGGCTGGCGTGCGCCCGCATGAAGGCGGGATCGGTGATGATCAATATCGCGTCGATGTACTCGACCTTCGGCGCTGCCGACCGACCGGCCTATGCTGCAAGCAAAGGCGCGATCGTGCAGCTCACGAAGTCCCTGGCGCAAGAATATGCGCAAGCGGATATCCGCGTAAATGCCGTTGCGCCGGGCTGGATCGTCACGCCCCTGAGCCGAGCATTGTTTGGCGACGAATCCGCCTCGACACCGATTTTGCGACGCATCCCGGCGGGAAGATGGGGCGCCGCCGAGGAAGTTGCCGATGCGATCGTCTTTCTGTCTTCCGACGCGGCACGCTATATTACGGGCGCCTGCCTGCCAGTCGATGGCGGCTATCTCACGTCTTGAGGTGCTCTGTCATGGCTATAGCAGTTCATAGGCCTATCGAGAGCGCCAGCGGTCGGCAATTTCCGGGGCTGGCTCGCAGTCTCTTCGGGAATGTCCGGCTCGATTTCGCTTCTGGCGACGAGGCAAAAAGCCGGATGGCATCGGCCATGCTGGGCGCCTGCCGGCTGACGCGGCTGGAGGCCGATCGGCACGTCGTCTTCGGCGAGCATGTGACGGCTAGGCCCGCCGATCCCGACGCGATCAAGCTGATCGTGCAGATGGAGGGGGGCGCTTCGCTGGCGCAGAGCGGATTGCACGCGCCAGTATCACGGAATGGGCTTGTCATCTACGATCCCAGCCGCCCCTATATGCTGACGAACAGCACGCCCGTTCGCCAGCTGCTGCTGCAATTGCCGCGCCACGCGCTCCCTACGGCGGCCGTGGAACGGTTGGCACAGCCTTTCCTGGCGAAAGCCGAGCAGGATGGCATGTGCCGGATACTTCTATCGCTCATGGACTCGACCATGCATGAGATCGACCATCTCGATGAGGCCCGGCGCGCCAGCGTCGGCCAAACCATGATCGAACTCGTGCGCACCATGATCGGCGCCGAGCGGCCGCAGGCAAAGTCCGTCGCCAGTCCGCTTGATGTGCTACTGCAGCGGATCAAGGAGTTCATAGTACTCCACCTCGAACGACCGGATTTGAGCGTCACCATGATTGCGCGCCGCATGGGGTGCTCGGTACGCTACGTCTATCGCGCATTCGAGATCGAGCGCCTGTCGCCCTCCGATTACATCTGGGATCTGCGCCTGCAGAAAGCGGCGGCTCAATTGCGGGACGCCGGCGGTTATGCCGGAGAAATATCCGAGATCGCCTTTGCGCTCGGCTTTTCCTCCAGCGCACATTTTTCGCGCGCCTTCCGCCATCGCTATGGTGCTTCTCCGTCGCAATGGCGCAAAGCCCGGATGTCCTAGGCAGGGTGAGGTGACCCGACAGAGCGTCGGCTCACCTCGATTTCTCATCGCATGGATTCGGCCACCCTTAGCGTGTCGGTGAACTGCTCGAAACGCCGGATCTTGTCGCCGGCTACCCCCCAGACATGCACGACACGGGCTTTGAAGGCTTTGCCTGTCCCTTTATGCGTGCCGCTATAGTCTCCGACGCCGACCACCTCGTCTCCGGCGTCGAGAAGTCGTTCCAGCTTGAAGGTGTATCCATCGAAGGTCTGGCCGAGCGCCTGAAAGACGTTCTCCAAGACTTGCTGCGGACCGACAAAGGTGCCCGCACAGGGAAAACCGTCCATCTCCGTCCAGCGGCAATCCGGTGCGATGTCTGCAAGCATGCCATCCATGTCGCGGCGGTCATTGGCGTCGTAATGCGCTTTTACGATATCGAATGCTTTTCGCATGGCGTCCTCACACTGGCTCCTGGCCGGGCAGGTAATAGGTCATCGATGCCTTACGGATGAAGGCGCCGGCCGGGCTGTTCTGGATACGGCCATCTCCGGTGATGCCGAGAAACTTGCCTGTCGACCGCATGTCATTGAGATTGTAGAAGAATGTGGATGCGACCGGAATTTTGAATTCGCGGAAGGTGAAGATGTACAGGTTGTCGTCGAACTTGTAGGTGGTGGCGAGATCGACGTCGCCATGGCCGCGCTGAACGCCGACCAGGCATTGCCAGGCATAGCGCTGCGACGACAGATAGGTGTGCTCGTAGACGTGATTGGGGCTGTAGGTGAAATGTGCCCTGAGCCCAATCAGGTCGCGGCTTTCGTGCGGCGCCGGTCCGCTTGCCGCCCCGCCCTCGATAATGCCGGGCCGGAAGATCTGGGCGACCTGCGGCTCGCCGACGGAATTTTTGAGGTCGCGAACGATGGAATAGATGGACAGTACGCGGCGCGTTGCGGTGTTCAGGATCAGCGTCTCGGCTTCCTTAGGACGGCCGGCAAAGATGATCTCGACGAAATAGGTCTTCGGCGCGACTTCGATTACCTCGGAGATGTCAGTGCCGCCCTCCTTACCATCCGACCATTTGACCTCGCCTTTGGCGAAGGCAAGCTCGAGCGTGCGGCCGTCGTCGAATGAGATTGTGTGAGGCGAGCCGGTCAGGGCCGCCGTTGCCGGCAGGCGGTTCGTATCGATGCCATAGGCGAATTCGTCGTAGGTCTTCCAGTCCTTGGGTTTCTGGTTCATCGGTATTTCCTCCGGTTATTCTGCAAAGGCCAGCGTCGGCAGATCGACGGTGCCGGCGCCGCCATCGACGGTCAGGATAGCGCCGTTGATCATCGAAGCTTCGCCCGATGCCAGGAAGCAGACGGCATTGGCGACATCTTCGGCGGTTGCCGGCCGTCCGAGCGGCACATCCCTTGTGACGAGCCTATAGGCTTCCTCGATATTCTTCAGCTTGTACTTCTCGACGATGAATTCCATCTGCTCGTCGGCCATGGCCGTCGTCACCCAGCCGGGGCAGACGGTGTTGGTGCGGACGCCCTTGCGGCCATAGTCGCGCGCCAGCGATTTCGCGAGCCCGATGCAGCCATGCTTCATGGTGACGTAGCCGGCCGCATCTGGCCCGGCAAAAAGCCCGGCGATCGAGGCCAAGACGACGATGTTGCCCTGGCTCTTGATGAGATGCGGCAGGGATTCGCGGGCGCTGACGAAGGCGGTATTAAGGTTGAAGCGGACGGCGAGATCCCACGTCTCATCCGACATGCTGACGGTCGGGCCGACGCCGTGGCCGCCGGCGTTGGCGATCAGGATGTCGAGGCCGCCATGCATCTCGACCACTTTTTCCACGGCGGCCTTCATCGCGACGCCATCTGCGGCATCGGCCGCAACGATGGTCGCGCCGATTTCATCGGCTACGCTTCTCAGTGGCTCGGGCCGGCGTCCGACGAGTGCGACATCACCACCGTCCTGCCGAATGCGGCGCGCAACCGCCGCGCCGATACCCGTACCGCCGCCGGTGATCAGGGCGGTCTTGTTCTTGAAACGCATATTTCCTCCTCCTGGCATTCAGGCTCATCATGATCGATATCCGAGGAGACGTCGCGTCCAGCTGTGCAGTCCGTTTTGACTGATCATGCACAATTGAAGCCGCGGGCGCGCGGAAAATCGCGTGCTCGACAACAGCCGTTCGCATGATGTCCAAGCAGGTTGGTTTCGGAAAATCGGTAGACTTTTGCGTGTTCGGGCGGCGTGGCGGCGTCCGCTTTCTTGAAGTCGTCGAGGAGTTTGGTCGTTGCATTGGCGAGCAAGGTGACGTCGCTGCCGATCGCGACGAAGTCGCGCCGAGCTCGATATAGCGTTTGGCGAGGGAGAGATCGCCGATCAGGATGCCGGCGGCCTTGCCGTGCGACTGGATTTTCGCCAGCGCCTTTTCGCCTTGCGTCTGCACTTCGAAGCCTCGCAGCGCTCGCTCGGCAGCATTGTTCGTCAGGCATAACTATTGAACTAAGAAAAGTCGCTCGCCTCGCCGGATCGTAGAAATAAACAACCTTATAACCACCACTATTTTCAATAGGCTTTAAAATATATGGTTGGCCGGCGAGAGAATTTGTTGTCCGCGCCAGGTTAGTGGGCCGGAGAAATGCCAATAGTGATTCACCGTATATCATGAGCAATTCACGCCAGCAGAGGTGACCGAACCGCATCACAGGGAATTCTCCAGGTTATCATGTATTTCAATAATCTAGGTCTTGGCAAAAATGGATCGCGGGTTCTAATCCCGTCAAGGGCTTAGGATTGAAAGGGCAGCAATGCCGAGTTTGTGAATTGACGATTGATCGCAAAGGTCGCATGTCTCCCGTCGGAGGGCTGGAGACATGCCGACAGTCGATGACATTGTCCTGTTCGCGCAATTGAGCGCGGGGCAGCGCCTCCTTTGGATCGACTCTTTGGCGACGGCTGTCACCGATCTCATCGATGACATGGGTGAGGACTACGATGATGATCTCGTACGGACGCTAATCGAGATCAATCGGATGCTTCAGGTCCTGCGCGAAGATCTTGCCATGGTCGACGATCCGGCCAATCGTGCGATTGTTCGCTATCTGCGGGACATCGTTCACGCCATGCGCGCTTGCATGGGGCGAGAGTTCGTGGGTCCGGCGTTTCACTGAGCCGCGGGCTTCTGATTCTAGAACAGGTCTCCGGCATGAACAAAAAGAACACTCCAAAGGCAATGGCGGCGATCGCCGCAAGCGCGAGATAGGTCATGTGATAGCCGGCGGCGGTGACAATCGTACCGGCGACGACGTTGCTGAGCGATGCACCGACGCCTTGGACGGTGGCGATGGCGCCTTGGCTCAAGTTATAGCGCCCTGTCCCGTTCATCAGGTCGGCGAGGACCAGGGGCGTCAGCGCCCCGAATAGGCCGGCGCCCACGCCATCAAGCGCCTGCACCGCTATCAGCCAATAAGGATTATCGGAAAAAGTATAGAGGGCGCCACGGAGTGGTAGGATTGCGAAAGCGGCGAGGAACAACGGCTTGCGTCCCAAGCGGTCGGCAGTTGCCCCGACCAGGAGAGCGACGGGCAGCATGACCAATTGGGCAGCGATCACACAGGCCGACATCAGCGCCGTCTCGTTGCCGGGATGAGCAAGGGCAAGCTCCTGGCCGACGAGGGGCAGCATCGCCGCATTTGCGAAATGAAAGAGTGCGGCGCAGACCGCTAATACCAGCAGTGGTCGGCAGGCAAGAAGAGTGCCGAACGCCGTCGGCGATCCGGCACTATCCTGCGCCGGATTCAGTCCGCGCGCGCGGGAATGGTCGATCTGCTGCGTGGGAATTGCGAGGACGGCAAGAGAGGTGAGTGTCGCAAATAGCGGCACGAGCAGGAAGACCGCTCGTTGCGAAGCGACTTCGCCGATCAAACCGGCAAGGAGCGCAATGGCGACATTGCCGGCGTGATCAAACGCACCATTGCGGCCGAAGCGCCGAGCGAGCGCGGCATGACCATAAAGGCCTAGCGTGATGGCGGCGATCGCTGGGCCGAACACGGCACCGGCGATCGCCATTGTCGTATTGACGGCCAGCACGACGGCGAAGTCCGGCATTGCCACGGTGGCGAGTGCGCCAATGGCGAGAATGGCGCAGGCGATGATGATCACGGCGCGCTTATGTTTGGTGGCGTCGATAAGGGCGCCTGCCGGCGTCTGGACGATCAGGCCCGCAAGGCCGCCGGTGGTCATGACAAGGCCGATCGTTGCAGGGCTCCAATGGCGCTCGGTAAGCAGGAAGATGCCGAGATAGGGGCCAAACGCCCCGCGCACGTCGGCGAGGAAGAAATTGATGAGATCGAGCGGTTCGAGCCGCGGAGAGCGATTGGCCATCTCAGATCGACCCCAGCCAAAATACGCCGATGGCGAGCGTGAGCAGCGTGAGTGGCGCGCCCACCCGAAAATAGCCGGAAAAACTGATCTGGATGCCTGCCGCGCGAGCGCGCTCGGCGACGATCAGGTTGGCAACCGAACCGACCAAGGTGAGATTGCCGGCGAGCGTCGACGCCATGGCGACCACGAGCCAGGCGCGCTGCGGATCCGCAAGCCCCGCGACGAAGGGGCGAAGAACCAGGACCGCCGGAACGTTGCTGACGATATTCGAGAGCACCACTGTTACAGTACTCAAAATGGCGACATGATCGAGGTGCAGTGCCCCGACCCAGGCAACGACATCCGGCGTGATGGCCGTCTTCTCCAGCCCGGCGACGACGACGAACAGGCCGGCGAACATGACGAGCAGCGGCCAGTCGATCTCGCGATAGATTTTTTCCGGCCGAATGCGCCGTGTGATCAGGAGCGCCCCGCCGCTGAGAATGGCGACCTCAGCCACCGGCAGGCCGAGAAAGAAGAAGAGGACCATGACGGCGGTGACCACCAGCGTCTTGAAGGCCACGGCCGGGTGGTAGCGGGTCACTTCCTCGTCAACGGCGAGAACATCGCGCGCCGTGAACTCGCGGCGGAATAGCACCGCCAAAAGACCGACGGTCAGGATAAGCCCGACACCCGCGACAGGTGCAAGGGTTGCGGCAAAGCGGCCATAGGGTATGCCGGAGAGCGTACCGACGATCATGTTTTGCGGATTGCCGGTGATAGTCGCGACGCTGCCAATGTTTGACGCAGTCGCGATCCCGATGAGATAGGGAGTGGGCTCCCGCTTCATCCGCAATACGATATCGAGCACGAGCGGCGTCATCACGAGGCAGATGGTATCGTTGACCAGAAAGGCAGAGGCAAATCCGACGACCAGGACGATCCCTGCAAGCAGAATGATGGGGTAGCGCGCATGCCGTCCTACCCAGGCATTTACGATGCGGAAGACACCGGAAAGTCGCAGATGAGCGACGACGATCATCATGCCGAGCAAAAGCACGATGGTGTCGAAATCGATCGCGTCATAAGCTTCCTTCATCGAGAGGATTCCGCTTCCCACCATGAGGCTTGCGCCAAGCAGCGCCGCTCCCGTCCGATCGAGATGACAGCCGGGAATCTTGCCAAGCGCCACCACCGCATAGGTCGCCAAAAAGATTGCGAGCGCAGGGAAGACATGGATGGAACCGGCGACCTCCGCATCGAACATCCATGCGGATCCGAGATAGTGCGCAGTCAATAGGCTAACGGCCACAGCCGCTACGGCCGCCCAAGTCGAGCGGCCGAAAATCCGCAATCGGTTTGGCGGTCGCGGGCCGTTCGTGCTTGTCTCCGGTTCGTTTCTGGTTGTCAGGAAATCCGGCACTCGAAAACTCCCCCTCAAGACAGGCTAGATGGAGTCAAAACAATAGGCGCGGACGCTCTCGGGTGGGTCTCCTGCTGTTCCGGCGTTCGTGGTTTTGCAATAGCCTTAAAGACGCTATCGCCGGCATCAATTTCATCGACGGCAACGATGAGCCCTTCGTCTGTCGCGATCGCCCTTCCGCGAGCCCTGAGCCCGGCGCCCAGTCTAAGGACGTCCCGCCACCGAGAGGCGTCCTTGACGTCGAGACGAAGGACGGTTCCGTCGGTTAGAAGAGCGCCGCGCGGCTTGCCTTTTGGCGAGAAAAGCGTGAGGCGCACATCTCCGTAAATGGCGACCGTATGCGTCGTCATCTTGCCCCCTTCAGGCTGCGGCTTGTGCTTCGGTGGATCCTGGTCAAGCACGATGCCGCCGTCGCGGCCTTCAATGCTGACCGCCGCGATCACATCGGCATGCCGCGGCTTCAGGCCGCGAACCGTGACGATGTCGCCGACCTGGATTGCATTGCTGAGCTCCATCGACAGGTGGGGTGGCACCTGGACGAGAATTTCTCTGCCGTCGTCATAGATCAACACGAAGCCGTCGCGTTCTCCAGCGAGGTTGGCGAGGAGGCAGTCGACCTTGCCACGAATGGGCAGGAGATGGTTCGGATCGATCCAGTGCATGATGTGTTCCTTTTTGCTCTTCGGTTGATCTTGAGATAGCAGGTTGGAAATTCACCGCCGGTCTTGCTTCTTAGCGCGCGGCCTGGCCAAGGCTTTGGACATCGAGAACGTTTCCCATCGGTGTGATGAGGCCGTTTCCGCGAGCGACGACGGACTCGCCCGGCGACAGCAGCGACGCCATGTGCCCGGCTTCGGGTGGCCGCAGTCTTAGAATCGTACCGTCGTCGAGCACCGCACCATTGAGATCGCCGGCAGGACCATGCAGTGCCGCCTTTATTCGGCCCTGCACCGTCATAGGCTGAACGCGGTCGTCAGGTCTCTCGGGCCCTGCAGCAGATTCGGTATCGATGACCGTCTGTCCTGTGGTTTCATTGGTGACGGCGACGGCTGCGATCATCGGAATGCTGTAGGCGCGTAGCCCCCGGACTGCGACGGCATCGCGCGGCCGCACTGCGAATACAAGCTGCGTCGAAAAATGTGGTGGGACATGAACTTCCGTGCCGTCTGTCAGAATGAAGCCGTCAACATCGCCGTGGGGCGTCAGCGTGTACTGCGCTACCGTTCCTCGAAAAACGGGGAGCTTCCCTTCGTCATTGGCCTTGCCGCGTGCCTCTGAAGGAGAAACGTCAGGATGCAACGAGGGAATAGTTTGGGCTGGTACTGCGAGGGCATGTCCAAAGCCGCCACGGCGGCGCCCGCCGCGATAAGTCGTGCTATTGAGTATGGCATTCAATCCTCCGTTTTCCTGCGGTTCCGGAGGATAGGCAGCAAGCGCCGTGCCAAAGTCTAACTCGCCGAATTCCCTAGATTTTTATTTTGCTCCTGAGGAGCGGCGTCCGCATTGACGACACCTGTTGTCGTATCATCGGACGAACCGGCGGCGACAATTCCGTATTTTTCCGCCTTTGCGTAAAGCAGTTGCCGGTGAATGCCGAGGCGGCGGGCAGCCTCCGTGCGATTGCCGCCTGCCTCGCGCAGCGCCCGCCCGATCATGTAGGCCTCAAGGCGAGCAACTGCGCCGGGCAGGTCGCCAGCCGTCCAGTCCTCAGGCTCATCGAAGCGTGCGCCGGATGGCGCGCCGAGAAAATCGAAATCCGCAGCATCAATCATTTCGCCGCGGCTGAGGACCGCGGCACGCTCGATCGCATTTTTAAGTTCGCGAACGTTTCCCGGCCATGCACTGGCAAGCAGACGTGCAGCCGCTTGCGGAGCAAGCCGTTTCGGCGATGCGCTCACCGATTGCAGGAAGTGTTCTGCGAGCGGCACTATGTCGGCCAGCCGTTCCCGCAAGGGGGGCAAATGAATGGGCACCACGTTGAGGCGGTAATACAGGTCCTCTCGAAAGCGACCAGCCCGGATATGGTCGGCGAGATCGCGATGTGTGGCGGCGAGGATGCGGACATCGACGTGCATCGGACGGCCGCCAACCGGTGTGACCGTCTTGTCTTGCAGTGCGCGCAGGATTTTGGCCTGCATCGTAAGAGGCATGTCGCCGATCTCATCGAGAAATAGCGTGCCCCCGTGGGCATCTCTGAACGCGCCGCTGCGTTCCGCGATAGCGCCGGTGAAAGCCCCACGCACGTGACCGAACAGCTCGCTTTCAAGCAGATCGGACGGGATCGCGGCGCAGTTGACCGCAATGAACGCGGCTCGTGCCCGATGCCCGTATCGATGGATGGCGCGTGCGACCACTTCCTTGCCGGTGCCTGTATCGCCCGTCAGCAGCACCGTCGCGTCACTGTCGGCGACGAGACCGATCGTTTTCTGCACCTCGCGCATGGCGGCGCTGGGGCCGACCAAGTCTTCGCCGTTGTCGTCGCCGTGGGAAATCGGCAGATCAGCCGGGGCCGGGTGTTGGATGTGCGTCATCCTGGACAGCAGCGCGGCAAGCTCCTCGCGCCCGATCGGTTTTGTCAGATGGTCGAAGGCACCGAGCCGCATGGCTTCGATGGTGTTGGCGGCACCGGCATGAGCTGTGAGAATGGCGACAGGCAACGCCTTTCCTGGATGAAGTGTCCGAAGCCGGCGGAGAACTTCGAGGCCGTCCATATCCGGCATCCGCAGGTCGAGCAGCACCGCATCAGGCGGCTGGCGCGCGACGAGAGCAAGCGCCGTGTGTCCGCCACTTGCCGTCACCGGTTGATGACCGAGGTCGCCAACGGTTTCGGCGAGGCTTTCGCGCATCGCGATATCATCGTCTACGATCAGGACGGTTGCCATGGTAACTCCATCAGAAAGGTCGTTCCATCATCGCGATGCACAACACGAACGGCGCCCGCATGTGCGTCGACAATTTCGCGGACGATCGCGAGACCAAGGCCTGTGCCGTTTGCGCGTCCGGTCACGAAGGGTTCGAACAGGTTTCCGCGCAAAGCTTCGGGAACACCTCGTCCGTTATCGACAACGGAAAAGACGAGGCGCATGCCGGAGCGTTGTGCGGCAAGACGGATCTCTCCGCCGGACGGGGTATTCTCAACGGCATTGAGGATAAGATTTCCGATCGCCTGCGCAATCTGCTCCGCGTCGAAACAGGCTTCCTCAACCCCCTCGCTGTCGACCAGGATCTCGATACCCCCTTCGGCAGCTTGCTCGCGAAAGAACGCCGCCCGTTCCCGCACAAATTCGGCAATGTTGTTGATGCGCTTGGGTTGAAGCGACGGAGTCTGCACCGATTGCAGCAGATTGCTGAGGAGTAAGTCGAGCCGGCCGACCTGATCGAGAACCAGACGGAGAGCGCGATCCTTGCGTGCCGGATCGTCGGCTGCTGCGAGCGCATTTTCCGCCTTGAGCCGCATGGCGCCGATCGGATTGCGAATCTCGTGAGCGACACCGGCAGTCACTCGACCGAGGGCGGCGAGCCGCTGGCCCTGTGCGACCTGCCGGGCAAGGTCCTCGGCCCTAAGCCGCGCCTCCCGGAGGCGATTGCTGGCGCCGTTGATCGCGTCAACCATCCGGTCAAGATCGCGTTGTCCGGTCGCCGTCAATAGCGGCAGGTCCCCTGACCCTTGCGCAAGCGCTGCCTCGATTTGCCTGAGGCGCGAGGACCAGCCGAGAAGGAGATAGCCGAGCCAGGCGGCCGAACCGGCTACGACGATCAACAGGATGGCAAGCCCGCCCATCGCCAGGCCGAAGGCGCGCCCTCCTGTTGTGACGATACGCGTCATCGTCCAAGCAGCGAGCTTCGGGATGGGGCCGGACAGCGGACAGGCCCGCAGCAGCAATATTTGCGAACGCGCCTCCTGGCGTCTGTCCGCGGGAGTCCCATCCAGCGCGGCTGCCTCCGCCGCTTCTTTGATGCTGGACTGCTCCGCCTGCGGCAGGTCAGTCTTTTTCCCCGCGCCTTCGTAGGTCGGAAAGGCATAAGCGAGCGAACCCGTTTGCGCCTGCCACACGCCGCCCTCGACGCCGTCGAGATTACGCAGCGCGATCTGCACCACATTTGTCAGCCCTTGGACAAAGGCGGGATCGTGCAGGTCGCGCGGCGCGTCAGTTGTCCCCGCAATGAAGAAAAGATAGCGGTCGGCAATGGCATCACAGCCATGTGTTATCGTCGCGGATGCGCGGCGCACCTGCTCGACCGTCGACTCCCGATAAAGCGACCACAGCAGGATGCCCACGGTTACCGCCGCCAGCAAGAAGACGCCCCAGCAGACCACGAACCAGCCGACGATCGAACGCGGTGCCAGAGAGATCACAACGACGGCCTCGCGGTCGCCTCATAGTAGGCTGGCTCCCTGAAATGCGGCAATAATAGACCTGCGCCGCACTGATATGGCACGAAGTCCATCCTGACCTTTCGAACAAACGTAACCGATATCAACATTTGTCGGCATTTTCCCAATTCGGATTGGGTCACTGTAGCTGGTTCGGGGAAAAAGTTCACGTTTACCGCAGCGAAGTGCCATTGACAGGAATAAGGTGAAGGGTGTGGCGTTTTTTCGATCAATAGCACAGTCGAAACAACGATAATCTGGAAACGGCGGTCTGGCCTGCTCTGTTGGAAAAGAGCTTCGCGCCAAAATCTAGTTCCTGAAGAGCAGTCATTGCAGCCATCGGCGGAGGGACAGCTCAAGCTTAAGCTGCAGTGACGTGGGCAGCGGCACCGCCGCTGCCCACGTCGGATCTCGGTCGAACTAGTTCCGTTTCAGAACTGCAGGTCGCCAAGACGAGGAACTATGATCTCATGTGCCGCTCGGCGCCTCATGACCTCTTCGTTCCGGTTATCAAAATTCCTCCCATTCACCCTTGGCAGCGAGCGCAGCGTTCCCCGAGAATGCGTTTGAGAGCCTGCGGCCGAGCGCGCGCGCGGGGGAGGCGACCGGACGGTTGTCCGATGTGGTGGTTCGCGGCACCGCGTGTCCACCGTCGAGCTTGAAGCGGGCGATCAGCCGCGCAAGGTTTGCCGCCTCGTCGGCGAGCCTGTTCGTCGACGCTGTCGATTCTTCCACCATGGCTGCATTCTGTTGCGTGGTCTGATCCATTTGATTAACGGCCGTGCTGACCTCCGACAATCCGGTCGATTGCTCCTTAGCCGCCGTGGCGATCAAATGGACATGTTCGTTAATCTTGACGACATGGCCTTGGATGAGGGTCAGCGCCTCGCCAGTTGCTGTCACCAGCTTGACCCCGGAGCCAACCTCCTCGCCAGAGCGTGAGATCAGAGCCTTGATGTCCTTCGCCGCATTGGCGGAGCGTTGTGCAAGTTCGCGCACCTCCTGAGCAACGACGGCAAAGCCTTTGCCGGCATCCCCGGCGCGCGCTGCCTCGACGCCAGCGTTGAGTGCCAGCAGGTTGGTCTGGAAAGCAATCTCGTCAATGACGTTGATAATCTGCCCGATTTCACCAGAGGCCTGCTCGATGCGCCCCATTGCCGCGACCGCATCCTTGACGACGGCGCTCGACTGCTCGGTGCTGCGGCGAGCCTCATCGACCATGTGGCTGGCTTCCAGCGCCCGCTCGGTCGAGCTCTTTACGGCAACTGTGATCTCCTCCAGCGCCGAAGAGGTCTCTTCCAGCGATGCGGCTTGTTGTTCCGTGCGCTTCGACAGATCGCCGGACGCCTTTCTCATCTCGCCGGCACCGCTGTTGATCGTATCGATGGCTGCACGCACCTCTCCGAGCACTGCCCGCAGATTTGCCATGGTCTGATTGACATTGTCCCGAAGCTCGCCGAATGCACCCTGGAATTCGCCGCGCATGCTGTCCGTCAGATCGCCTCCGGCTAAGGCCGCGATGACGCGGCGGGTTTCGGCAACGCCACGGTCGACCGAAGTCACCAGTTCGTTGACCTGGGCCGCGAAGCGGTTGAGATCGGCGTTATCATAGTCCTTGGTGATGCGGCGGGTGAAATCGCCGGCAACTGCCGCCGAGACGACCTGACCAATGCTCGATTGCAGGTCGGCGCTCTTGGCCTGCAAGGCCGTCTCCTGTGCATTCATCTCGCGAACCTTGATGGCGTTCTGCTTGAACACCTCGACAGCACGAGCCATGTCGCCAAGTTCGTTCCTGAGATCCGTGAACGGTACCGCGACCTCAAGATTACCGTCTGCAAGCGCCCGCATTGTATGCGTCGTATTGGCGATGGGTGTGGCAATGCCGCGGTAAAGGGCAAATCCGGCGATCAGTGCGAAGGCCGACATTCCAACCAGGCCGCCAATGCTCACCCAATCCGAGGAAGAGACCGCTGCCTTTCCGGCGGCGGTGCGTTCGACCATGAGACCACGCTCGGCATCTTGAATCTCGGTAATCAATTCGCGTAGGCCGTCCATATAGGTCTTGCCGGCGCCACCTGCTTCCATCGATCGCGCTTCTTCGACCGAATTGGGCTGGCGCATGAGTGCGATTTCTTTTTCGGCGACGTCGTTGCGCCAACCCAATGCGCGCTCGTTCAATGCCGCCAGCCGCTTCTGTTGCGCGGGATTGTCGGACGTAAGTTCCTTCACTTGCGCAAAGGTGCTTTCATAGTCCTTGATACCATTGCGATATGGCACGAGGAAATCGTCTTTGCCGGAGACAAGATAGCCGCGAATGCCGGTCTCCTGGTTGACCATGCTCAGCAGCACACCGTTGCTGGCACGCAGCACTTCGTTGGTGTGCTGAATCCAGCTGTTCGTCTGATCGACATAATGGATGCTGCGATAATTGAGCAGGTTCGACCTGCTGTTTGATGGCGGTGAGGATTTACGGTCCCTGCGCCTGGTTGAGCGGAAGGAGCGGCTGCAAAATCTCCTTGCCGAGGCGAACGATGATACCCGCATTCGCTTCGTCGAACATTTCCAGTCCGGCGGTGACGCGGTGCTGCGATCCGCCTGCAAGCTGTCGCTCGAAGGTATCGTCTCCAAACAGATGGATGCGCCCTATCAATCGGGTCGCACCGACACCTGGGCGAAGTCGAAATGCCGGGCCGGCCATGAGGTGGTGATCGGCGGTTACGCCAGGACCAACGGCAAATTCCGGTCGCTGCTGGTGGGTGTCTTTCGCAATGATCACTTCGTTTATGTCGGGCGTGTGGGAACTGGCTACGGCGCCAGGAAAGTCGAGATGCTCCTTCCGAAACTAAAGGCGCTCGAGACGGCGCGATCGCCGTTTTGCCGGCATCGGCGCGCCGAAGAAGCAGGCCGAAGTTGCCTGGTTGAAGCCCGAGCTGGTCGCCGAAATCGAATTCGAGGGGTGGACCGCGGACGGCCTGGTCCGCCAGGCCGCCTTCAAGGGCCTGCGCGAGGACAAGCCGGCAAAAGAAGTCGAGGCAGAAAAGCCGGCCCCGCCTTCCAAGAACGCGGCAACCCGCCCCGACCGCCAAGGCCAAACCCATCAGGCGCAAAGGTGCGAAGGCCGAGGTGATGGGCGTCCTCATCTTCCATCCTGACAAGCCGCTCTGGCCCGACGCTGGAGACGGCGAGCCCGTCACCAAGGAAGAGCTCGGGCGTTATCATCAATTGGTCGGCGCCTGGCTGATCGAGCACATCAAGGGCCGGCCATGTTCGATCATTCGGGCGCCGGACGGTATCGGCGGAGAACAGTTTTTCCAGCGCCATGCGATGCCCGGCACCTCGAACCTTCTCGAGCTGGTGAAAGTCTTCGGCGACAAGAAGCCCTATCTGCAGATCGACCGGATCGAGGGGCTTGCGGCCATCGCCCAGATTGGCGGCATCGAACTGCATCCGTGGAATTGCGAGCCTGGCCTGCCGGAAGTGCCCGGCCGGCTGGTGTTCGACCTCGATCCCGGACCCGATGTGCCGTTTTCGACTGTGGTCGCAGCCGCCCGCGAGATGCGCGACCGGTTGGATGAGCTCGGTCTCGTCAGTTTCTGCAAGACCACGGGCGGCAAGGGCCTGCATGTCGTAACGCCCCTTGCCGTCAACAAGCGCAAGCCGCTCGCCTGGGCTGAGGCGAAAGGTTTCGCACACGACGTCTGCCAGCAGATGGCCCGCGACAATCCCGCCCTCTATCTCATCAAAATGACCAAGAGCCTGAGGAATGGCCGGATCTTCCTCGATTATCTGCGCAACGATCGCATGGCGACAGCCGTCGCACCGCTATCACCGCGCGCACGTCCCGGCGCCACCGTATCGATGCCGCTCACCTGGACACAGGTGAAGTCCGATCTCGATCCCCAGCGGTTTACAGTGCGGACGGTGCCCGCGCTTCTTGCGAAGAGCTCGGCCTGGCAGGATTATTGTGATGGCGAGCGGCCGCTCGAGCAGGCGATCAAGCGTCTAGGAAAATCAAAGCGGGCGGCGTGAGCGGCAGAATTGACAACCATTTTCAATTCCTTGAACGCTGGAAATCCGAACATATCGACAGTGGCACGCAGCAGGCAGACGCATCGAAGCTCGTCGAAGACCTCGTTGCCGCTGCTGAGGCCGAGGACATCAGCCGGGATATGCTCGCGCAAGCAGCCGGCGGCGATCTGGCCAACTATATCGCCGGTGCAATCCGGGAAGCGGTCGAGGAGGAGCTTTGGTAGTCGGAGAGCTTGACCGGCGTCCAACTCCTTCCCTCCTGGCGAGCCGTCGATTTTTTCGCCCGCACGGGAAATAGCATTGATCATTGTCTTGACGTCTCGATCGTCGTGGAGAACAACCGGAAAAGCCACTCGCCGCAAGGGTCGAGCCAGTCTTTTTTCAGCCGACCGGCTGCTCGGCCATGTCAAAAACCGCAGCATTGTCCTGGACCTCCCGCAGGCCCTTATAGGAGGCGTGCCGTAAATTGCCGTCATCGGTCCATCCGCGAAACTCGATCTCGGCGATCAATGTCGGCTGCACGAAGACCAGGTTCTTACCCTTGAGCGGCACCGCCGGTTGCTTGGTCTTCAACTTATCGAGCGTGCTGCCCAGGGATTGGGCATCCTTGGGGTTGAAACCGGTGCCGACCGAGCCGACATGGACCCAGCCATGGCCCTTGCGGCCGAGCAGCAGGCTGCCGATCCCGCCGCGTGCAGCGGTCGACTGCTCATAGCCGATGATCATGAAACTCTCGCTTTGAACGCATTTGAATCTTCAGCCAGTCACCGGTGCGTCCCGAGCGATAGGGACTATCCCGGTGCTTGGCAATAATACCCTCAAGCCCCATCGAGCAGGCGTTCCCCAGAAGTTCGGCACCGTTGCCATCGACCTCCTCCGACAGCTGTATGGCAACGATGGTGCCGTCGAGAAAGTCCGCCAGCAGATGTCGGCGGGCGGAAAGCTGTGGAGCTGGCTGCCGCGCTGGCCAAACTTGGCCGGTCGGAGGAAGCAAGTGCGGCGGCCGCGCGTGCTTGAGCTTCAGCCTTCTTTTTGAGATAATCCATCACCGTGCTGCCGGAGATCGCCAAGTTGAACAGGCTAAGGGTCGCTCCCGGATGCCCGGAATATCTTGCTGCTAAGGCTCATGTTGCCGATGGCGGGTTGTATTCGCGCAAACTGCTTGCGCATCGGCTGCGATCTTTGCCTCTCTTTTCCCACCATCGAGGGAGTCCAGAGAAACGAGATGCATGTGAACCCATTTCATCATGTATTCTAAGATTATTTCAGTCGGCTCCAGCAAAGTGATGCGGCGATCCGGACTGGCCCGTGCAGGTCGGACGAGCTTTTGATCCAGCATTCTCCTTCAGCAAGGAAGCCGCAGTATTACGGCTGGCAATCTCCTGCTTCATGGCGAAGTCCATAAAACGACCGCTATAAAGCCCTGGCGTCGGATTATCCGCACAGCCGAGAAACAGGGCAAAGCCGGAATGGGCCAGAAGCCATCTTTGCTGTGACGCCATTATCGACGCTACACACGGGTTCTGATGGTAGATCGATATAAGCTCGTGTGAGCTTCGCAATATGACCGATGGAAAATTTTTCGTTGCGATTAAGTTCTCTTGCCGTGAAGACCATGCGTATTGCAATTCATTTTGTGAGGCCACTTAGCAGCATAACCAAGGCCGCTTATTTATATTTGTACAGCAAAGAGGATTTGTGCCGCGACAATGTTCCGAAGCGTTAATCGCTAGACAAAGACCAGCGTCGGCAACATTTCCGCCGATGGCGCGGTGCAGAATGATGAACAACTAGACTTTCGAGAGCAACGTTCAAATTTGGGTTGATGGCAAAACACTGCCAACATTCGTGCTGCGGCTGTGAATAGCCCAAAAATAGTCGGAAAATTGTTAGTTCCAAGGCTTGCGCGCTGCGATATTAACTGTTTCAGACAATAAGTATGGAATCTGCTTTCCAAGCAAATGCGATTTCGTCTATGGCTAATAGGTGAAGAAGCTTCAAAAGCATATTATATATTAGCAAAGTATTGCAATATGGAAGGGTATATTTTGGTTTATAGAAAACGATTGATTGGGGCGATCGGGATTTCGGTGACCGTGAGCTCTTTATTGGGTGGTGCTGCTTGCGCTACGACATTGCAGCAGGCAATAGAAAAGACGATGCAAACCAATCCGCAGATCATGGAGGCTGCGCAGAATCGGGAGGCAACCGAGTTCCAGTTGCGTCAGGCGAGGGGCCTTTATCTGCCCTCAATCGATCTGGAGTCGGGTTATGGTCGCCGTAGACTTTCGGACGTCACATCGGGAGCCCTGACGCGTAACACGGATTACCTGAATCCGGCCGACGTTAGCTTGACGATTACCCAGACGTTGTTTGACGGCGGCGATCGCAAGGCGCAGAAGGACAAGCAGGCGGCTCGCGTCGACAGCGCATCCTTTCGCGTTCAGCAGCGTTCGGAAGCCCTGGCGCTTGAAGTAACCCAGGATTATCTCGAATATACGCTGCAGACGGAAATCGTCGCCGCGGCGGAGAAGAACGTCGCCTTCCATAAGCAAATGGTCGGCAATATCGAGGATAGCATCAAGGGCGGCGCGCTTACCGATGCCGACCGCTATCAAGGTCGCGAGCGCCTGCAAGCGGCAAACGCCCGCCTTCAGGAAGCCAAGCAGGAACTGGATGCCACGAAGATCCGCTACCTTCAGGTTGTAGGCGAGCCGATCAGCAATGCACAGCGTCCGGCTTCCGTGGCCCGTTACCTGCCGAAGACGCTGGATGACGCCGTTTTCATCGCGCAGAAGAACAATCCGCAGATTTCCTCCGGCAAAGCCGACGTCAATGCCGCTGACGCCGATGTCCGCGGTTCGAAGTCTGCCTTCCTGCCGAAGCTGGATCTCGTCGGCAGTGCCCGTATTGGCGATGATGTTGACGGTAACCAGGGCAACACCAGCGACGTCCAGGTCGGTGTCGTCGCCAAGTGGAACCTCTATCACGGCGGCATCGATACTGCGCATCAGCAGGAACTGGTCCGTCGCGCCGCCGAACAGCGCTACGCGCTGAGTGAGACCTATCGCGAGGTCGATCAATCTGTCCGTTCCGCCTGGAGCGAGCGCACCAATCAGGCTCAGCTAGCCCGCATTTTGGACGGTCAGGAAAAGACAAACGCCCAGCTCGTGACGTCCTATCGGGAGCAGTTCAAGGTCGGTCAGCGTTCGCTGCTCGATCTGTTGGATGCCCAGAACACCCGCTTCAACACTCAAGTTTTGGCCAAGACGGCGGACGTTGCCTCGCTCTTTGCCGAATACAAGATTCTCGCCGCATCGGGCAGTTTGTTGTCGACGATGAAGCTGAAGCCGGTCGATCAAGCAACGCCTTATGCCCGCGATCAGTTCGGTGTGTCGTCGAACACCGCTGATCCCGGTTATGTCAAATACGACTCGCATCAGAAGCCTGGCCTACCGATGGATCTGCTCGAGCCGATTCGTTAATCGTCGCGATCCGGATTGGATAATACTCCATGTTGAACGTGGCACCTGAGGTGTCTGCGAGCGTATCGCTGCAGACTTTTAAATCGGCATTTAAATCGGTCGCTGCGTTTTACGGTCGCCCGAGCTCCGATACAGTGCTGTTTTCAGGCGTTCCGGACGAAGTTCTGGAGGCCATGGAGCAGGACGATGTCGAGCGCCTGTCAGAACGCGTCGGCCTGCAGGTGCTGAAGCATAAGGAGCGCGATTGCCGGCTCGGCAATTTCGACTGTCCCGCCATCGTCTCCTTTGCCGGTGGCGGCGTGCTCCCATTGCTCGAAATGACCGAAAATGGCTCCTATGTCATCGACATCGCGTCAACAGCCGGGGCGCCTCTCCGCCTGACGCGGGATGAGCTTGCCGCGCTTAATCCGCAAGCCGCCTTTGCCTTCACGCTCTTCTATCAGAATGCTTCGGAAGAAGCTCGCGTCGGTCACGCGATGGAGATCGAGAAGCGTCATTGGCTCGCAACGACGCTGGTGCCCTACTGGCGCACCTATGCCCGCGTCATGCTGGCAGCGCTGTTTATCAACGTCATCGCGCTGGCCTCACCGCTCTTCACCATGAATGTCTACGACCGTGTGCTGCCGAACAAGGCGTTCCCAACGCTCTGGGTCCTGACTGCCGGCATTTCCCTGGCCTATCTGTTCGATTTCCTGCTGAAGACGGCCCGCGCGTCGCTAATCGACTATGCCGGCCGCAAGGCGGATATGCGTCTGTCTCAACTGATCTTCGACAAGATCCTGAATTCGACGCTGGCCTCCCGCCCGATGTCGACAGGAGAATATGCTAACCGGGTCACGCAATATGAATTCGTGCGCGAATTCTTCACTTCGAACACGATCGGCGTGCTGATCGACAGCCTCTTCGTCATCATCTTCCTGATCGTCATCTATATGATCGCCGACTGGCTGGTGATTATTCCCGCGGTCGCCTTCGTTCTGTCTGTCGTGATCGGCCTCGTCGCCCAGGCGCGGATTGGCAAGCGCATGGCGACTGCGACGAATGAGGCATCGCGCCGGCAATCGATGCTCGTTGAGACTATCTCCACGATCGAAACATTGAAGAGCCTTCGAGCGGAGGCGACCATGTTGCGCCGTTGGCAGGAGCTGACGAAATTTTCGAGCCGCACCAGCGAGGACATCAAGCACATCTCGTCGAACGCCATCAACTTGACGATGTTGTTGCAACAGATGGTTAGCGTGTTCATCGTCGTGGCGGGCACCTATGAATTTGCCGATGGAAAAATTGCCATGGGCGCGATCGTCGCGACCGTCATGCTGGCGAGCCGTGCCGGCGCACCTTTCGGCCAGATCGCCATGACACTGGCGCGCTTCCGCCAGGCCACAATGTCGCTGCGCATTCTCGATAAGATCATGGAACAGCCTGATGACCGGCCGTCGACTGTCGGCTTCGTCAACCGGCAGATCCGCAGCGGCGGCTTCAGCTTCCAGAATGTCTCTTTCCAATATCCAGGTTCCGACCAGTCGGTCATCAACCAGTTGTCCTTCACCGTCACGCCCGGCGAGAAGATCGGAATTATCGGCCGCATCGGTTCGGGCAAGACGACGCTCGGCCGGCTGCTCGATGGGCTTTTCCAGCCGGCCAGCGGCCGCGTGCTGATCGATGGCGTCGATATCCGTCAGTATCACATGGCCGAGGTGCGCGCCGCCGTGGCTGTCGCCGGTCAATCGTCAGACCTCTTTTCCGGCACGGTGAAGGAAAACCTGCTGCTCGGCCGGGCCGATGCCAGCGACGAGGAGCTGCTGGCCGTCTCGCGCATGACCGGTGTTGAGGAATTCGTCGCCGTTCATCCGCGCGGTTTCGACATGCCGGTCGGCGAGCGCGGCGCGAACCTTTCGAATGGTCAGAAGCAGGCATTGACCATCGCTCGCCTGCTGCTGACGCGGCCGAAGATCGTCTTCCTCGACGAGCCCTCCGGGGCGATGGATCTGGCGAGCGAGCGGCATCTGATCAACAAGCTGACGAATGCGTTCGGTCCGGAAACGACGCTGATTGTGGCGACCCATCGCCATAGCATGCTGGAGCTGGTCGACCGGCTGGTCGTCATCGACAAGGGCCGCGTCATTGCCGATGGACCGAAGCAGGCCGTCATCGAGGCTATGCAGCGCAAGGCAGTGTCCTGATGCCTACTCGTCGTCACAATATTCATGACAATCCTCCATTTTTCGCTCGGCTGATCCTCGGTATCTGCGCCTTGATGATCGCCGCCTTCATCGCCTGGGCGGCCTTGGCCGACATCGACGAGATCGCACGCGGCGAGGGGAAGGTGATACCGGTATCGAAGACGCAGATCGTACAGTCGTCCGAGCCCGGCATTGTCCAGCAGATCAATGTCAATCTCGGCCAGGTCGTCCATAAGGGCGATCTTCTGGTCCAGCTCGACAATACCACGACACAATCGACGCTCGGCGAGTCCGTGGCCAAGGCCCGCGCTCTCGGTGCCAAGGTTGAGCGTCTCGCCTTGGAGGAGGCGGGCAACTACGACGCACAATTCGTCTGCCCGGCCGATATTCTGGCCACGGCGAAGAACGTCTGCGACAATGAGGAAAAGCTCTTCGAGGCGGATCGTGCCGCCTATCAGAACAAGCTTAATGTTCTCGATCAGCGCTTGAAGCAGCATCAGAACGAGTTGGACGAGGCGCACGCTAATATAGACCGCCTGACGCAGAATATCGCCGGCGCCCAGAAGCAGTATGATCTGCTGAAGCCGCTCGGCGAGAAGAAGCTCGTCGCGGAGACTGAAGTACTGAAGGTTCAGCGAGACTTGGTCGACCTGCAAGGTCAACTTAAAGTCTATATCGAAAGCCTGGATCGCCTGCAGGCGGCCATCAAGGAGGCGACTCTGCAGGTCAATGACCTTGGGCTGCAGTTGCGCCAGCAGGCATTGACCGATAAGGGGCAGGCACTCTCGGAGCTCTCCGTCGTCGACGAGACGATCCGTGGGGCATCCGACCGGGTCAAGCATACAGATATTCGTTCCCCGGTCGACGGCATCGTCAATACGCTGGAGGTCAATACGATCGGCGCCTATGTCGATGCCGGCAAGGTCATCGCCGGCGTCGTGCCGACAGCCGACAATCTGCTGATCGAGGCAAAGATTTCACCACGCGACGTTGCCTTCGTGCGCGTCGGCCAGCCGGCGGTCATCAAGATCTCGGCTTACGATTTCTCGATCTTCGGCGCGCTGGACGGTACGGTCGTCAACGTCTCCGCCGACAGCCTCGTCGATAAGGACAAGAACGAGACCTATTACCTCGTGCGCATCAAGACCGACAAGTCGGAGCTGGAGCGTGACGGCAAGCGCTATCCGATCATTCCCGGCATGGTGGCTTCGGCCGAGATCATGACCGGCCGCAAGGCGATCCTCGCCTATCTAATGAAGCCCATCAACAAGGCGCGCTCCGAAGCGCTGACGGAACGGTGAGGGCGGCCATGCGCAAAGTAGCCGGAAAGGACGAAGTCACGACGATGGTCCGCAGCGAAGCCTTGCCGTCTGTCGATGGTGACGAACTGGAGCCGCGGTTCCGTGCCGTGACGGGCGGCGGCGAGCGTCGCGGCATTCGCCTGGAGCGGATCTATTGGGACAGCCTCGGACGGATGTCCGAAGCCGGCGGCATCAGCATCGGCGACCTTGTTTACCACACGGCGGCCGACATGCCGGAGACCGGCAATCTCGCCTCGCTGTTGCGCGTGCTGAGCTTCAAATGGGCGCTGAGCCGTCTGGACGCCATCGAGGATGTCGCGTCGCTGACCAATCTCAACGCGGTCCTTCAGGCCTCGCCGACGCCGGCGGTCGTGTTGACGCAGGAACGCGGGATCAAGCTCTTCAACGATGCCTTCCTGAAGATGCTGCGCCATCGCCTGCCGCTGATCGACGACGTCCAGCAGACGGCACGCACCCTGCGCTTTTCGATCGACACTCAGGTCGAGGAGGTGCTCTCCGTCCTATCGGCCAACCGTGGCAAAACGCTGAACACCGGTTTCAAGATTGGCCTCGGTTCGCAATCTCTGACGGGCCAGATCAACTTGGCGCTGGCGCCGACGCACGAGGCGCCGATGCTGATCGGTTATATTTCCGTTTATTGAAAACGTCGCCTCTTTGACTAGACGCGGCCTTCCTTCCGGAAGGTTGAAAAGGCCAGTCCGATCAGTGGATCTCGCCTTCGCCAGGCGCCACCTTAGCGAGCGGCATTGCGGCGACAACTGCTTGCGCATGAGGATCGCGGGAGCCGTGCAGATAGCCGCGGCCGGCGACGATCGAATAAAGCGGCAAATATTCCGCAATGCGCTTGTCGGACAAAACCTCATCGCGCATGTTGTCGAGGATGAGATTGTTGCCGTTGACAGAAACCGACAGGACGGCGTGGTAGAAATGCCGCTGCTGGTCGAAGAGGACGACCAGTGTCATATGATCGAGATCGACGCCTGCCTTGTAGAGGGCTGCCATCTTTAATATGGCGTAGTCTTCACAATCGCCCTGCTGGTGCGATAGGGCTTCGCTCGGCTTCGCCCAGTAGTCCGCCACACGATAGGTATCCATGTCGCTGGCGTAGCGGATGGCATGGTTGACGGTGAAATTGATTGTGTTGATCTTGTCGCGGATCGAGGCTCCGGCAGTCTTTGTCTCGGCAGCCGCGACGGCGGCTGCGGCTGCGTCGCATCCGCCCGCGCCGCAATCGAGCGCTTTGCCGGACCGGATCTCGGCGAGCGGGCCTGCGAATTTGTCGAGCGCCGCAAGATGCTTGAAAGGAATGGCGACGGTTCCGAACACCGAGTCGCCCATCGGGGCGTTGGTCGGCTGTGCGGGATGTACCGGCTGGAGAGTGGCCGTAGCGTTAGTCGGAAGGCCGGCCGGCTCGGCGGCAAGACTCTGGTTTAGCGCGGCAAGGTCAACGCCTCTTATCGCCTTGGCTGCGTTCGCGGCGGCCGGCGCAAAGAGATCGATGACTGTGTCGACCCGCGGATCCGCAAGCAGGTTGACTACGGGGCGGACGGTATCGCCGGTCGCCGCCAGGCAAATCGTCGATGACGACAGGCCAAAGGTAAGGGAAGTCGCAGCAAGTGCTGCAAGTATAATTTTATTTTTCTTGCGTTCCATTGGCGCTTATTTCTCCCTTGTTGGGAGAATAATGCGCGAGACCTCTGAATATGGCGTTCGGAAGCGTAGATAACCTGAGTATAAATTGAACGATCAGATAAGTATAAAATTCTAGCGGGCTTGGTGGGAAAGGATTAAGGATGATGTTGCCGGGCGCATCAAAATGACCCGGTATGGTGCGGGAATCGATGAGGCAACAGCAGCAGCGACAGCGCGCTCTAATACACGCTACGCTCGATGCCGACTGTGGTCTGCTTCAGAACGATTGTGAGGGCTGCGCCGCGACCTTCAGCTTGCCGCCGTCGATCGTATTGATCACCATTTTGCGCTCCACCATGCCAGCGGCGTTGAAGCGGAAGAGCCCGGTCGTGCCGCGGAAGCCGACCTTGTTCGTCAAATTGGCGGCGGTGATGGCTTGCGGCCCCTTGGAGCGGATAAGGCCGGAGGCGATCGCCATGGCGTCGTAGCCATAGGCGCCGGAGGTTGTCAGCGGGTGGTTGAAATGGCGCTGATAGCGTTCGGCAATGAGCCCGCTGCTTTGCGTATCGTCCGTCGCGACAAATGCCCCCGTCGCAGCCGGCGCCGTGTAGACCGATTGCGGCCACCTGTTGGTGCCCACCAGAGCCTGGCCGGGAATCGCAGCACTGCGCACGGCACTCGCCACTGCGCCGATTTCCGACGTGCCGCCGAGAATCACCACGATCTCGGCCGACTGGATAAGCGGCCGGTTCTTGGTCAGGATATCCGCGGCCTGATCGCTTGTGTTGTAACGGCCGAGGCCCATGAAAGTGTTGCCGCTGTTCCAGATGGCATTGCTCAACCTCGTGCTGTCGGATTGAGAAAAATCCGCAGGCACGAGCGCCGACACCTTCTTGTGACCTCCGGGGCCGGGCGCCTTGACGCCCTCGGTTGCGCTGTCGATTTCGTCCGAGGCGAGGTTGAAGACATTGCCACCGGTCAAGGTCATAGCACTCGCAAGGTTCAGCAATGGCGGGCGCTGGGCAGGGGGAATGGCAGCGATGGCAGCGGTTTCGGCCGGCGGCAGGTAGCTGACGATCAGCGCGGCATTTCGGCCCTTGGCTGCCGCGACTTGCGCAGTGACTCCGGCCAGACCCGGGCCGACATCCTTTACGCGTAGCCGAATCTGATTGTTGCCAAGCTCGCCGACGCCAAGCACCGCGCCGTCGCGCACGTCACGGGCCGGACCTTCGTAGAGGCCTGCCGCACCTTTGCGCAGCAGCAGGGTGACTTCCGTGCCGCTTTCGCCGCCATAGGTTTCATCGATTGCGGTGGACGGCATTTTTATGTCGTCGTTTTTGCTGTTGCTGCCTAGGCCTGCACCGTCCATCTGGCAGCCGGCGAGGCCGGCGCAGAGGATGAGAAAGGCACAGCGTGCTGGTCGCGGCAGCCAATTAGTCAAATGGCTCAACGAAAGGCTGATCGCAAACGGCAAAACTCACTCCCCCAATTCTCCAACCCAGGCTGCGACAGCCTAGGTGGGGCATTTGCACACGGCGGCTGACGCAAAGTCAAGCGGTATACTTAAGGAGTTGTTAGGTTGTTGAGTTAACCATGGGTAAATATATCTGCGGTCGTGCATAACCGGCTATATCGGTGAGGTTAACGAAGTATTGCAATCCCCCCGCTCTCGTAATTGATTGGCGCCACATTACGAGACACCGGGGGTTAGACTTATGGAAGATTCGCGCATTTCGACGGTAGACCACGAAGCGGTTTCGAACGATTTCGCATCGGGCGACCGGAACGCGAGTCTCGCAGCTGAGATCAATGCGTCTCGGCCGCTGCCGTTGTCGCAGAATGCTGATGTTGCCGCGTTCGAATTGGCGCAGGCCGCCGAGCAGCAGGCGAACGGCAAGACTGCGCGCGTTGCCGCCAACGAGCCGCAAAACGCCGACACCCGTCAGCCGATCCAAATCGTGCCCGACAATGGCAATGTCGTCCATCTGCCGGCGAACACCTCGATCGACGACATCCACGTCGAGGGTCGCAACCTTGTTCTCATCCAGGCCGACGGCACGCGCATCGTCATCATCAACGGCGCGCTGCATGTCCCGACCTTCCTGATTGGCGAAGTCACGCTGCCGCAGCAGGCCGTTGTCGCTGCACTCCAGCAGCAGGGCGTCAACGTCGCCGAAGGTCCTGATGGTTCGGTTCATGCCGGCAATAGCACGGATTCCGGCCACCAGTTCACGGACAGCCAGGCTGGGAATCCCCGCACGCCGCTCAATTTGATTGGTCTCCTCGGTCCTGGCGATATAGTCGGCAACGGTAACGGCGGCAATCTGTCTGGCACCCAGACTCGCGTTCCCTTTATCCTTCAGCAGGCGACCGAAACAGCCTCGCTGATCGAACGCGGCAGCAGCACTGGCGCCTTCCTCACGACAAGCAGCACCGGCCGCTTCGGGTTTGGCGGCAATAATGCCTCGATCACCACCGTGACGCTTGTTGGCGAGGCAGAAATTACCGGTAGCGGCACTCAGCAGCTATCAGGACTGACCTCCGGCGGCGTTCCCGTTGTCGTCACCCAGAACGGCCACACGGTCACGGGCGTTGCTAATGGCGTCACGGTCTTCACGCTGGTATTCAACGCCTCGACCGGCGCGTACACCTTCACCCAGCTCGCTGCTCTCGACCATCCCCGCGGCGCCAATTCCGCCAGCGATGTGCTTGAACTGCAATTTCGGTATACAGTCTCCGACACGAGCGGCCATACGGTTTCGGCTGTCGCGACCGTCGATATCACGGACAGTGTGCCGGTTGCGGCCGTTGGTACGGCGGGTTCGGTTACCGAAGCAGCTCTGTCTGCCGGCAACGCAGCCCTGACCCATGCGACCGGCGACGCGACCGCCACTGGTTCACTTAACATCTCCTGGGGTGCTGACGGCGGCAACACCGACAAGGGCGGCCTCGGCGACCGGTCGGTTGCCTTCACCAATGCCACAGTTTCAGCGACGGGTGAGGACAACGGCGCGCTGAGCTCGCATGGCCTTGCCGTTCACACGGCGCTGCTGGCCGATGGCACGCTGATCGGTTACACCGGCGAGGCCGCTCCGACGGGCGTGATGAATGGCGAGGGCGCGGTTGGCTCGAACATCGTCTTCTATGCCACCGTCTCGGATACCGACAATGGCCACTATAACTTCACGCTGGTGCAGTCGCTCGACGACGCCAAGGGTTCGGATGCCATCACGCTGACCTTCGGCTATACGGCAACCGATTCCGATGGCGATACCGCCACGAACAGCTTCACCRTCACCGTTGCCGACGACAAGCCTGTCGCTGCGACCGGCGATGCCAGTTCCGTCACCGAAGGCGCGCTTCCGAGCGGCAACGAAAACCCGCATGTCGAGACCGATGCCATCACCACCGGCTCGCTCAACATCTCCTGGGGTGCCGATAACGCCAACACCGACCAGGGTGGTGCCGGCGACCGCTCGGTCGCCTTCACCGATGCCACCGTCACGACACAGGGCCAGGATGGCGAAGCGCTGAGCTCGCATGGCCTTGCCGTTCACACGGCGCTGCTGGCCGATGGCACGCTGATCGGTTACACCGGCGAGGCCGCTCCGACGGCCGTGATGAATGGCGAGGGCGCGGTTGGCTCGAACATCGTCTTCTATGCCACCGTCTCGGACACCGACAACGGCCACTATAACTTCACGCTGGTGCAGTCGCTCGACGACGCCAAGGGTTCGGATGCCATCACGCTGACCTTCGGCTATACGGCAACCGATTCCGATGGCGATACCGCCACGAACAGCTTCACC
>NZ_JARWGH010000033.1:0-56649 GCF_036528765.1 Rhizobium sp. BR 362 | reverse complement strand
AGGGCTCCGGTGGGGAACCCTCGCGGACCCTATGTGGCGGATAATTCCAAGCCCGAAATTAGACAGAGGCAGCCCCAGACGAACACACGGAAATGCGGTACCCAATCCGCGCATAAGAGTATGCCAGCCGTCGTCAAAATGCCCTGTCTCCTCCTTTGTTCAACAGCTCCACGCATGTGCTTTCGTCGTCAAGACCGGAAAGGAAACAGTCATGACTAAAGACCTTGCAAACGAACATAAGAGGGTCTTCCTCACTTTGTGTGGTTAACAAATCGTTAGTGGTCACGGCGCTATGGGCGGGCATGCGAACGAGATCGAAATGGTCGCCCGGTCCGGGCATTAAAGTGCAGAGGGTCGTGTCCAACGACGACGGTGATTGGGTTGTGTCTGCTTGCGGGCCATCCTCTGGCACATGCCCAGATTGCCAGCACCAGAGCAGAAGTCGGCATGGCTGGTCGTACCGCAGTCTTCAGGACCTGCCGGTCCAAGGCAATGAGGTGACGGTAAGGCTTCAGTTGAGCCGCTGGCGTTGCACATATCGGCAGTGCAAACGGCAAACATTCACCGACCCGCTCCCGGCGATTGCCTCGCCCTACGCCCGCGGAACAAGGAGAGTCGCAGAAATAGTTGGCCTGCTGGGGCACAGCGCCGGCGGGCGGCCCGGAGAGCGCTTGATGAGACGGCTTGGGATGCCGATCAGCGACGACACCATCCTTCGGCACTTGAAGCGCAATGCTTCAAGGGTCGACGACGACCCCCCCGGCGCGGATCATCGGGATCGACGACTGGAGTTGGAGGAAATCGTGGCGCTACGGCACGATCATCGTTGATCTCGAACGCCGAACGGTCCTGGATATTCTCGAAGACCGGAGCGTGGCAAGCGTTGCACGATGGCTGCAGCGGCACCCGTCTATTGAGGTGGTCAGCCGAGATCGATGCGGGCTTTACGCGCAGGCCGCTCGTGAAAGTGCCCCACAAGCGTCTCAGGTGGCGGACCGCTTTCATCTCATCCAGAATCTTCGTCTTGCTATCGAGGAACAGATGAGCCTCTCCGGCCGAGCTACAGGCAGGGCACTGCTACCAGACGAGGACATAGAGAACGATCATGACGATCGGGCTTCGCATGAGGGGACGCCTGAGACGCCTTGGCGCAATCAGCTTCGCCGGGCGCATCGACAGTCGCGGAAGGATGTGTTCGAGACGGTACACGCCTTGAGCAAGGAAGGCCTGACCTGCTCGGACATTGCACGTCACACAGGATACGGCCGACGAAGCATCACGAAATGGCTGACGTTCGAAACCCCACCCGATCGACGCAGGGGCGCGCTACAGCCGACATCTCCCCTCTTCTTCGAAGCGTTCCTCACCCAGTGTTGGAAGGATGGCAACCGCCGTGGTCGGCATTTGTTTCATGACATAAAACACCGAGGATACACCGGCAGCTTTTCTAATCTTGAACGCCTCCTGGCAACATGGCGCCGCGCCGAGAGGCCGGAAACGGATGAGGATAAAGATAAGGATGATGCGGCGTCGGCTCGGATTGGGCCCTCCGACAGAGCACCTGACAATTTGCCTGTCCGTGATCCGCAAACCGGTCATTTGATCTCACCCATTGTCGCGGCTACTCTTTGCATCAAGCCGCGCGGCGCACTGACCATCAATCAGGCGCGGAAAGTCGATGCCCTCAAACAGGGATCACGGACGTTTGCTGTTTTGCGCAGCTTCGCCATGCGATTTCGCGGCATATTTCGCGGCCGAACCTCGGCGAAACTCGACCAATGGATCGACGATGCCATTCATTCTGGTCTCGCCCTCCTAGCCCGTTTTGCCCGTGTACTTCGCCGTGATATAGGCGCCGTCTGTAACGCCATCGACCTGCCCTGGAGCAACGGTCAGGCAGAAGGCCAGATCAACCGACTAAAGACGATCAAGCGCGCAATGTACGGCAGGGCGGGACCAGAGCTTCTCAGGGCGCGGATGATGCCAATTAAATCGACTGATCTCCACACAAATTGAGGAAGACCCGGTTTTAACGGGAACGCGTTCTGGCGCTCTCGGACGGCAGCGACACCGTCGATTCCGGTGTAGGTCTGAAAGTTGGCCACGTTACCAAGCTAACTCCGACACTCTGCTTTATTCCCATCTTCGGGCTCGTCGCCAAGAACGTCTGCTTGCGGCGACGTGGGCAAATTTGTGAACGTTCGAAACAGAGGCGCAAAGCAGTCGTCCTGCGCTTGGCTGCGACGTCAGCAAGACTGAGTTTTGGTGACTTCGGGCAGTTCATTTCCGACCGAGTTTCTGCGGTCTCCGAAATTCGGCCTGAGCGCCTTCGCCAAATGATGGATTGTCGACGGCGAGGTGTCGCGACACCTCGCAAATAAGCGTCAACCAATTACCCATCGTCGGCGAAGTGCAGAGCAAGCCAAGCAATGCCGGAAATGAAAAAATCTGGCATCGCTTGAAACCGCGCCCTTCACTTAACGAAGCCGAATGTCTTGCGTAAACTCTTGTCGACCGCATTCGCCGGCATGAATCTGCGCAAGCGGTTGAGAAGCGCCGCGTTGCCGCCGGCCGGTTGGCGCATGCGGTACGGACCGTTGATGGCGGCCAGGATTTTCGCGGCGACGACCTGGGGTGACGGCGCTGATTTGATCTGCGCCTGAACCGTCTCGATGGTCGCATGGGCCTGCTTCTCATAGACGCCCAAAGGGGCCTCGGTATGTGCCGCGTTTACGTCCAGCCTCGTGTTGGTGAAGGTGGGTTCGAGCAGCACGACCCTGACGTTAAACTCGCGGATTTCATGATCCAGCGACTCCGACAGCCCCTCAAGCGCATGCTTGCTGCTGGCATATAGTCCCATGAACGGCGCTGGCAGGAAGCCTAAGACCGAGCTGACATTGATGATCAGCCCGCTATGGGCGGCTCGCATGGATGGCAGAGCGGCCCGTACCATGCGCAATGGGCCGAACACATTGGTATCGAATACTCTTTGAGCTTCCGCCGTGGAGGTATTCTCGACCGGGCCGATCAGGGAAACGCCGGCATTGTTGATCAGCACGTCGATCTTACCTGTTTCGGACAGAACCCATTCCACAAAGTTCGTAACCGATGCGTCGTCGTTGACGTCAACGGTTACGAAGCGCACGCCGGGGATTGAATTGGCGCGGTTCGGGTTGCGAACGCCCCCAAACACCTTGAAGCCATTTTGTGCGAGAAGGCGCGCCGTGGCCTCGCCAATTCCGGATGACGCGCCGGTAATAACGACGACTTTCTGATTGGACATGCATACTCCTGAGGTTTTGAGCGAGCGAGTGCTGGCAAGCTTTGAACGGGATCGGGTTTTTCCTTCCTTTGTCAGGTGAGGATTCCGCATTTGCTTCGCACGCGTCTCTGTTAGATTTCGATCGCAATCTAACTTAATTTTGGATGTCGATCAACATATAAAATGAAGCTGCGGCTGTTTTGGGAGAATTTTCAATGCGGTGACGGCTGGATCGTGCCGGGGTTCGGCGGTCGGAGAGGCCTGGGCAAGACTGCTCAGTCGATTGATGAGAGCCGAAGCACCGCCAGCGTGCTAGCACCACCACGGATTATGTTCGCTGCCGCGACTTATGCGGCACGCTATGATGGCCGATGGACGATCGAGCAAACGAGGAGAAGTCCTTGCCTGACACTGCGCTGATGAATGGTTTCGAGCTTGTGACGGGCCTTTCGAAGGGTATCTTCCATCGCCCACCGATGGCAGATTTGCTGCCATTCACACTTCTTCCGCCTGGGGACGGTCATGTCGAGCTTCTCGCCAAGCCGGAGGCCCGTTTTCTCAATATGATGAATACAGTCCATGGCGGATGGATCATGACGATGCTCGACACCTCCATGTCGCTTGCCGCGCAAACAATGTTGAAGCCTGGCGAAGTCTGCCCTTCGCAAGAAACTTCTGTATACATCCGATTTTTGCCGACTGCGGCGAAGTGAGGGTCACCGGAAAGGTGATCTCTTGCGGCCGGACAGTCATCACGTTGGAGGGCAGAATCGAAAGCCTTCAAGGCAAGCTACACGCCCACGGCACGTCAACCTGCTTGATCGTTCGACCCGGACCGTGAAGGTCGCGGAAGTATTAGCTGTTTGAGCACCGTCGCGGCGGATCGCTGCAACGTATTTGCAGTGCAGCGATTTTACCGAAGGACCGCGGCGATGTGCGAAGGTGGAAACACCCAACGACTTAATGCCTCATGAGGGCGGTTCCCGCGCGGTTGCGTGAAACGATTTCGTCGTGGGTCAAGCCACCACCGGCTGCCATGAACTCCTTGATCAGGGAATCGCGATTTTCGGCTGCTCGAGATCGATCCGCAAACAGCAGAGCTTCCTTCAGTTCCGCTTCCGAAAGTTCCGTGCAATAGGCGGGAGTTCCGGGTTGTTGACGCCATGATTCCGAAAGCGCACCTGAATCCACAGCGTCGAAACCGGTCGCCTCCACCAGCGTCATCGCGATCGCCTTCGTCTTGGGATCATCGCCTGCAACCGGGAGGGCGATCCGCCCATTTTCTCCTTGGGGCCGCCCCTTCTCTGCCAATGTTACCGCCAAGGCCGCGTTCCAAGCTTTGACGAGCGGGCGGCCAATTTGCTCACTTACCCAAACGCCTTCCGGCATACCTCTATCGACTTTTGCGATCGCGCCGTCGCGGAACGGATAATAGTTCGAAGTGTCGATCACGACGACGTCGTCAGGCACATCATGGAAGAGTTCGGCAAGATCGGAATAGTTTCGGAAGGGAATGGACAGTACGATCACCTCGACGTTACGAACTGCTTCTTCCTTTGAGACTGCGACTGCACCCACATCACGGGCAAGATCACGGATCGTCTCCGGAGCTTTCGAGTTGGCCAGTTTGACTTTGTCGCCGCTGGCCGCAAGTTTTTTCGCCAGGGTCGCGCCAACGTTTCCGGCCCCAATAATCCCGATTTTCATGGAATGTCCTTTCTGCGAGTTGGGAAGGCGGTCATTGCAACGGTGGCGGGGCGAGCGAACCCATGAAGGATATCACGGAGTTCCACCAACCCCTCATCGGTGAGCTGGCAAGCCGTCTTAATCTTGTCCGTGATGGACCAAAGTTCATCGCGTAAGGCTTCGCCTGCTTTCGTCAGATTGATCAAGACGCGACGCTCGTCATCGTGATCGCGCGTGCGCGTCACCATGCCGGCGGCTTCGAGACGCTTGAGAAGCGGGGTGATCGTTCCAGTGTCCATGTCGAGCGTTGCTCCCAGCTCTCCGACCGCACGTGGCGTTCTGCCATAGAGCTCAAGCATCACGAGATACTGCGGAAACGTCAGTCCAAGCGGCTGCAGAAATGGCTTGTGAAGACGAGCCATTCGATTGGCTGCGCCATAGAGCGCAAAGGAAAGCTGGGTACCCACCTCACGGCGGGAGTTCATCGCATTCATCGAGATGATTCTTTATCTAGTGCACATTTATCTAGCGCGATAGATAATTCTCATCTCAACGGAATCAAGATGGCTGAGCAGATTTAAGCGGTTATGAGTGCCCCGGAAACCTCGGCAGGTCGCGAGACAGGTTCGTCGAGCGCACGCATGATGAAACGAATTTGGGCATTGACCGACGCAGCGATCTCGTCTTCCCCTTGGAAGCATTGGGCGACCAAGACCGGGTGGGAAAACGGCAGGAACGCTGTGATCGCTCCTTGTACGGCATCGTCGATGTTTTCAACTTGGAATTCGCCCGATCGCACGCCCTGGCGGATAATCCCTTCCAGGATCGCCCGCATTCGCTCACTATTCGCATTTATCGTTGCCCAATTTTCGCTCGTGGCAGCGACAAACAGTTCGTGAACGGGTTTTTCTTCCATCAGCATCCTCCTGCTGTGCCGATGAAGGACGCTCAAAAGTTGCGCGAGCTTTTTGCTCGCTGCCGCGTCTGTCCGTGCGATGGAAAAAGCAATTTCAGTCTGCGCCTTCAAGATCCGCCCACACACAGCATTGTCGATTGCGGCCCTTGTGGGAAAGAAGCGGTACACGTTCGCCCGACTTGTACCGAGGTCGGACGCAATGTCTGCAATCGTTGTCTTCCGATGTCCGATCCGGCGAATGTGTTTTTCCGCAATATCCAGGATGCGATCACGCTCCTTCGCTAAAAGGGCTTCATCTGAAGCCGAGAAATAAGGTCCCTGCTCCTCGAACTCCGGTTCCTGCCGATCGGACGACCCCTCAGCATCCTGGACCGTCGATGCTGGACCGTCAGCTTTCTCCTTCACGCCTTGGGCGGTCACGTTAGTACATATCCGAAACATGATCTCACTCCGCAGCCATAGCGCGTTGCAGTTCGGGAGCCTTTTGCTCTGGATGATGTGCTTCTGCCTTAGTCGGCTTGATGCGGAACCAAGTTGCGTAGAGAGCAGGAAGGAACAGCAGGATCATTACAGTCCCGACCGCCGTACCGCCGATCAGCGTGTAGGCCATCGACCCCCAGAACACCGAATGGGTGAGAGGAATGAAGGCAAGAACGGCCGCAAGGGCTGTCAGCATGACCGGGCGGGTCCGCTGCACCGTCGCCTCGATGACGGCGTAATAGTCGTCGAGACCGGCTGCCTTGTTCTCCTTGATCTGCTCGGTCAGGATCAAAGTATTGCGCATAAGGATTCCCGCCAGCCCGATCAATCCGAGAATGGCGTTGAAGCCGAACGGCTGATGGAAGAGGAGCAGGATCGGAACCACGCCCGCAAGGCCTAGCGGTCCCGTCAGCATGACCATGGACATCGTCGACAGGCTGCGGACCTGCAAGACGATGACGATCAGCATCGCGGCAATCATCGCCGGGAAGATCTGGACAAGGGCGACATTGGCCTTCAAGGATTCCTCGATGTTTCCTCCCATCTCAATACGATATCCGGCTGGAAGCGATGCGATCAGCGGCTGAAGCGCCTTCAGAATCTGCTGCGAAACTTCCGGGGGCTGCGTTGCCTCGTTGATGTCGGAGCGGACGGTAATGACAGGCGTTCGATCGCGTCTTTTCAGGATCGGTTCTTCAAACCGGATTTCCGAGTGGCCGATCTGGTCGAGCGGAACCTGCCGGCCATCGCGGCTCATCAGCGAGAAGTCTGCCAGTCTGGAGGGATCGAGGCGGTTTTCACCGGCGCTGCGGGCAATGACAGGCACGGTGCGAATGTTCTCGCGAACCTGTGTGATCGGAATTCCGCTCAGCAACAATTGCATCTGCTGGGCGGCCTCCGCCGACGAGAGACCGATCAGATTGAGCCGATCCTGATCTGGGACGAAGCGCAGCACAGGTGTGCGGTTGCCCCAGTCGCGGTTTGCCTGGCGGACATCCGGCACGGTCTTCATGATTTCCAAAGCCTTTTCGGAGATCTGGTACAGTTGCTGAGGATCGGATCCCATGATGCGGAATTCGACCGGGAACGGCGTGTAAGGGCCGAATACGAGCTGCGTGACGCGGACATAGGCTTCGGGAGCGAGGCCGTCCGACACGGCGCTCCGGAGACGTTGCTTCAGGGCTTCGCGGGCTTCGGCATCAGGTGTCAGCACGACGATCTTGGCGAAGGAAGGATCCGGCAATTCCGGCGCCATGGCGAAGAAGAAGCGAGGAGCGCCCTGCCCCACATAGCTCGTGACAGTCTTTGCCTCCGGCTGCTTCTGCAGCCATCCCTCAAGCTTTTCAACCGTCGCCGTCGTCGTCTCGATGCTGGTGCCCTCGGGCAAGCGGACCTCGACCAGTACTTCGGGACGGTCCGACGTCGGGAAGAACTGCTGCTTGACGGCGCCCATACCAACGACGGAGATTCCCATGGTGATGCCGACCACCGCACAGGTGACGAACTTGTGCCGCACGGCAAACTCGATCAACCCCCGAAGGCGGCGATAATTGGGCGTGTCGTAGATCGCGTGGTGGCCACCATCGACCGGCTTGATCGCCGGCAGCATCTTGACGCCAAGATAGGGTGTGAAAACCACGGCGACGATCCAGGAAACGATGAGGGCAAAACCCACGACCCAGAAGATGTTGCCGGCATATTCGCCGGCGGTCGAGCGCGCGAAGCCGACCGGCATCAGCCCGATGATCGTCACGAGCGTGCCGGACAGCATGGGCGCCGCCGTATGGCTCCAGGCATAGGCGGCCGCCTTGATGCGATCCATCCCCTCCTCCATCTTCACCACCATCACCTCGATGGCGATAATGGCGTCATCGACCAGAAGACCAAGCGCCAGGATGAGCGCGCCCAGCGTGATGCGGTCGAAGAACCGACCGGTCTCCAGCATGATGAGGAAGACGACGGCGAGCGTGAGCGGAACGGCCAGAGCGACGACGATACCGACACGCCACCCGAGGCTGATCAGACTTACGAACAGCACGACGCCAAGCGCCATGGCGAATTTCAGCATGAACTCGCCGACGGCTTCCTGGATGTTGACGGCCTGGTCGCTGACCTTGGCGAGCGTCATGCCGAGCGGAAGACCCTGGGCGATCGTCGCTGATCTTTCTTCCAGTGCCTTGCCGAGTTCCAAGCCATTCCAGCCCTGTTGCATGACAACGCCAAGCATGATGGCAGGCTCGCCGTCATGACGGATAAGGTAGGTGGCCGGATCTTCATAGCCTCGCCGCACTTCGGCAAAATCCGAGAGCTTCATCGTGCGCCCGGCCGCGACGATCGGCGTGTCGGCGATCGCCTGGATGTTGTTATAGGCGCCATCGAAGCGAATGAAGACCTGCGGACCGCGTGTATCGATCGATCCCGCTGGCGTCACGGTATTTTGCCGCTGCAAGGCGGCTGCGATGTCCTGTGCCGAAATCCCGAGAGTGGCCAGCTTGGCATAGGAGAATTCGACGAAGATCTGTTCAGGCCGTTCTCCGAGAATGTTGATCTTCTTGACGCCCGGCACATGCAGAAGGTCCTGGCGGATCACCTCGGCCTGACGCACGAGGTCGCGCATCGGCATGCCCTTGGCCTTCAGCGCATACAGACCGAAGCTGACGTCGGAATATTCGTCGTTGACGAAGGGACCGAGCACGCCCTGGGGCAGGTTGCGTGCCTCGTCTCCAAGCTTCTTTCGGGCTTGGTAGAATTCCTCTTCGACCGCTGTGGGCGGCGTGCTGTCCTTCAGCGTGACGGTCAGGAAGGCATATCCCGGCCGCGTGGTCGTCTCGACGCGGTCGTACCATGTGAGCTCCTGGAGGCGTTTTTCGAGAGGCTCTGCGACAAGATCCTGCATTTCGCGCGCCGTCGCGCCCGGCCATACGGCCGTCACGGTCAAGGTCTTGATGGTGAACGAGGGATCCTCCGCTCGTCCAAGCTTGGCGAAAGCGTAGACGCCGGCCGCAGCCAGCAGCATGATGAAGAAGAGGGTAACGGCTCGCTCGCGAACCGCGAGCGCGGAAAGATTGAAGATCATTGGTTGGCCGCCTCTGTTTTTTCCGCACGGACGTTCGCACCGTCCTGCAGGAGATGCGCTCCGAGAGCGACGATCGGCTCGCCTGCCTTCAGGCTGGAAACCACCGCAACCTCCTCACCCATCTTCTCGACCTTCACCTGCCGGAAGTGCACGGTCGACGATTTTTGGTCGAAGACCCACACGCCAGTTCGGCTGCCATCGTCAAAAACAGCACCAATCGGCACCGCCGCATGCGCCTGACCGCCATCGCTGGCAATTTTGATCGTCACCGTCGCGCCGAGCGGGGCCGACGCTGCCGCGCCGTCAAGGACCCAGCGTGCTTCATAGGTGCGGGTTTGAGGATCGGCGGCATCCGAGATCTGCCGAAGCCGCGCCTTGTCTTGGCGGCTTTCGTTGCCGTAGATGCTGGCTTCGGCTAGGTCCCCAATCTGGGGCCGAATGGATTCCGGAAGCCAGACCACAGCCTCGCGAGGCCCGGCCTGGGCGAGCCGGATGACCGTCTGTCCAGCCGTGACCACTTGCCCCGGCTCTCCCAGCGTTTCGACGACGGTGCCATCGGTATCGGCAATCAGCAGTGAATAAGTTGCCGCATTTTCGGCGACGCTTGCATCGGCTTGCGCTGCGGCAAGTTGTGCAGTTGCGGTGTCTAGTGCTGCCTTCGCCTGTTCATAACGCTGCGGAGAAGCGGCCGCCAATCCGTTTTTCACCAAAGCGGCGTAACGTCTCTCGTCAGCTTGCGCCTGGGTGAGGACGGCTTGAGCCGCAGCGACCGCGTTGCGTTTTGCGGCAAGCGCCAGACGCAGGTCGGTCTCGTCAATGCGCATCAGAGGCTGACCGGCCTTCACCTGCTGCCCGATGTCAACATAGCGCTCCATGATCTTGCCCGGCACTCGAAATCCCAGATTGCTTTGCACCCGAGCGGCGATCGTCCCTGTGAAAGTGCGTATCATTGTGTCCGGTCTCTTTGCATCCACCAAACTGACGAGTGGCGGCGCGACGCGGGGGTCCGTGGCCTGCGCCCTTCCTTCCGAGGACTCAGCAAGGAGAACGAACGTGGTAGCGCCAGCGGCCGCCAATATGCCGACGGAGGCGAGGAGAATTTTGCGTTTCATGTCATTAGACCCTTGTTGACGGGTGCAGTTAAATTAGATTGCGATCTAACTCTAAATATGCTATAGATGTCAAGTGAAATCTAAATGGAGATCGATATGAGAGTCAGTCGGGCTCAGGCAGAGGCAAATCGCGAAGCGGTCATCAACGCGGCAAGCCGGCTTTTTCGGGAGCATGGATTCGATGGGATCGGGCTGAAGGACCTAATGAAGGGCGCCGGCCTCACCCAAGGCGCGTTCTACAAACAATTCGCATCGAAGGACGATCTTGCCGCACTTGCATCGAGGCGCGCGCTGGAAAGCGCCACAAGGAGATGGTCGAGTGCGGCGGCGGACGCCTCCGATCCCTTGGAAGCCGTCATGGCATTCTATCTCTCCAAGGATCACAAAGGAGAGAAGGCCGAGGGTTGCCCCCTGGTGGCGCTGGGAGCGGACGCAGCTCGGCAAAGCAGGGAAGTCAGGCGGCCGTTTGAGGATGGCATTCGAGCTCACTTTGAGGTGTTGGATGAACTGATGGGAGATGCCAGCAGCGCAAGTCCGAGCGATAAGGCAATGGCGATCCTGTCTCTTATGGTTGGTGCCGTCACGCTCTCTCGCATCATCGAGGATGAGAAGTTGTCGCAGGGTGTACTCGACGCGGCCACAGGTGAAGTCAGGCGTATCGCGCATCGCGACGATGTTGCCTGAAGGCTATGTCGGCTCCGGAGCCGGCACCGACATGGGCCGAGATGTAGCTGCCGACCGTATGGGGTGAGAGCGTTCTTGGACCTTTGAGGAATTACATGTTTGGAGAATAGGCCCTGACCCCGTTGTCGGTTTGGACGCTGATTGCATGCCTATTCCTATAGCAAAGGCAGGTGGAAAACAGATGCGTCGTATTGTTGTTACCGGTATGGGTGCAGTCAGTCCCCTTGGAGCAAACGTTGATATTTCCTGGGCGCGCCTTCTCGCGGGCAAAAGCGGCATTCGTCGACTGGGTGACGATGTGGTCGGGGATCTGCCTTCGAAAGTCGGAGGCGTGGTCCCCTCTCTAGCCGAAGACCCTGAAGGAGGTTTCGATCCGGATACGATCATGCTGCCGAAGGATCAACGCAAGGTCGACCGGTTCATCATCTTCGCGCTGGCAGCCGCAGAAGAGGCGCTAGCGCAGGCGAACTGGAGGCCGACGTCGAATGAAGACAGGTTGAGAACCGCGACGATCATCGCGTCCGGCATCGGTGGCTTTCCGGCAATAACCGAGGCCGTCCGCACCGTCGATCAACGTGGTGTGCGCCGCCTCTCGCCCTTCACCATTCCGTCCTTCCTCGTCAATCTCGCGGCCGGGCAAGTCTCAATCCGCCACGGCTTCAAAGGCCCCCTTGGTGCACCTGTGACGGCATGCGCCGCTGGCGTTCAGGCCATCGGCGATGCCGCCAGGCTTATTCGATCCAATGAAGCCGACATTGCCATTTGCGGTGGAACGGAAGCCTGCATGAACATCGTCAGCCTTGGCGGCTTCGCCGCGGCAAGATCACTGTCGACCGGATTCAACGAAACGCCGAGCAAGGCGTCGCGTCCCTTCGACATGTCGCGTGACGGCTTCGTCATGGGCGAAGGGGCAGGCATACTCGTCATCGAAGCACTGAGCCACGCTCTTGCTCGCGGCGCCACCCCGATTGCCGAACTCGTTGGATACGGCACGACAGCCGACGCCCACCACATCACCTCCGGTCCCGAAGACGGAAGCGGAGCGCGCAGAGCAATGGAGCTTGCCATCTTGCAAGCCGGCGTGGCCCCTCGTGAAGTGGGTCATCTGAACGCGCATGCCACGTCGACACCGGTGGGCGATCTCGGAGAAATCAGAGCGATCAAGAGCCTATTTGGCGGCGAAAAATCCGTCGCGGTGAGTGGAACGAAGTCAGCAACCGGACACCTGCTCGGCGCAGCCGGAGGTCTGGAAGCAATTTTTACGATCTTAGCGCTCAAGAACCGGGTCGCACCACCGACCCTGAACTTGAATACACCGGATCCGGAGGCGAACGGCATCGATATCGTCGCAAATGAAGCACGCCGCATCGACCCCGAATACGCGATATCCAACGGCTTCGGTTTTGGCGGGGTCAACGCCAGCGCACTTTTTCGACGCTGGCCGACGGAAAGCAATCGTCGGACATCCCCCATCGGCTGATGGTTCATCACCACCTTCGCAGCAAACCGGCGAAGGTTACTAAGAGCACAGAGTTGGGCAGCAATTGAGGGTCACGCCGACCAGGCTCTTCTGAAGCGGCAGTGGCTTTCCCCGGGCATGGGTGCCGCCGCTTGCCACCGTAGCGATGGCAGAAGCAGATATGCGCTTGCCCATGGCCTGGCAGCTTCGTTGGAATATGGGACAGAATCGACTGCTCAAGCGCTAGGGTGAGGTTGGAAACCTGCGCCCGACAACCATCGTCTCGGCGAGATAATATGACCGTTTCGCGGCGGTCTGACGAATATGATCTTTCATCATCGCACGAAACTCGCGCAAAGTGCCAAACCCGATGTGCTGCGCAAGTCTGTGAACCGTCGTTTGAGACACCCCGCAATGGCGCGCGATTGCTGCGGCGCTTTCGAAGGCCATCAGTTCTGGGCGGTCCATGATCTCCCTTGCGACGCGCTCGAGACTGTCGGGAAAGACAATATGCCTTTTAGCGATCAGGTACTTTAGTTCCTGCAGGGTCTCGGGAGGAAAGAGGTCTCTATCCTTCATCATTGCGCTCGCCTTTCCCAAACGTCGTCTTCCGGCAATCTCGGTGCGACCCGGGTGTACTTTCGTCGGCGGCACGTCAGCTGTGTGGCGATGCGGCAATGTGAGGACTTGGCCGCATCGCATCGACGCTTGTTAGCCGACGGTCACGGGTCTCCCTGTCTGCCAGCTTGCCGTTGCGGCTTCCGCCAGTTTCTGCGCCTGAAGTCCATCGGGGCCACCGGGCCTCAGTGACCTAGTGCCTGTGTCGATCGCATCAATGAAAGCATTGATCTCATTGGCGTACGCCTGGGCGTAGCGCTCGAGAAAGAAATGCTGAACGGGATCACCGCTAACGCCGTTCGCGTTGGAAAGTTCGACGCTCGTGGCGGCGATATTCTTCGCTGCAAGCATACCGGCTGCGCCATGCACTTCGATGCGCTGGTCGTATCCATAAGTCGCCCGGCGCGAATTGGTGATGACGGCAATGCGGCCCGAAGCCGTCTGCATCTGCACAGCGGCGGTATCCACATCGCCCTCGGCGCCGATTGCCTTGTCGACGAGAGAAGACCCAAGCGCGTTCACGACGATGAATTCCTCACCCATGAGAAAGCGAGCCATATCGAAGTCGTGGATCATCATGTCACGGAACAGACCGCCGGAGGACTTGACGTAGTCAGCAGGCGGCGGCGCGGGATCCCGACTGGTGATCGTCACGATCTCGATTGCGCCGACATCGCCGCGGCGAAGGCGCGCTTCCAAACTCGCGAAGTTCGGGTCAAAGCGGCGATTAAAGCCTATCATCAAGGTCGACCTGCTTTTCTCAACGACGTCGAGGCAGGTATTGATGCGTTCGACCGAAAGCGATACCGGCTTTTCGCAAAGGATTGCCTTGCCGGCTCTCGCGGCCGCCTCGATGAGGTCTGCGTGGCTCGGGGTCGGCGTCGCGATAAGGATTGCATCCACGTTCGGAGACCTGATGACATCCTCCACTTCGGCAACCTCGGCGCCAGTCTGCGCTGCGAGAGTCTCCGCCGATGCCCTGAAGGCATCCGCCACATAGGCAAGCTTCGCCTTCGGGTTCGCCGCGATAGTCGCGGCATGCACCTTGCCTATCCGGCCGGCGCCGATCACTCCAAATCTGATCATCTATATTTCTCCATGATGTGTAAGCGTTGGCTATCGAAATATTTAAACGGTGAACGCGTCGCGGAAGCGGGCAAGCGCCGTCTCGTCGTCTCCGGAAGCCCATGCCTCCATGCCGATCGTGCCGCGATACCCCATGTCCTTAAGCGCGCGGGCGATTGCCTTGTAGTTGATCTCTCCGGTGCCCGGTTCCATGCGACCGGGAACGTCGGCCACCTGGATTTCGCCGATATAGGGCAACGCGCGCCGGCACAGCTCGATCAGGTTTCCCTCGCCGATCTGAGCGTGGTAGAGATCGAGGTTGAGCTTTAACGCCGGTCGATTCACGGACGAAACGAGCGCCAGCGTATCTTCGGCCCTGGCAAAGGGCGTCTTGGGGTGGTCGACGGCTTGATTGAGATTCTCGAGCACGAAGGTCACGCCCTCCTGCTCTGCGAGGTCGGCAACGCGGTTCAGCGTATCGCGTGCCTTGAGCCACATGGCGCCCGTCACCTGATCAGCCTTGACGACCGGCAGTCCATTGCCGTCAAGACCGGTGCCATGCAGGTTAAGGCGCGGGCAATTCAGCTGTCGGGCGACGGGGATCGACAGCTTCGCGGTTCGCAATAGTTCTTCCGCGCCTTCGTCATCGGCAAGCGTCCCGGACACATAGCCCGTCATTGACGAAAAGACCGCTCCCGACCGCGCAAGCGCGGCGATGTCGTGTTTCGTCCAATCCCAGATTTCGGCATGAAAGCCGAGTTCGTTGATACGCTTCAGCCTGTCGACAACAGGAAGCGACTTAAAGACCATCTCGGCGCAGACGGCGAGCGTGAAAGGGGATGATGTATTCGACGAACCGTCGTTCATGACCATTTCCATATTTGATGATTGAGAATGCGGCAGCCTGCCAGAGCCAAGCGGGTGCCGCGGGATAAGCGGTGCTAGATCGTGCCGCCGAGCTCTTCGGACAGTTGCTGCAGTTCTTTGCCACCAGCCATGAGGTTCTGAAGCTCGTCCATCGCGATATCGGCCTTGGCAAAAGTGCCAAGCGTCTGGCCGCGATTGAGAATGGTGAAGCGGTCCGCGACCGCATAGGCGTGCCGGACATTGTGGGTGATGAAGATCACCCCTAGTCCGTTCTGCCGGACCTGGTGGATATATTTCAGCACCATCGAGGTTTGCGCCACGCCGAGCGCCGAAGTCGGCTCATCGAGAATGAGGATCTTGGCGCCGAAATAGACGGCGCGCGCGATAGCGACGCATTGACGTTCGCCGCCCGATAAAGTCCCGACCGCCTGATTGGGATCGCGGATATCGATGCCGATTTTGCGCATCTCTTCACGCGTGACATCATTGCAGTGCGCCAGGTCGAAGCGACGGAATGGAAAGATACCTCTGCGTGGCTCCCGTCCCATGAAGAAGTTACGGGTGATCGACATCAGCGGGATCATGGCGAGATCTTGGTAGACCGTCGCAATCCCCGCATCGAGGGCGTCGCGCGGGCTGCGGAAATCGACCGGCTTGCCATCCACCCGAAATACACCGCCGCTCGGCCGGACGACACCAGACAGCGTCTTGATCAAGGTGGATTTGCCCGCGCCATTGTCGCCGAGGAGACAAAGCACCTCGCCGGCCGACACTTGCATCGAGACACCATTGAGAGCGATCACGGAGCCGTAATGCTTGACGATGTCGGTCACTTCGATGATCGGCGTTCGGTTATTGACGTCTGGCATGATCAGCGCTCCCCGGTAACCTTGCGGCGGATGAAATTGTTGAAGAGCACGGCCAAAAGCAGCATCGAGCCGAGGAAGACCTGGAACCAGTCTGAGTCGAACTTTGTATAGGTCAGCCCGATGGAAACCGAGCCGAAGATGATCGCGCCGAAGAAGGCGCCGATCGCCGAACCATAGCCACCCGTGAGCAGGCACCCGCCAATCACGGCGGCGATGATCGCCTCGAACTCTTTCTGAAAGCCGCGTCTGGCGTCAGTCGAACCCGCATCCAGGACGGTGATGATGGCGACCAGCGCCGCGGCACACGCCGTCAACGCAAACAGGCCCGTCTTCACCCGATGGACCGGGACGCCGGAATTTCTTGCGGCATTGGGATCCCCACCAGCGGCAAAGATCCAGTTGCCCATGCGAGTGCGCAGGAGGAGCCAGGTCGCCACCAATGCAAGAGCAACGAACCACAAGACCGATACCGGGATGCCCGTGACCTTCGGTAGGCCATTGGGGAACTTGTCGATCAGATCGTGATCCGCGAGCCAGACGAATAGGCTCTTCAGCGCATCGCCGGAAAAGAGCCCGAGCAGCGGGCTGTCCTTCACATGGTCGCCGATGCCGCGAAGCTGCGTCGAGCCGCCTGTCGCCCACTTCAGGCCGACGAGCGTCAGGCCGCGCAGGATGAAGAGAAATGCCAGCGTCACAATAAAGGATGGAAGACGCGTGTGAATGACGATCTGCCCATTGATCGCCCCCATGAACGCCGCAAAGAGCATCGTCATGACGATAGCAACCGAAAGCGGCTGACCGAAATTCGTCAGGATGACACCGAAGACCAGCCCCGCAAAGGCGACCATCGAGCCGATCGAAAGATCGAACTCCCCTCCGATCATCAAAAGTGCCGCGGCAATAGCAAGGATTCCCAATTGCGACGCCGGCGCCATGATGGTCATCACGCCTGAAAGGGAAAACATTGTTGAATCGGCGGTGAGAAAGAAAAAGACGATGACGAGTACAAGGCCAGCCACGGCACCAAGCTCGGGCCGCCGCATCATATGCGTCAAAAAACTCACCTGTTTGACGCGCTCATCGGCTTTCGTCGCAGCCGCTGCCTTTTGCTCAAGCGAAGCCATAACTCCTCCCACGGGATCGTAATTTCGGGTAACGGCGGCGCTGCTTGGCACCGCGCTCTATCAGCCAAACCCCCTCCCCCGTTCAGGGGAGGAGATTCTGGGAGAATGCCTTTCGGCAATTCTGTTCAGCGAATGCCCTTGGCGGAAAGATCTACGACCTGGGCCGCCTTTTCCTTGGTGATCAGGTTCGGGCCGGATGGGACGTTACCCCCTGGGATCAGCCCGTATTTGGCGTAGTTGGCCAGGAATACGACGGGCAGGTAGCCTTGCAGAAACTGCTGCTGATCGATCGCGAAAGCTGCCTTGCCGGCAGCCACGGCCTTCAGGAAATCTGCCGAAAGGTCGAAGGTCGCCACCTTGATCTTGCCGGTCATTCCGACGTCCTCGACAGCCGCCAGAGACGGCTCGCCGGCGGTACCGGCGCCAAGCGCCATGATGGTATCAACCGCCGAATTGGAACTCAGCGCCGCCTTGACCTTTGCGCGGACATCGGCCGGATCATTGCTCACGGGCAGAACCGTGACCTTGCCGCCGAAACCGTCGGCAAAGCCCTTGCAGCGCAGGTCGAGCGCGACATTGCCGACCTCCTGATTGACGCACAAGCCTTCCTTGCCGCCGAGCTCATGCAGCTTCGCACCGGCGGCCTTGCCGGCGGTGTATTCGTCTTGGCCGACATGCAGAAGTGCACCAAGCTCTTTGGATACATCCGAGCCGGAATTAATCGAGATGACCGGAATGCCAGCGGCCACGGCCTTCTTGATGGACGGGCCGAGCGCCGAGGCGTCCGGAATGGAGACGATGAGCCCGTCAGGCTTCTGATTGATGGCCGCATCGATGAGTTGCCCCATCGACACCATGTCGAAGGTTTCCGGTGCGCGATAGTCGACGCTGACGCCGACGTCCTTGGCGGCCGCGTTAACGCCATTCTTAACAACGGACCAGAAAGGATCATTGGCTTGGCCGTGAGTGACGGCAACGATGCGTATGTCCGCAGCGCTAACAGCTGCTGCAGAGCACATGAGCGCAACAGCGACGGCCGCACCCCCGAGAAGCGATTTCAAACCGAATTTCATTTTACCCTCCCAAAACATCCGCCGTGGGCGGACCGTGAAGTTGCTACCGGTAGCAACTCCTTTTGCACCCGGTAGCAAGCTCAGCAAAGTTACTTTATTGTCGACAAAAATCAAGCATCCATTCCATTTTTATTTTTTTGTGGAATATTCATTCCATCGGGAGGAGACGAGAATGCGCAAACGGGCGACGGCGAAAGAGGTGGCGGAAGCCGCCGGCGTATCGAAATGGACGGTCATCCGTGCGTTTACGCCCGGCGCGTCGATCACCGACGCCAGCCGGCAAAAAGTGCTTCAGGCCGCCGAAGCGTTGAACTATTCGCCCAATCTGCTCGCCCGCAGCCTTGCGACGAACACCACCCATCAGGTCGCCGTCTTCGTCGACGACTTTGCCAATCCGCACAAGCTTCCGGTTCTGGAATTGCTCACCGAGCGCCTGCAGGCGGAGGGTCTGTTGACGGTACTGATCAATATCAATCGGCATTTCGATCATATTCACGCGCTGATCAACGCCGATCAGCGACAATTCGATGCCGTCATCCTATTCGGCACGGCCTTTCGTGAGGAAACGCTGGGTGATCGCAGGCTCGGTCCGGGCCTCCCGCCAATGTTTGTCCTTGCGAGAGACAGTCAAATCCCCGGCGTGCCCGCAATCGCGTGTGACACCGACCTCGCTCTCAGCGAAATCGTTGACTATTTGTTCCACAAGGGATACAGCCGCCCTGGATTCATGACGGGAGCGAGAACCCTTTCCACCGCTCTGGGCAGACGCCGTCACTTTGCGAACTACTGGCGGCAGAGGGGCATTGAACGCGTCGTGGAACTGACCGCGGAAAGATACAGTGTTCAGGCCGGCGCAGAGGCAGCGCGGATTTATTTGAGCGACATCCCCCCGGGCCACCGCATCGACGTCTTGATGTGTGAAAACGACATCTTGGCGCTTGGAGCAATGGATGCCGCCAGGAGCGAATTTGGACTTCGAGTTCCGCAGGACCTCGCTGTCGTCGGTTTCGACAATATAGAACTCGGGGGCGTTCCCGCATACGGGCTGACCAGTTACGAGCAGCCTACCGAAGAGATGATCAACGTCATGGTCGCGATGATAACCGGCAAGCGTAGCGCCGAAATGGTCCTTCTGCCGGGCAGCCTTGTGCCAAGATCATCGGCTTGACGCGCCCCTTATAAAACGCATATCGGCTCAAACTTGCAAGCGGCAGATAGACCGCCTTGATCGGAGTCGAACCTCAGGCGCGGTAGTTTGGCGTCTATTGCAGTTGAAGGGATTAGAACCCGCGGCACCAATCTGCCAAACCTAAGTCATTGAGACCTCAATAGTTATTTGCAGAAACCGCATTATGCGGTATGTCATTTCATAACATCAATATCCCGCGTCCGCTATCCTTCGCACCTATGATTCAAGTTCGATGGAATTTGGCTGACGAAGTTGACGAGATACTCCATATTCTATGCGGAGGTGCCCTATGGCTATGACCGATAAGAAAGGTGGTTCCCGCAAGCGCACCGAGCGTCGCGGCAATCTAATTACCGGATATGCTGGTAAATGGGAGCTACTCTTTGAGAAAAAAGCAGCGGCCCGCGCGACCGCTGCGCGAGTGCTTTCTGGCGTTTCCGAAGGTGTCATACGCGCCAAGAACACAGGCGGCACCGTTCGTGTGACATATGTCATTCGATCCTCGGACGAAGAACCCGAAATCGAGATCGAGGAGATCACACCACAAAAGGACGCTCTGGATATAGCCCTCGCGGCCGCAAAGCAGCGCGGGAGCGAGCGTGTCGCTGAGATCCTTAAGCGGCCCGAGATGTTGTCCGCAGACGAGTTTGCCGATGAGATCGGCTCCACACGCGAGACGGTGAACAAAAAGCGCAAGCGTCACGAGGTTCTCGGGCAGGCCGCCAAGCAATTGCTGACCCGTCTTCTGAAGAAGCAGGGTATCGCACCGAAGCGGATGATCACTGACAAATTGCGCTCCTATGGAGCAGCCCGGCGACAGGTCATGCCGCACATCGAACACCGACCCCAAAAAGGTCTGAACAACCGGGCCGAGCACTCTCATGTGCTGCTGCGAAAACGCGAGCGGATGATGCAAGGCTTCCGATCGCCGGGAGGCCTTCAGCGCTTCGTCTTTGTCTTCTCCGCTGTCCGCAGCCTCTTCGTTCCGCCCAGCTCACAACGCTCCGCATTCCAAAACCGCGTTCACCGCATCCACGCGATCGCAGAGTGGAAAGCTGCGGCGGGAGCCATGGCCTGAGATCAATCCCAAAAGGCCGAACGTCAAACGTGCATCCGAATTCAAGTTAAGGTGACATCGCCCCCTGAACCATATCCTGAAACGATGCCGAAAAATGTTGATTGTGAAGCGTCGGTCGTCGACCACGATGAAACCCATGATTCCATCGATGGCACCTGATGCCAAGGGCATCGTCCCTGGAAAGCCTAGTCGCAGTCGGCTTGGTTTACCTTAGGAAAAGCTGAGCCTCGATCGCGGCTTTGTCGAGCACCGACCATACCTGGACAATCTTGCCGCCCTTATATTCGTAAAAGACGTTTTCGCAGAACGACACGCGCTGGCCATTGACGGGAAGGCCGAGAAACTCACCGGTCGGGCTGATGTCAAATTCGAGGCGGCTCGCCACCGTATTGTAGTCGGAGACCAGGATGCGGATTTTGTAGTACAGGTCGGGGATATCACGAGCCTCTTTCTCCCGCGCCTGTTGATACGCATCAAGTCCGACGATCTCTCCGTTGTAGGCGACCTCGGTATGGACGTAGTTCGCCAGATTGTCCCAGTCCCGGCTATTGAGGCAATCGATATATTCTTGATACAATTCCGAAAGTGGGGCGGTCATCTCGTTCCTCCTTGGGCTTCAATTGATCTGCTCGTGGACCCTCAGGAGACAGCGCGCGCGAACTCCTCGGGTTGCTCCTGTGGCACGTTCTGTCCGGCGTTGACGACGCGATGTTCGTGAACCGGACAAACATTTTTGCTGGTCCGACGTCCCTCCTGGCTTCCGGGAGTCCCGTCAATGGTTACAGCCGGTACGGTTATTTCAAGCTTTTGGGCCAGCCGGACCTCGAACTCCTGCATTGCAATCTCACCGGCCTTAAGGCCGAAAGAATGCCGATAGCAGCTAATCACGACGTCCACGAAGTCAGGATTTTCGAACGCGTCGGCCGACCTTGCAAACGTGGCATCATCGAACCGCCAGCCCGGAGACTATTCGCTCCATAGTATCCGGCAGAGATCCCGGCGGTGTTGCGACAGGCACTCGCGTCCGCGCTCCGTCTGGAACAGGTACTGATACCAGAGACTTTTTCCAATGCAGGACCACAGGGTGCCGTTGCCCGTTGACGTCGATGATGTCGTAGCGAGCATAGGACACCAAGCCGCCGATCCGTTCCGGCCACAGGGCTGCCGCCACGCAGCAGGCGTTTCCTCGCCAGATCCGCTTGCCATCTTCACGAATGGCGATCGCAGTGTTATAGCGCGGCGATCTGGGAGGAACTTGCGCGACAATCTGGATGGGACTGTTGTGTCGCGGACGGTTGCCAATTTAGCAGCCTGATTGACGCTGGCAAGCGGTCTTTACTCTTCTAATTGTCGCGGAGCGTCAATCTGGGCCGCCTCGTTGATTGTCGCGTAGACCGGAGGCCGCGCGCGCTGTCGTTTTGCTTCCATGGCGGAGCGGCGACGATAGCTTTCGACGTTCATCTCGAAGATCGTGGCGTGATGAACGAGGCGGTCCACCGCGGCGAGCGTCATAGCGGGATCCGGGAAAACTCGATTCCATTCGCCAAAAGGCTGATTTGCGGTCAGCAGGATGGATCGCCGCTCGTAGCGTGCCGAGATGAGCTCGAAGAGAACGCTGGTCTCTGCTTGGTCCTTTGCCACATAGGCGAGATCGTCGAGGATAAGCAGATCGAACTTGTCGAGCTTGTTGATGGCGGATTCCAGTTGCAACTCGCGTCGTGCAACCTGCAGCTTTTGAACGAGGTCTGTCGTCCTGGTGAACAGCACGCGCCAGCCGTTCTCGACCAGCGCCAGGCCGATGGCTGCCGCAAGATGGCTCTTGCCGCCGCCCGGCGGCCCGAACATGAGGACATTGGCCCCCTTCGCCAACCAGCTATCGCCTGCCGTCATCGCCATGATCTGTGCCTTGGAGATCATCGGCACGGCGTCGAAGGCAAAGCTGTCGAGGGTCTTGCCAGGCGGTAATCTGGCCTCTGACAAATGGCGCTCGATCCTGCGCCTGTCGCGTTCGGCAAGTTCATGCTCCGTTATGACCAACAGGAAACGGGCAGCAGGCCAGCCCTCTCTGTCGGCCTGTTCGGCGAAGTCTGCCCAGAGCATCTTGATTGCTGGCAGGCGAAGCTCGTTCAGCAAAATGCTCAGGCGGCCGGCATCGATATCGTTGGGATTGGTCATGCGCGTTCTCCTGCATGGCTAGCGACCAGCGCCTCGTATCCACTCAACGGTGCGAGATGCACGGAAACGACGGGCAAGGTGGCAGGATCTGGTGCGAAGTGCTTGCGCAATTCGGCCATATCGGGAAGCTCTCCGGCATCGAGGGTTCTGGCCAGCCGTTCGGCGAGTTCACGTTCGCAGGTCCGCTCATGGGCCAGCGCCAGGATCTCGACCATGGTCTTGCAGGCTTGCTTGTCGGTCAATCGTTCCAGCAAAGCCTCGAAGGTTTGGCGATATTCCAGCCTCGGGAAGAGCTGGTCTCGATAGACGAGCCGCAACAACGCCATCGGCTTCTGACGGAGAGAATGAATGACGTGCCGGTAATTGACGACCTGGCTGTGGCGGCCGTCTGGATGTGCCCGCCCCCTGGAGAGTGTCATGAGATAGGTGCCGCCGACGAACACATCGAGCCGGTCATCGAAGAGGCGCACCCGTAGCTGGTGACCGATCAGGCGTGAAGGCACGCTGTAGAAGACCTTGCGCAGGGTGAAGCCGCCGGTGCGCATGACCCTGACGACGACCTCCTCGAAGTCTGTCGTCCTGCGCTGTGGCAGTTCCTGCAGATGAGGCCTTTCGGCTTCGATGCGCTTGAGGTTGTGGGCATTGCGGCGGCTGACGATCTCATCGACAAAGGCACGGTAAGCGGCAAGATCGTCGAAGTCGTTGCTGCCGCGCATAAGCAGCGCGTCGCGGATTGCTGCCTTTATATGCCCGTGCACGCTCTCGATCGAGCCGTTCTCGTGGGCGATGCCTTTATTGTTGCGCGTCGGCTTCATGTGATAGTGGGCGCAAAGCTCCTCATATCGACGCGTTGATTGCCGACGCTCCCGGGCCGTGGCGATGCGGTAACCTGTAGTAGCGCGGAATAACTCTCCGCCACGATCGCAAGTTTGGCCCCTTGCTGATACGCCGCAGCGAGATCATCGAAACGCGATTGGCGTCTGTTCCGGAATCAAATCGGAACCTCAGACAATATTTCACGTTTAGAAATGGAGGTAACCAACATGATCAGGCTTGCTATCGTAACTTTGTCGTGTGTGACCGCGTTTAGCAGTGTCGTCACATCCGCCGAGGCTTTCCCAATTATCAATCCGCCTCAGACGCAAATGTCCGACGTTCAGAACATCCAGTACAGAGGCGACCGCGGCAATATGCGCGGCGAATGGAACCGGAACTACTGGCACCGCCGGCATTATGGCGATCGTCATCGCGGATATTACGACCGGGGTGGATACTACGGCCGTCGCTACTATCGCCATCACCATCATGACAATGCCGGCGCGATCATCGGCGGTCTTGCAGCCGGCGCCATCATAGGCGGAATAATCGCCTCACAGCAGGGCGCCTATGCTGGCAGAGGCAGCCACACAAGCTGGTGCTACTCGCGCTATAGATCGTATCGGGCTTACGACAATACGTTCCAGCCTTACAACGGTCCACGGCGACAATGCTATTCGCCTTATCGTTGATTACGGCCGCCTTGGCGTCGGGCACGCTCCGACGCGCGTAAAAGGCCGACGCGCGAGCGTCGCCTTCTGGATCTCACGAGTTCATTACATCGGCATGGGTGGTGCCGTATCGCCAAGCGCGAGAAATTGGCATCGAGCTCCGTGAGCTGAGGCGAGTAAAGAAGGCGTCTCACCCAAATTCACGATTCGCTGTTTACTGCTTGCCCGCGGGCTCATGTGGGCTCATTCTTAGATCCGTTCCTGGCGGTGCGGTAAGACGAGAGGTTAGGCCTGCAACGCTCAATCTCGACCTCGCAGTCCTTGACGTGGCGCCTTTGTACGACTGATCCCGAGCGAGGAGGTTGTCCATGTCCACGCACCATGTCGATCATCCGCTACAACCGGGCGACCGGGCTCCGAACGTTGTGTTCGATGCGATCTCGCGCGAGGGGAAGATCGCACTTGACGATTTTCGCGGCCGCAGCCCATTGTTGATCGGTTTGTTTCGAGGCCTGCATTGCCCGTTCTGCCGGCGCCATGTCGCGGCCATGGCATATCTCAACCCGGTACTGCGTGAGAAAGGTGTCCAATCCCTGGCTGTGGTAAACACCCCGGTCGAACGGGCGCGGCTCTATTTCCGTTACCATCCGATACCCGATCTTCTTGCTGCTTCCGACCCGGCACGAGCTTCGCACCAAGCCTTCGGCCTACGCGAGGTCGGGATCGAGACGGTCATGGCGATACGGATCGATCTCCCGGGCGAGTTGCCCGAGCCTATGGGGGTGATGGCAATGGACGAATTTATCAACGAGAAGGAAGGATATCAAATTACGAAAGCCGATCAGCAGATGATGACTGCTGACCACGGGCAGCTTGTCGGTCAGTTCCTAATAGACAGGGAGGGCATCGTGCGCTGGAGCTTCACTGAAGTTCTGGAGGCTGGGCTCCAGACATTCAAGGCCCCGAATTCCAAGGAACTGATGTCGGTAGCGTCGCAAGTCGCACTTTAACAACGAAAAACGCGCTCGACGCCCGCCGCCGCCCGGTTGCTCAGTGGGTTCCTGGCCGTTTACGACTGGGCGTCAAAATAACCTGTCCGAGAAGGATAGATGATGCCGTCCGGCCGGGATTTTTACTCGCAAAACGCCAGCGACCACGCACGCGCCAAGCTTTGTCGCGAGGATTTCGCGACGTCCGTCGGAATTCCCATTCTGACAGCATGATCATCGCGCAGGTCGACAAGTCGAAGTTCTTCTGTCGTTTCGATCTCGGCGAACCGCCGTGCATGAAATTCGTTCTCCTCAATCGGGAGATCTCCGATCAGACCGTCGCGGCGGTCGCGAAGCACGGCCTCCAGAAAGCACACCTTGAGCGTATCGCCCAAATACAAATAGAGCACATCGAACCGCCTTGCGGCGTCACGTCGGCGGGGATCGCTGAGCCGGCTCGGCGCTGATTTATCATGGCCGGAATGGCGCACGGTGAGAACCAGATCTGGCGCCGACGAGGCGGAATCGAGAGGAGCTAATTTTACGCGTCCTCGAGGATGCGGGTCAGCGTGCTACGGCCGAGCGCACTCATTGAGGGATTGGACGAATGATAATACCAGACAAGGCCCATCGCCTGTTGAAACGCCCATGCTGCTCCACGCTGCCATTCGATTTCATCGGCGCCGAGGCGCACCCGGAGGATTTCGCGTCGATTACGATCGAGCAGGTGCCAGCCAGCGACGAGGTCCAGCGCCGGATCGGCTGGACCGAAGCCGCCACAATCGAGCACGCCGATAAGCTGTTCACCACCGACAAGGAGATTTGCCGGAACGAGATCGCCATGGTTCATCAGATCCGCCCGGGATCGAGGTAGCTCACGCAACCGCAGCCAAAGGTCACGGAGGCGTTCGACGTCGAGCAGGCCGCGGCTGTTGGCGAAACAGGTCGACATCCATGCGTCGTGATCCGGCAGATGCCCGCCACGTCCCGGCCGATCGAAGCGCCGATCCCGCGTTTCCACGGCGCGCATTGATGCGATCAGTTCAGCAAGGCCGAGCGCAAACGTATCCGACGCCGCGTGGCTATCATGCGTGGCGACATCGCCTTCTATCCAACTCTGCAGTGAGTAGGGCATCGCGAACAGCGGTCCCGGCCTGCCGATGGCGATTGGCCGGGGGGTTGCGAGGGCGCAATGATCGGCAAGCTCCTTCATCGAAGCCGCCTCCCGGTGCAGTTTTTCGGCGCAGATCGGGGCTTCCATCGGGTGCAGGGGAAATCGTGCGCATACACCTGACCCGACCCTGAAAATGGCGTTGTCCGTGCCGATTGAAGCGACCGGGATAATCGGTTCGAAGCGGTATTCCGGAAACTGATCGGAGATTATCTCACGGGCGATATCAGCGTCGATATGGACCTGCCCTTCATGCATAGCGGCCATGTTGGGTTTCTCCGGAGAGTCGTTTCGATCAGACGCTCTGCATAACGAATCAATCGAGGCAAGTCGATCGCAGCAGTCGGCAATGTCTCTGCGGACGGTCAAAAGCTGCTCTGCAACGTGCGAATGATCATTCCCTTTCGATACGCGGCTATGGTCTTCGACTTAACTCAAAACAAGTGACTCGACTTATTCGATCTTCTCACCAAAGCCAAGCTGCTCCTCAATCAGGAGGAGCAGCAAGGTTACAACCGGATGGAACATCGGACAGGTTGCGGGCAGACCGTCCCCCCATGTCCAACTCCACGTTAGTGGACGGTTTGCCCATGAGCCTTTGGCGGGCCTTGGGTCCGGTTAAGGACTGGCAGGTCGCCCCAGTTCCAGTCATTTCGATGTAGGCGCTTGAACGTCCGCTCACGCCGGAACTGGCGATTGGCGCCCTCTTGAACTGACGGGTGTCTGCGTTACGCACATTCGCGGCCATCCAATGGTACAGGCGGGCTGCCGAAAGCCGCCATGGGCTCACGTTCCGATCCAGCAGCCGCCTATGAAATCGCTTGCGTCCGGGCCGGCCCCATGGCTGCTATAATTTGAACTTGGTTACGACGCGATAAGTCTCAGCCACCGGCAGACATCGCATTCGGATCCATCCATACTGCTTCCCAGACATGTCCGTCCGGATCGGCGAGGTTGCGATTGTACAGGAAGCCGAGGTCCTGCTTCGGATTGATGTCAGCTTGCCCGCCACTTCGGGCGGCCGCATCATTCATCTGGTCGACGGCCTCGCGACTCTCGCAGGAGATAGCCAGCATTACTTCGCTCGAGGTTGCCGGCGGTATCGGTCGGCTGGTGAAACCGCGCCACTTGTCATGAGTGAGGAGCATGACGTTGATCGCGTCGCTCACCACCATGCAGGCCGAGTTATCGTCACTGAACTGCGCGTTATTGGCAAATCCCAGGGCCTCATAGAAGGCTTTGGACCGAGCCAGGTCGGTCACTGGCAAGTTCACGAAAATCATCTTGGTCATCTTAGGTTTCCTTTGTTCGCGGCAGGATACGGCTTGATCCGAGGTCGAGATCCGCCGTTTGATGTCCCACCGCAACCGTCACGGCGGTTGCTTGCCCAGCAGAAATGCAGCACTCCGGCCGCGAAAGAATTGATGTTTGGTAAGAAATCGCGTCAGCGTTTGTCGGGCCTTGTGATCGCGATTGTTTTTCGCAGCCGGCTGAGGCTTTCCGGGGTGATGCCCAACCAGGCGGCGATGTGACGCTGCTTCAAACGCTTATGCAGTTCCGGCTCCCTGCGGATGAAATCGATATAGCGCTGCATCGCGTCGTCATGCCTAAACGCAATCTCGCCCGGTTCTTTCTCGATAATCCAATGGCGCTCCATATAGGTGATATAAAACGCGGCAATGTCGGGAAAGTTGCTGACGAGCGACTTGAAAGCCGCAAAGTCATATTCGAGGACGGTGCTGTTCTCGATCGCCGTAATCTCGAATGGGCTGGGCTCGCCGAGCAGGGTCGCGCTGACCGAAGAGGCAATGCGGTTCTCAGGAAAGAAGCATTTAATGATCATGTCGCCGTCGCGGCCGACATAGCGCTGACACAGCAGGCCTTCGACGACGAAGGCATAGGTCGTCGGCACGTCGCCCGCTCGAATGAAGGGCTCCTCCTTGCGATACTGTCTAGACCGCAGGAGCGGCGACCAGGCCAGCTCGGCTTTCTCTGACAGATGGGTGTAGGTCCGGATTTTGGTGAAGAATGCATCTGTGTTCATGAGCTCAATCCGCGAGTCGGCGATGGTCTTAATTTGGCTCATTTCATCCTCGTGGGAAAAGGGCAACTTGCGCGGCTTGCTCAAGTAAGGCGAGGCATATGTTCCGGACCGTCGGCGCGCCAGATGGGGGGCCGCCGGATGATCGGGCGGAAGCGCAATCACCTCGATGGTTTCGGGACCCGCCAATAGCCGGAATGGACGCCGCCAACCAAGCGGCTAGCGCTGACGTCGGAGGCTTGCGTCCGGCGGGGCTAAAATATTTACCCCACATTGTCGGCGCGATCGAAGGTCGTACGTCCTGTGCAGGTGGAGCAAGGAGAGGAATATGTCCGCAAATATATTGTTGAATGGTAGAGGACTTGTCGAATGTCCTCGTTGGCATCGAGGCGAACTCTGGTTTGCCGATTGGACGAGTGGCGAAATCCGGGTCCTTGAAGAGGCAAACCAATCCCGGCTCGTCCTTCCGGTGGAAGCTCCACCGTTGTCGTTCGATTTTAGCCCAAAGAACGATCTGTTCGTGGTCGAGTCCGGATCGTCATCACTCATGCGTTTCGACGGCAAGGTCTTGAAGGAATTCGCCACGCTGGGGCCGGGCGCATGGAACGAAATTGTCATCGACGCTGCAGGCAGGATCTATGTCAATGGACCAGCGATTACGCTGGTTCTTCCGGATGGCAGCACTGAGAAGCAGGTAGAAGGATTTCAGTTCCCGAACGGCATGGCGCTATCTGCCGATGGCCTCACACTGGTCTGCGCGGAAAGCTGGCCAAGCGGCTGACTGCTTTCGATGTGGCAAATGACGGCCGACTTTTCAACCGGCGGATCTGGGCAGAGCTTCCCGGTCCGCCAGACGGAAATGTTTCGATAGCCAGGGAGCCATCTGGTATGCGGATGTTCCCAAATTGTCGCCGCGTACGAGAAGGCGGCGAAATGCTTGACGAGGTCAAGGTAGATCGGGGCGCTTTTTCCTGCATGCTCGGTGGCGATGATCGCTCCAGCCTCTTCATCACCACCGCGCAATGGTTCGGCATGGACAGAATGAGTGAGATGGCTGGCACAGACCAAATCGTTTCCGTCGACGTCAGCGTTACCGGAGCAGGCTGGCCATTTAATTGAGATGGAACAGGAGGGAAGCGATGACTCAGGAAGTTAACAATGCGGGTGGTGCGCAGAAGGTCGAGCGCAGAGGGGATCTCGAACTCGTCGTAACGCGGACATTCAATGCGCCACCGAGCACGGTTTACAGGGCATGGAGCCAGCCCAAGCTGTTTCAGCGCTGGTGGGTACCAAAATCGGTATCAGGCATTTCGCTTGTGTCGTGCGATATGGACGTCCGTACCGGCGGCAAATATCGGCTGGAATTCGGCGCCGGCGGTTCGGACACCATGGCCTTCTTTGGCAAGTATCTCGAGGTGGTGCCGAACGAGCGCATCCTCTGGACCAACGACGAGGGCGAAGAGGGCGCGATCACGACCGTTACCTTCGAGGATCAAGGAGGGAGGACACTACTGAATTCCCACGAAGTCTATCCGTCCAAGGAGGCGCTTGAGGAAGCACTACAGGGCTCTGCGGCCGCATTGCCGGAGCAGTTGAAGCAGCTCGACGAATTGCTTTCCAGCATAGGCGAATAGCGCGGATCGGAAAACTCGCATCGAGGGAACATCTGCTCTTGGGAAGTGACTCCTTCGGCCTTATGTGGCCGGAGGGGCGCACGTCCCCGCCAGACATTCACCCTTAATCGAAATGTACCGAATGCTGACCTTGATCAGGTGAGCTCGTTGGCTGAGCACACCGAGGCCGAGTGTCTTCTCACCGGATTGAAGACCGTGATAAAAGGGGCCTATGGGCATCAAGAACTATCTAATCGAAGGCGGCTCGGGTACTGGAAAGAACGTCTGTCGCTACCGAACTGGAGCGGCGGGGGCATGTAACGGGATAGTAAAGGCAGAGCCTCGGATAGGGGGCGTCCACTTCTCGAGAACCCGGACCACGTGGCCGCTGGCGATATCGGCTGCGACACCGTCAAGCGTCACATAGACGAGGCCGATGCCGGCTTTGGCTACCTCCTGCATAACGCCACCTTCATCCAGGATCATCTGGCCGGGGACATTCAGGTTCAGCATCTGACCATGCTTTTCAAGCTACCAACCGAAAATCCGGCCGCTGGAAATGCGCCCGCGGATGCAATGTGGTGCTGCAGGTCCCGCGGCGTTGCAGGCGCAGGATGTTGGCCAAAATAGGCCGGCGATGCTGAGCGGGCTTGGCTCCAAAGAACTCTTGCTCTCGACAAATTCGGCCGGAAGGATCATGTTTCGAGACCCAGATGCCGTCCTGAGCGCGCTGTTCTTTGACGGCGGCATACGCTTCAATAGATATCCGGCATGTTCGCCGCCTTACCAATGCCCGACGTTAGGTCCGGCGCCTTGAGATCCCATCAGGGGTGAGTAGCGGCCTGCCCGGTGGCAGAGTGAGGTCGCTAGAAAACTCTCTGGAGGCCAACCATGCCGATGACAGCAGATCAATCTCAAGCGCAGACCGCTACTCTCGTCGATCTTGGCGCAATTTTCGTCTCGTTGGAATAGCCATCGTCCAGGATTTGACAGTCTCCGAGATCAGATCGGTCAGACGCTTCAAGCGCACCTCGGCATCCTCGATCGCTTGGCAGTATTCCTTGAGAACGATGAAGTGCGCCGGATGCTCGAACTTCAGGGTCGATAGCCACCGCATATGTGCCAGCGACCAGGATGAGCGGCCCGAATAGATGCGACCATGTCGAAGCAGGAATGACTGAAGCTGCTGACGCGCCCGCTTCTGAGCCTCCTGGGCAGCCTCTCGAGCCCGCACGAGATCGCGCATGGCTTCGTGTCCGCGATCTGGAACCCAGACTGCAAACAACTCACCTGCACGATGTAGCCTTGCCAGACTGACCGCGTCGCGCCGGTTCGTCTTCACCCGATCACCAGGGCGCTTTGGTATCAGGGACGGTGCGACTACCACGCAGTCGTGACCCATGCCTGTAAGCTGACGGTAAAGCTCGTAACCTGTCGGTCCGGCCTCATAGCAGAAGTGGAGGACAGCTCCTCGCTTCGCCAATTTTTCCACGATGTTCCTCACGGAGTTGGGATCCGAGGCGATGTCCCCATAAAACCTTACTTCACCACCCCGCTCGCCGTCCGCGACGGCTACAGAAATCTTCAGTTTCAAGACGTCCAAACCGACAAAAAGCCTGTTATTCTGATTCATGGTTCACCCTCGCTAAGCTGTTGGGGCTCGGCTTCGGCCGATCCGAAGCAACCCCCGATCTCAGCTTATCGCGGGGGTGAGCCACCTTCACCCTGAGAACATACAGCTCTGTGAGCGCCCATGGCGTGAAGAGGCGTCCCTGCCGGGACCGAGGCTGGTCCATTCCGTTAAGACCGTTGCACCGCGAGTTTGCTAGTGTGCTCGCAGCGTGCGAGACATACATTGGAAGGACTGTCCCGCGAAGCACCATAATGCGGCGACCTATGTCGACCGCGTAGACGACCATGATCCCGGCAACTAGCCATCCGTCGCTAAAAGGCGCTTGCAAATCTCGCTATTAGACGACGGTCTAAGTAAATCGACCTGGCTGGTGACAGCTCTGTCACCTTGCAGCGAGAAGATGTCCCGCCACACCGTCACTGGAGGCGATATCGCCGGTTTGTTTGCGTGCTTTGCAGCACTTCGCCAGAAGGTCAAACGGCGAAAGAACACATTGTACCCATTGGTCGTGATCCAAGAGGTCGGGCTGGATGGCTTCTGGTTGGGACGGGTGCTGAGCAAGGAAGCTTGGATAGAGAGCCACATTGTAGAGGCCGCATCGATTGCCATGCCGCGCCGGCATCGGCGGGCGAAGACCGACCGCATCGACGGTGAGACGCTGATCCGCGCTTTGATTGCATGGAAACGTGGCGAGCCGCGTGCGTGCTCAATGGTTAGGCTTCTCACACCCGAGGAAGACGACAACCGACGGATCGGGCGGGAGCGGAAAACTCTGATTGCCGAGCGCGTCTTCCACGTCAACCGGATAAAGGGACTACTCTTCGCGCAAGGAATACGGGATTACGAACCTGTCAATCGAGATCGCCGGCAACGACTGGATGAGCTTCGAACTGGCGATGGCCGTCCGCTATCAAAACACCTGAAGGCCGAAGTCTGCAGAGAACTCGATCGCCTCGAATTGTTGCTCACACAAATCAAGGCTGTAGAAGCCGAGCGCGATGCCCTGATCGTCCGCGAGACGTTGGAGACGCCGAAGGAAGCAACCGCTCTTTTGGGCATCAAAGGAATAGGGCCGGAATTCGCCACGATCCTTTACACGGAAGGGTTATTCCGACACTTCGACAACCGACGCCAAGTCGCATCGTACGCAGGCCTTGCCCCCTCCCCTTGGCAAAGCGGTAACGTCAACCGCGAACAGGGCGTCTCCAAGGCAGGAAATCCACGTTTGCGAGCCACCATGGTCGAGCTCGCCTGGCTATGGTTGCGGCATCAGCCGAAATCCATACTAACGTTATGGTTCAAAGAGCGCATTGCTCGCAACGCCGGCCGCTTAAAGACGCCGATGATCGTGGCGCTCGCGCGTAAGCTGCTCGTGGCTCTCTGGAAGTATGTGAGCTCCGGTGTCGTGATAGAAGGTGCAATCATGAAAACCGCTTGAAGCCGGAAGTGTCTGTGAACCGAAAATTCGAATCCTCAGGACCTGATCAGTCCTGACGGATCCAGGTGGACGGACCGGGAATCCTTTTGGCTTTTAAACGCCGATCTTGAGTTTGGTCCCGTTCTCCTGAGCCCGTGCCCGTCGAATGCGGGAAAATGGTGCAGCCGCTGAGAGCGGCGACCGGATGTGTTGTATAGGCCCGAGAACCGGGCCGGTAGTTGCTATGGGCTCAGACCGCGGATCCGCTCACCAAGGAGAAATTTGATGCCACTCGAATGAACAATTGACAAAAGACCTGATGTGAAGGGATACGAACCCGCGGCACTCGAATTTGTAATGCATCTTATGCCGTTTAGGGCACAGCAACATCACATGACGAAGGCACGGATTCTGTTTTCAACTAATCTGACGAGGGACAGCGCCGCCATATCGGAGGACTTCGGATTGCTTGCAAGTGGGCGGTTCTCGATCGAAATGTTGAGATTTCCAAACTCGCCGCTGACGATGAGTTCGTGCCGATTCCCTTTTGCAGAGGGGTCGGCGACTAGCTCGACGCATGTCCTGTCGAGACCAATTCCTGCCAATGCAGATATCACCGCAACATTGGCGTTTTGAGGAAACCGCGAGGCGGCTTCGCGCGCCGAGCCTCGGAAGAAAGTCTCGGCCTTCGTTATGGCAGCGAGATCCAACATCGTCTCGGCGGCCGTTCCCGACCAGGCGTGCGGTGGCTTAACGATCCGATGCAGCACCTCTTCAAGCGATAGCGCAGAGGCAGCGGCAATGGCATCGATGCCAGCCAGCGCGCCAGAAGGGATCAGGAGCTGGCTGCCATGTTCATTCGCCGTCCGAAGGAACAGTTCCAGCAGATCATCATCGCAGAATGCGCTCGCGGAAGCGACGGCCAATGCTCCGGCATTGGACAGGGCGGCCTTACCCCATTCAGCCACGGCCGCACGACCGGCGGCTTCGATCACGATATCAAGTTCGAGCTCAGCCAGAGACGAGGGCTCCGTGATAACTTCTACATCGCCGGGCAGGTCGACCGCCTCGGCAAGATCACGTAAACAGACCGCTACGAAGGAGACCTTCTCGCGCTGGCGCTCAGATAGCAGGCTAGCCACGCGGCGGTTAATAGCGCCCCAGCCGATAAAACCAACGCGCAATGGATTGTGGTTGTACGCCATAATAGTCCTTCACAAAATGCTGGGCAAAAGCCTACCGCGTGATAATTCATGTGGGACGGCAGACAGCTTGTCGAAATGCCCGGCGTGCCCGCCGGGCATTAGGTGTTACAGGCAGACCCAGCCCTCAGGCGGCTCTTTGCCTGGATGCAGGGCTCCGCAGTGCGGACATGTGCGAGCCTCTTCGTTACGGTAGAAGGCCTTGTAGAGCGGGGGGAGGTCATCGACGATGCTGACAAGATCAAGCTCGGCGCGATGCACCAATCCCTTGCACTCGAAGCAGTACCATTCGAAGGCATCAAGCCATCCTTCCGGGCGCTTGGGTTCTACGACGAGACCGATAGATCCTTCTTGCGGCCGCTGCGGTGAGTGACGAACGTGTGCCGGCAGCAGGAAAATCTCTCCCTCCCGGATCGTCACGTCATAATGCTCGCCATTATCCACGACCTTGAGCACCATATCGCCCTTAAGCTGGTAGAAGAATTCTTCCACCGGATCGTCATGGTAGTCGGTACGCTTGTTTGGTCCGCCGACCACCGTTACCATCAGCTCGGCATCCTTCCAGATCTGCTGATTGCCGACCGGTGGCTTAAGCAAATGCTTGTTTTCCTCGATCCATGCATTGAAGTTGAATCCCTGAAGGCGTCCCAGCTTTGTCATTAGTACCTCCCGACCGGATCATCCGGTGCTCGCGTTGATGTCTTAAAGTTTCAAACCGCATTCCACGAAAGCTTGCCGGGTCGCCTGCTTTTCGGATTCTGTTAGCTCGAGCAGTGGACGGCGGACAGCGCCGCCGACCTGACCCAGCAATTCCTGCCAATACTTCTGATGTGCATGAGGCTTCTCGGTGGGGCGAGTGCGTCGCAGAGCCTCGCGAACAGGCTCAAGCGAATCCCGAACCAGCCGTGCAGCGTTAAAGTCGCCCGCAAAAGCGAGGTCTGTATACTGGCGCATCCGCCTATCGGTCTTCGTCTGCAACAGGCAGGGCGGAGATGAACACAAGTAGAGCTGCCAATTGAGCTCGACGATGTTATCGAGCCACTCCTCTTCAGAAGCTGTGCTCACAAGAATGCGATCTCCGGCCAACTGGGAGAGCTTCGTGTACATGGGACGCGGCACGCTGTATTTAATCGCGACGATATTTTCGATATCGGCAAGCCGATTGCAAAGCTCTGGGCTCATCAGGTAGCCGCTGTCTGGATGGCTCCAGAGCGCGATGCCAATATCGACCTTCTCGGCGATATACCGATAGTACTCGTAAAGGGTCTCATCCTGGGCCTTGAAGAAATGCAGCAGGGGAGCGTGCACGACGATATAATCCGCGCCGACGCGCTGAGCGTGCCGGGCAAGGTCGATCACGACATCCATATTCTGGTCGGAGCAGGACATGATCGTTCCACCGCGACCGGCGGCAGCCTGCACCGCCACCTCGAACACGCGTTTTCTTTCCTCAAGCGACATGGAAAAGAATTCGCCTTGCTTGCCGGCCACGAAGACACCGTTGATCCCCAGATCGTCCATCCAGTGCGCCATATTTTTATGAAGGCCATCTTCATCGATTGCCAGTTCACGTGTGAACGGGGTAAGCGCCGCCGCCCAAATGCCCTTGAAATTGGCACGAGCATAGGCTTTCGCATCTTTCTTTGAGTACTTCATCATTCCTCGCCCTGCGGTGTTGCCGCCCCAAGATGGCCTGTTCGGTGTGATACGTTTTTTATGATGGTGTAGTGACTGAGCCCCTCGGCTCCGCCCTCGCGACCATAACCGCTCGATTTGACGCCTCCGAACGGTGTCTCCGCTACAGAGGCTTCAAGCGTGTTGATCGAGAGGTTACCCGCCTCGACTTCATTGATCAGGCGGGCAACATTGTTCGCCGAATGAGTGAACGCATATGCCGCCAGACCGAACGGGAGGCTGTTTGCTTTCTCGATCGCCTCGTCGAGCGAACTCACCGGGTTGATAACCGCAAGCGGTCCGAAGGGTTCTTCAGACATGATACGCGCATCTTCCGGCACCTCGGCGAGGACGGTCACGGGGAAGAAGTAACCCTTGCCACTGACCCGTTCTCCGCCCGCCAGTACCCTGGCACCCTTCTGCCGGGCGTCCGCCACGAGAGTCTCCATCGCGTCGATACGGCGGCTATTCGCCAGCGGCCCCATTTCGGTCATCGGGTCGAGGCCATTGCCAACTTTTACTCGCGCCGCCGTTTCGGCGAAGGTCCGCGCGAAGTCTTCAAACAGCCGCTCATGGACGAAGAACCGTGTCGGAGAGGTGCAGACCTGACCAGCGTTTCGGGCCTTACGGATGGCCGAGGTTATTGCGGCCTCATGCGGGTTCACATCGTCGCAGACGATGACCGGTGCATGGCCGCCGAGCTCCATGAGGACCGGCGTCATATGTTGAGCGGCGATCCCCGTCAAATGCTTGCCGACCGCGGTCGAGCCAGTGAAAGCCACCAGCCGGATCTGGTCGTGAGGGATGAGGTAGGACGAAATGTCGGACGGAATGCCGAACACCAGATTGAGTACACCCGGCGGCAGTCCGGCGTCGTGGAACGCGCGCGCGATGTGCAACGCGCCCGCCGGTGTTTCCTCGGCGGCCTTGATGATGATCGAGCATCCCGCTGCCAATGCTCCGGCGATCTTGCGCGACGGCTGACTCATCGGGAAATTCCACGGTGAAAAAGCCGCGACGGTCCCGATCGGCTGATGGACGACCGTATAGGATAGGCCCGGTTCGCTGGGAATCACGCGGCCATAGTCGCGCTGGCCTTCGCCCGCGTCCCATTCGAAAAATTCGCATCCGCGTATGACTTCAAGACGAGCCTGATCGAGAGGCTTGCCGTGCTCAAGCGTGATCGAAAGGGCAATTTCATCCGCCCGTTCGCGCATGAGCGCGGCAGCCTTGAGGATGATTTCACCACGCTTGCGCGGCGAATAGTTTCGCCAGACAGCAAAGCCCCGGGCAGCGGCGGCAAGTGCATCATCAAGGTCAGCGCGCGATGCCACGGGAACACGGCCGATTGCCGTTTCGTCGGCCGGATTGATCACCGGCAGACTTTCGGGCGATGTTCTCCATGAACCATCGATATAGAGCTGGAGGTCGGGGTACTGGGTCATCAAACACCTTACATTTTGTGGATCCGAAGCCGCGGCACTAGCCCAGCAACATCCGGTCGCTTTCGACAGCGGATCCCTTGAGATTGCTGAACATGTTGAGGACTTCGGCCACGGTGAGCCTCGCCTTGTCATCTCCACGGACATCGAAAACTACCTGGCCCTGGTGCATCATGATGAGACGGTTGCCATGCTCGATGGCGTGACGCATGCTATGCGTCACCATAAGGCTCGTCAGACCCAGTTCACCGACAAAGCGGTCCGTCAACCTCAGGACCAGTTCGCTCGCGTGCGGATCGAGCGCGGCGGTATGTTCATCCAGGAGCAGTATGCGGCTGGGCGTCAAGGTTGCCATCAAAAGGCTCACCGCCTGCCTTTGGCCGCCTGACAACAACCCCATCGAGTCTCCGAGCCGTTTTTCCAGACCGATACCGAGGGTTGCGAGTCGATCTCGAAATCGCTCCCGAACCGGCTCGGACAACGCCTTCAGAAAATCTCGACGCGTCCCGCGACGGGATGCCAGGGCCATGTTCTCCTCGACGGTGAGCGCTTCACATGTTCCAGCCATGGGGTCCTGAAACACGCGCGCGATACGGTTGGCCCGCCTGAAAGTCGGTTGGCCTGTAACAACATCGCCATCCACGCGGATAGCGCCTGACGTCACCCGGACCTCGCCGGCGATGGCATTGAGCAGCGTTGACTTGCCTGCGCCATTCGAACCGATGACAGTGACAAACTCACCTTCGTCGATCGATACTGAGAGATTGCGGAGTGCCGTTGCCTGAAGTGGTGTACCTTCTCCGAAGATCACCGAGATGTTTTGGACGTCGATCATGAGCGGGCTCCTTCCTGGCCCGCCTTACGGACTGTTCTGCGCCATGGGATCCAGTTTGAATTACGGCGCGCGGTCGAAACGATGAACGCAACTGCAACCAGAACGGCCGTAACGAGACGGAGGTCTGACGACCGCAGGCCGAGCGACTGCGAGTTCAGTGCAAAGCCGATTGCGAGTCGGTAGGCAATCGACCCAACGATGCAGGCGAATACGATGATTACAAGCGCTCTCACGCGGAACAGGGCTTCGCCAAGGATGACCGCGGCCAACCCGATCAGGATTGTTCCGGAACCCATCTGTACGTCTGCGAAACCGGCAAGCTGGGCAAACAGTGCCCCCCCAAGTGCAATCAGGCCGTTCGACAGCGCCAGGCCCAGATAGATGTTGTAATCGACGTCAATGCCGTTGGCGCGGGCCATGCGAGGATTGGCTCCCGTCGCGCGCATGGCCAGGCCGGCATCGGAGAGAAGGAACCAGGAAAGCAGCCCGCCGAAGATCAATACAACCGTACCTGCGAACAGAACCTTGAGCAGGGAGAGTTCCAGCCCCAGGCCGCGAAGCGGCGTCAGCACCGTATCGCCGCCGAGCAGCGGCGTATTGGGCTGTCCCATGATGCGCAGGTTGATGGAGAACATTGCGATCATGGTCAGGATGCCGGCAAGCAGATGCAGAATCTTGAACTTGCGATTCAACGCGGCGGTAACAATGCCACATAGTGCTCCGACGAGGACTGCGGCAGCGGTTGCGAGAAACGGATTGTGACCGTTGACGATCAGAGATGCCGCCACGGCCGCGCCGGCCGGGAAACTGCCATCGGCGGTCAGGTCCGGAAAATCCAGAACACGGAAGGAAATGAAAACACCAAGCGCAACAAACCCGTAGACAAAGCCGAGTTCGAGCGACGTCATGAATGCTGAATAGCCCATTGGACCTCTCCCCTCTTCTTGGCAGCCTACTTATTTGACAACAGCCGATGCCTGGTCCAACAGGGTTTGTGGGATCGTGATGCCGATAGCGCGGGCCGTCGCGGCGTTGAATAGTTGGGTGGATCTGGTGGCAGGGACGACCGCGATGTCGCCGGGCTTTTCACCTGCAAGGATTCGCGCTGCGATCGTGCCGGTGTCGCGGCCGACCTGATAGTAGTCGTAGCCGATGGCGGCGAGTGCACCCCGGTTTATTCCGTTCGTGTCGGCTGTGTAGAGCGGCAGCTTCTTTTCGATCGCCAGCGCCACGGCAGCTTCAAGCCCGGATACCACCGTGCTGTCCGTCGGAACATAGATGGCATCGACGCGATCGACAAGGTTGGCCGTGGCGCTCAAAACGTCCGCCGATGAGGCTACCGCCTCGGTTCGTACTTCGAAGCCCCGTGCGGCGCCTTGTTTCGCAAAGTCCTCGACGAGGACCTTCGAATTGACCTCAGCGGGATTGAACAGCACGCCGATGCGCTTCACTCTGGGGGTCAGTGCTGCAATCTGATCGAGTTGCGGACCAACGTCCGGACGGGCGGAAGTTCCCGTCACATTGGCACCTGGGTGTTCGAGATTCTTGACCAATCCGGCCGCAACTGGATCCGAGACTGCGCCGAATACGACGGGAACGGACGTTCCAGTATTGATGACCATCTGGGCCGACGGCGTCGCGATCGCGATGATAACCGCGGGATTGAGGCTGTTGAAGCGGCTCGCGATCTGCGAGGCGGTGGCGATATCAGCCTGAGCGCTTTCAAACACCACCTTGGCCGACGTGTAACCAGCGTCCTTCAGCGCATCCAATGCGCCCTGGCGCACCTTGTCGAGTTCCGGATGCTCGACAAATTGCGTCACAGCCACCGTCTGCGCATGCGCGAACTGAAACGTACCCGCTGTTGCCAGCAGCACACCAGCGAGCGTCTTGGCCAAAAACATCCTGGACATATTGTATCTCCGTTGCGTGAACTGTTGCGTTCTACTGTTATTGCCGCGATCCCCTTAGGCCCGCAGCACCCCTCGTTACGGCGATACAATCGAGGACGCGTTCGATCAGCGCAATTGAATTGACAGCGCGTTGATATGAGCAGGGGGAATGTCAGAAGCAAGGCGATGGCTTGAAGTGGTGCCTTCTTGCAAGCGCAAAGGCAGATTCTCACTGAGCTTCCTCCTGTGTATTCTCAGAAGGAATACCAAGACGTCTTGTTTTTCATTTTCGAACCGCGACAAACTGCCGATAATCTGGCCATCAACCGTAACTGGAACGAGAAACATGTCATTGGGTTGGGAGACGATGTCCCTTGAGGAACGGGAGCGGGAATACTCGCCGAGTTCCTGCATCGGTGGAGAATATGCACCGTTCATCGACGACTACCGTCGCCTGAGCGTAGCGGCGCATGCCGCCCACCCGCCAGCGTCATATCGATACGGATCGAAGTCGATGCAGACATTGGACGTATTTCTGCCCGAAGACACTTCCGGAAAGCCGGCTTTGCTGGTTTTCATCCATGGTGGATATTGGCAGGAGCTGTCGAAAGATGATTCCGCATTCGCGGCTCCTTATTGCCTCGCGAACGGTACAGCCCTTGCTGCCATCAATTATACACTCGCGCCGAACGCTACACTTGACGAGATTGTCAGCGAATGCGTGGAGGCGATTGATTGGCTAACCACCTTCGCATCGGTCGTCGGTATCGACCCAAACCGTATATTTGTGTCAGGGAGCTCCGCAGGGGCGCATCTGGCTGCCATGGTTGCATTGAAGCGCCGCTCGATCCGCGGCGCCGTTCTGGTCTCCGGCATATACGATCTTAACCCTCTGACCGGAACCAGCATAGATCGGCCCCTAAAGCTTTCATCACGGACGATCAGGGAAAACAGCCCCCTGCTCAAGGAGATTGAAAGCTTTCCGCCGTCGCTGATCGCCTGGGGCGAAATTGAGACCAGTCAGGCCAAAAAGCAAAGCCAGGCCTTCGCCGCACATCTGGTGGCGGCGGGAACACGTTGCCAGTCGCTTGAAGTGTCGAAGCGCAACCACTTCGACGTCATTCTCGACCTCGCCGATCCCGGAACGGCACTGGGTGCGAAAGTCCACACACTAATAAACAAGGGAACCATCTAATGCCCGATTACAAGGCCTATTTTCCGGAAATCGTCAATCCGGCTGGGGTCAATCCTAGTCACCACGCGAGGCCGATGCCGATGACGACGGCGACAAGCCGCGCCGAAACCGTTCAGAACACGGGCGGCACGCCCCTCGTCGATTTCGACGGCAAAAGCAATCCGTATATCGATTACCAGAGCATCGATCTATTGCTGTCGCTGCAGCATCCGCGTAGCGAAGGTTATGACGAAATGTGCTTCTTCGTCATGGGACAGGTGAAGGAGATCCTGTTCAAGGGCCTGCATTTCGAGCTGGCCAACGCACAACTCCAAATTCGGGACGGCAAAATCGAAAACGCTCTGGTAATGCTGGATCGGGCCAAGGCCTTCGTCAATTACATCACCGGTTCCTGGGACGTGCTTTCAACAATTACGCCCGAAGGCTTCAATCAGTTTCGTGACTATCTTGGAACGGCATCGGGGCAGTTGTCCTTCATGTACCGCCACGTCGAGTTCATTCTGGGCAACAAGAGCCGACGTCTGGCCGCAGCTCACCGCAACGTGCCACATGTCTGGCCGGCCATGGAAAAAGCGCTGGAAAGCCCCAGCCTCTATGACGATGCGATTGCCCTGCTCCACCGGCATGGTCATGCCATAGGCGGCGATGCGCTCGACCGTGACTGGGCCGCCGACTATCAGCCCAATGCTTCCGTGGAGGCGGCATGGTTCGAAGTCTATCGCGACCCGAGCGCCACCAACTTGCTCTACCGCCTGGGAGAGGCATTGGTCGGTCTCGACGAGGCGATCTCCCTTTACCGCTGGCGCCATTTCGTCTCGGTGCAACGCATCATCGGCTTCAAGCCCGGCACTGGCGGGTCGGCAGGCGTTGGTTGGCTCCAGCACGTAACGTCGCTGCGCTTCTTTCCCGAACTCTGGGCCATCAGAACACGGTTTTGAAACAAGGAACGGACATGATTCAGATTACTCAAGATTTGCTCTCACGAGCAGACTGCATCGCGCTTGACGAGAAGGATCCGCTCGCCGGATGCAAATCCCGCTTCGCGCTTCCGGATGGAGAGGTCTATCTCGATGGCAATTCGCTTGGTGCTCTGCCCAAAGCGGTTGTTGAGCGGATGCAGCGGGCCATCGTGAATGAATGGGGCAATGGCCTCATCCGGTCCTGGAACGATGCCGGGTGGTACCCCGCGCCCCAACGCACGGGCGCCAAGATCGCCCGTCTCATCGGAGCTGATAGCGATGAAGTGATCGTTTGCGACTCGACATCTGTCAATTTGTTCAAGGTCCTGGTGGCCGCTTCACGCCTGAGGCCGGACCGCACCGTCTTGCTGGTCGAGCGCGGGAATTTCCCGACCGATGTCTATGTCGCAAGCGAGACCGGAAACCTCCTCGGGCTGGAAGTTCTCGCGGTGGAACCGGACGAAATCATCCCGACTATAACGGAGCTGGGCGAACGCCTAGCGATCGTGCAGTTGACGGAGGTGAACTACAAGTCGGGCCGGGTCTATGACATGGCCCGCATCACCGCTGAAGCACACAAGGTGGGCGCGCTAGCCATCTGGGACCTGTGCCATAGTACTGGTGCCCTCCCCGTCCGCCTCAACGCCTGCCATGCCGATTTCGCCGTGGGGTGCGGCTACAAATATCTCAATGGCGGCCCGGGTGCGCCAGCCTATGTGTTTGTTGCGCGTCGCCATCTGTCTGAGGTCCGCAATCCTATTTCAGGGTGGCATGGCCATGCGCGGCCATTCGAGTTCACGCACGAATTCGAACCCCATGACGGTATTGACCGCATGCTCATAGGAACGGCCCCGCAGCTTTCGCTCCTAGCCCTCGAAGAGGCACTGGGCGTGTTCGATGACGTCGACATGGAGGTCGTACGGACGAAGAGCCAGGCTTTGGGCGATCTCTTCATCCGTCTGGTGGATCAGGAACTGGCCGAATTTGGCTTCGGGCTGGCGAGCCCGCGAAACAGTGCAGAGCGGGGAAGTCAGGTCTCACTCGTTCACGGCGAGGGCTATGCGATCATGCAGGCTCTGATCGATGCGGGCATCATCGGTGACTTCCGGGCCCCCGACATCATGCGCTTCGGCTTTGCCGCGCTTTACATCGGCTACGAGGACATTTGGGAATCCGTCGCCCGACTGAAGACGATCATGCAGGGTCGTGTCTGGGACGATTCCCGACACCAGGCCCGCAAGGCCGTGACCTGAGGAGGCGTGGACAACGACCGGAGAGAGTTCTCTCGAAGCCTCTGGAGACGTTCGTTAAGCTATTAAGGGCTGAACTGGAGCGAGCTGATGCACGCACTGTTCGATGACGCGCTATGAGGCCAATCGGCTGGATTGCTATGTCGGCCGTGCTCCCACAGTCTGAGCAGGATGGGCCTGCTAAGACGGCGCAATTGATCGCCGATGAACTCGTGGGATTGGAAATTGCCCTTCATCCGGAGATAGTGGGAACGGGAATGGTCGCGAAAGCTGTTCTTGGCGGCGTTCAGCTATTACAGCAGTTGTCGCATGCTGAGGGTAGTTCCAACTTAGCCGGCGCCGGGAGCCAAGGAGAAGTTTTTGCAATCACTTGAGGGCAGACTAACAATTCGCCATCTTCGACTTGTGGATGCTATCGCCCAAGAGGGAAACTTGGTGCGTGCCGCCCAAAGGCTGAATATGACCCAGTCGGCGGTGACGAAGGCCCTGCAGGAAGTCGAGGTTCTTATTGGTGTGGCGCTATTCAAGCGCACAAACCGAGGGACCGTACCGACATCCTACGGAGAAAATCTCGCCTCCCATGCCCGAATCGTGATTTCGCAACTTCGACATGCGGGTCGAGATCTCGCTGACCTCCGTGATGGGCTTGGTGGCAGGGTTGCAATCGGCACGCTCCTCTCGGCGACCGTCAGCCTTCTTCCTTTGGCAATCACCAAGGTGCTTGAAGCCAGACCAAATATCAAAGTGAAGATCGTTGAAGGCACGAACGACACACTCATGCCGTTGCTGCGTATCGGTGAATTGGACTTCGTGATCGGTCGCCTGCCCGAGTATCGCGAGCGAACGGGAATATTGCAGGAAATCCTGACTGACGATCACGCGCAGATCGTCGTGCGCGACGGGCATCCACTCATTGGCCGGTCGAATCTCAGCTTGCGTGAACTAGTTCATTGGTCGTGGATCATGCCGCGCGAGGAGACGACTTTAAGACGCCAGCTTGACGAAGCGTTCCGAAGGGAGGGCGTCGAGCCACCCCACTGCAGCGTCGAATCGGTATCGATACTGGCAAATAGAGCTTTGCTTCTGGCCACCGATTACCTTGCGGTTTGGCCCGCTGAGCTCGCTGCGGCAGAGGAGCGATACGGTATCGTTTCCTTGCCGGTTGCATTGCCTACAACGCATCGTCCAATTGGAATTTCGACTAGGGCGCAAGCAGGACTGTCCCCTGCTGCCGAAGCGATGGTTCGAACTCTCAGGGAGGTGGCGAAAAACAGATAGACTGGCGGAGAGGCAGGATCATTTGGTCGTGAAGTCGGACGGACAGTTCGAAAATCTCTCTGTGATCTGATTTTTTTGCAGTTGAAAGGATCCGAACCAATGACCCGGCGATTTCCCGCGCGTGGCATATCGGTGATTTATGGAGCTTCTCTATTCGGCGGGTTGAAGTCAAGCAACTAGCCGGTGCCGGTCGCGCTGGAATATTCAGCGCTCGCATACGGGTTCCAGTCGCTAACTTTTCCCTGGCTGAGCGCCTAGAAAACGTCCGCTTGGCCGCTCAGTCAGTGGTGGCTCAAAATCTGGCTGAGAAACAGCTTAGTCCGCTCGTGCTGCGGGTTCGTGAAGAAGGCGTCAGGCTTGCCCTCTTCGACGATCTGGCCTGAATTCATGAAGATTACCCGGTCGGCAACGGCGCGGGCGAAGCCCATTTCATGGGTCACACAGACCATCGTCATGCCGTCCTTGGCAAGCCCGGTCATCGTTTCCAGCACTTCCGAGACCATTTCCGGATCGAGCGCCGAGGTCGGCTCGTCGAAGAGCATCACCGCCGGCTGCATGCAGAGCGAGCGGGCGATGGCGACGCGCTGCTGCTGGCCACCCGAGAGTTGGATCGGGTATTTGTTGGCCTGTTCGGGAATGCGCACGCGCTCCAGGAATTCCAGCGCCGTCCTCTTGGCTTCCGCCTCCGGCACACCCTTGATCCACATCGGTCCAACCATGCAGTTCATCAGCACCGTCATGTGCGGGAAGAGATTGAAGTGCTGGAACACCATCCCGACATTCTTGCGGACCTCGCCGACATTGCGCATCCTGTTGTGCAGCGTGATGCCGTTGACTGAAATCTCGCCTTCCTGATGCGCTTCCAGCCGGTTGAAGCAGCGGATCAGCGTCGACTTGCCGGAGCCCGAAGGGCCGCAGACGACGATGCGCTCGCCCTTGCTGACCGTCAGGTTGATATCCTTCAGCACCTGGAAGGCGCCGTACCACTTGGAAACGTTTTTCGCTTCGATGATCTTGTCGCCGTTCATCGGACTTTGCTCCTGGCGTAATGACGCTCGATGCGGGATTGGATGAGCTCCAGGCAGATCGACATGATCCAATAGAGCATGGCGGCCGAGATCAGCATTTCCATATGTTGGAAGGTCTTCTGTCCGAGCGTGCGGGCAAGAAACATCAGCTCCCAGACGCCGATGACAGAGACCAGCGAGCTGTCCTTCAGCATCGAGATGAACTGGTTGCCGGTCGGCGGGATGATGACGGGCAGCGCCTGCGGCAGGATGATCTTGCGCATGGTGATGCCGAAGCCAAAGCCGATCGAACGCGAAGCTTCCCACTGGCCGCGATCGATGCTCTGGATGCCGGAGCGGAAGATCTCGGTCATGTAGGCGCCGTAGCAGAGCGACAGCGCGAGAATACCGGCCGGCACCGCATCGATGACGAAGCCGAGCTGCGGCAGGCCAAGATAGATCAGATAGACCTGCATAAGGAGCGGCAGGCCGCGGAAAAATGAGGTGTAGAAACTGGCGATCGCATAGGCGAAGCCATTGGTCGAGAGCTTGGCGACGGCGCCGAGAATGGCGATCGCCGAGGCAATGATGATCGAGATTGCGGACACGTAAACCGTCGTGACCAGACCCTGGGTGATGAGAAACGGCAGTTTCTCCTCGATGAAGGGCAGGCTGAGATGGAAGGTCTCGAAGAAGGCCAGGAACAGGATCAGAAGCTCGAGCCAGACGATGGCGATCTGGGCCCTCAATGGCGCACAACCGATTAGCACGACGTTCAGCGCAAACATCACGGCAATAACGAAAGCGATGGCGAAGCGTCCGTAGAGACCGCTTGTGGCGGGATCGCCGATGACGGGGCGCATCAGCTCGCCCATCGTTGTGCCGGTCAGGTTGAACATCAGGAAGAAAGCCAGCACCGCCCCAAACAGCGTCGCGACGAACCAGGGCTTATGTACGAGCACTTCAGACTCGACGGTATCGGGATAAAGCATTTTTTGTCCCTTGCGGCAAATCGACGGTCCGGTTGCCCGGACCGTCCGCTTCTGGCGGTGGTTACTTTGCGACCGTATAGTCGACGCCGTACCACTTCACGGAGAGCTTGCTCAGTGTGCCATCCGCCTGCATGCCCTTCACGGCTTCAGCGATCTTGTCGTTGAATTCCTTGTCGCCATGCTCGATGGCAACAGCGAGCGGCTCGTAGAAGACCGGGTCGCCGATCTGCTTGATCGGATAGCCGGCCTTCACCGCGTCGAGAATGCTCGGCAACGAGGAGACGACGGCATCGAGACGGGTGCCGTCACCGAGACGCAGGTCGTCGAAGGCGGTGGTCGAATTCGCGTAGGACCTCACGTCCTTCGGCTTGAACTCATATTTGAAGGGAGGCGCGCCGGCGGCATCGAGCGTCAGGTCGCCCTTGGCATAGGCTTCGAAGGTCGAGGTTGCCGTCGTGCCGACAACCTTGCCGTCAAGATCGGAAAGCTTGGTCGCCTTGCTGTCCTTGTGAACGGCAACGGCTGCCGGGGTATAATAGTAGACGGCCGGGAAATCGAAGATCTCGGCGCGCTTCTTGGTCGGCGTCATCGAGCCGACATGCATGTCCCAGCGGCCCGCCCAGTTGCCGGCCGTGATGATGTCCCAGCCCGGGGTCACGAACTCGACCTTCACGCCGAGACGCTTGCCGATATCCTTGGCGACATCGACGTCGAAGCCGTCGAGTTCGTTCTTCTCGTTCATGAAGGATTGCGGCGCCCAGTTGGCGTCGGTCGCAACCTTCAGGTCCTTGGCCGCCATGACGCGGTCGAGGACGGCACCGGCATTGGCCGGGAGTGCTGCGAAGGCAATGGCAAGCGATGCTGCCGCTGCGGAAATCTTGGTCAGTCTGTTCATGCGATGGTTCCCTTTATTGTCATTCTTGGTTTTTGGCCGGGCTCATTCCCGTACCGTCATGAAATCTTGATGTCGAAGAGACCTTTTCGTCTTCCGGCGATTTGAAGCAGCCACAGGCCGGTCGCTTCCTTGAATCGATGGAAGTCAGAGCTCTCCTTTCTGGCGCATCTCGTCGCGAATGGAGCGCGCAACCCGGAAGGCCTCGACGCCGGCCGGAATGCCGCAATAAACCGCGATCTGCACGAGTGCTGCCCTCAGTTCGTCATCGGTCAGGCCGTTGCGGATCGCGCCGCGGAAGTGGATGCCGAACTCATGCATACGGTTCAGCGCCGCCAGCATGCCGAGGTTCAGGAGGCTGCGCTGCTTGAGGTCGAGCCCTTCGTCGGTCCAGGCCGTGCCCCAGCAATATTCGTTGAGCACATCCTGGAACGGTGCCGAGAAACTGTCGGCGCCTTTGATGGCGCGGTCGACATAGTCGTCACCCAGCACCTTGCGGCGAACGGCCTCACCGCTTTTTCTGAGCGCCTCATCCATGGTTCGTCTCCTTGGCGGCCAGGAAGCCGCGCATCAGGTTCGCCACCGTTTCCGGCGCCTCGATGAGAATGGAATGGCGCAGGCCCGGCAGGATCGACAGCGTCGAGCCCGGGATACGCTCGTGCATGTAGCGGGCCATGCGCGGATTGGATCCGGCATCGTCCTCGCCCGTCGCGATCAGCGTCGGGCAGCGGATCTGGTCGAGAAAGCCGCCGAAGTCGGTCTCGGCGAGCACGCGGTAGGCCGCCGCATAGCATTCCGGATCGTTCTCGGCATCGCGCTGGCGGAGCCTTGCGATGACCTCGGGGTTCGCGGCCTGGAATTCTTCGCTCAGCCAGCGCGACAGCGAGGCGTTGTGGTGATCGGCGGGGGTGCCGGCCCGCAGCGCCGCGAGACGCTCCAGAACCCGCGTCCGCTCCTCCGGCGTGCGGCCGGCCACCGTGGAGAGCAGCACCAGCTTGCCCAGCCGGTCCAGGTGCGTGAGCGCCAGGCGCTGGGCGATCAGCCCGCCGAGCGAAAAGCCGGCGAGATTGAAGGTCGAAAAGCCTGCCTCGTCGGCCAGCGCCAGCGCCTCGTTGACGAAATCGTCGATCTCGTAGCGGCCCTTCACCCGGCTCGATTGGCCGTGGCCGCGCAGGTCGAAGGTCAGAATCGTGAATCTGTCCTTCAGGCGCTCGACCACACCCGACCACGCCTCGAGATAGGAGCCGACGCCGTGGATGCAGACCAGCGGATCGCCACTACCGTCGATCCGGTAGTTGAGCGTCACGTCTCCGACGGTATGGCGCTGTGCCTCTGCCATGTCAGCCTGCCGCCGCCTTGCGGTGCTTGTCCTTTTCTCGCGCGGCGAAGAAGGGCATGATCTCCTGGACGAACAGCTCGATCGTCCGCTTCTGCAGCTCGAAGGGCAGGTTGAAGGTCAGGCCGAGGCAGTATTGATCGACACCGGCTTCTTCATAAACCAGCAGCTTCTCGATCGCCTCGTCGGGCGTGCCGAACATCAGGTTCTTGCGGATATTGTCCGGATTGTAGTTGTCCTTGCCCTTGACCGCTTCATAGGGCACCGCTTCCGGGAAGCCTTCGCGGACATTGCCGATATTCTGCATCAGGTTTTCGAAGGCGCGGCCGTAATCCATGCTGTGCTTGACCGCCAGTTCCCAGCCGTCGGCCTTGTCGTAGACGCAGGTGCGGCGCTGCATCATGAAGCGCGGGCGCGGAACCTCGGGATGATCGGCAACCGCCTTGTTAAACTTGTCGGCCAGAACCTGGATCTCGGCTGCCGGCTGCGAGAGCGGCGTGGAGAGGATGCTGGCGCCATTGGCGATCGCCCAGTTGAAGGAGCCCGGATCGCGGGCCGCAACCCAGATCGGCGGATGCGGCTGCTGCAGCGGCTTTGGCACCGACGTGGCGGTCGGGAATTTCCAGTAGTGCCCGTCATGGGCATAGTCGCCGGCCCAGAGCTTCTTCACAGCCGGGACGATCTCCTTCATGTAGGCGACGCCTTCCTGCTGCGGCATGCCGCCGGCCATCCGGTCGAACTCGTACTGATAGGAGCCGCGGGCGATGCCGAATTCCAGGCGACCGTTGGTCAGATGATCGCAGAGCGCGGATTCACCGGCGAGGCGAATCGGCGTCCAGTAGGGCGCAACCAGCGTCGAGGTACCCAGGCGGATCTGCTCAGTGTGCTGCGCCAGCCAGACCAGCGTCTGGAACGGATTGGGAGAGATCGTGCACTCGATCGTGTGGTGCTCGGCAGTCCACAAAGCCTCGAAGCCGCCTTCGTCGGCCATGCGGGCCAGTTCCAGGAGGTTGTTCTTGACCGTCGACATCGGAATGTCGGGCGAGAAGCGTTCCATAGTCAGCGATACTGCGAATTTCATCTGCTAGCCTCCCTTTCGGGCTCTATGTTCTTTGAGCCGTCACTTCAGACGGATGACGAAGGGGTCCTGCATCGCCCCGGAATAATCGATGATGACGTTCTTCAGGCGTGAGAATTCATGCATCACCTCGAAGCCGCCACGCCGGCCGTAACCGCTTTCCTTGAAGCCGCCATTGGCGGACATGAAGGAGGCGGACCGGTAGGTATTGACCCACACAGTGCCGGCTTCGATCTGGTTGGCGAAGCGAAGCGCCCGATCGATGTCCTTGGTCCAGATGCCGGAGGCGAGGCCGTAATGGCTGTCATTGGCAAGCGCGATCATTTCCGCCTCGTCGCGGAACGGCATGACGCCGACCACGGGACCGAAGATCTCGGCGCGCATGAAGCCCATGTCGTTCTGCGCATCGACCATGACAGTCGGCTCGTAGTACCAGCCGCCGCTCGAAAGGCCTTCCTTCTGCGGCCGGCGTCCACCGGCCGCAACCTTTGCGCCTTCCTTGACGCCCGAGGCCACATAACCCTCGACCTTGGAAAGCTGGTCGGCGAGCGCCAGCGGGCCGATATCGGTTTCATCGACCGTCGGCAGGCCGACGCGGATGCGGGCGGTACGGGCAATCAGCGCATCGATAAACTTGTCGTAGATGCTGGCTTCGACGAAGCAGCGCGAACCGGCAACGCAGGTCTGCCCGGCAGCGGCGAAGACGCCGGAGACGACGCCGTTGACCGCATGCTCGATCTCGACATCGCCGAAGACCACATGCGGCGACTTTCCGCCGAGCTCCATCGAGCAGGGCACGAGGTTTTGGGCCGCATTGCCGGCGATACGGCGGCCGGTCGCGGTGCTGCCGGTGAACACATATTTGGCGACGCCCGGATGGCGGGTCAGCGCCTCGCCGGCGCTCTTGCCGGTGCCGGTGACGACGTTGACGACACCTGCCGGGAAGCCGGCTTCATGGATGAGTTCTGACAGCGCAAGCGTCGAGGCGGTCGCATGTTCCGATGGCTTGATGACGACGGTGTTGCCGATCGCCAGGCATGGCGCCAGCGTGCCGGTCAGAAGCATCAGCGGCGAATTCCAGGGCGTGATCATGCCGACGACGCCGAGCGGTTCGCGCAGGTTGATGTTTAGCGTATCGGCCCGATTGATCGGAATGGTGTCGCCCTGCAGCTTGTCGGCCATGCCGGCGAAGTAGTGGTAGCTATCCGGCATCGAGCGCATCTGCGCTCGGGTTTCCTTGAGCAGCTTGCCGTTGTCGCGCGTTTCGATTTCGGCAAGTGTATCGGCATTGGCGCGGACGAGTTCTGCGAGCTTACGCACTAGGGCACCGCGGTCAGTCTGCGTCATGCGCCGCCAGGCCGGATTGCGGAAGGCGGCATTTGCGGCCGCGACAGCCGCCGCGACATCATCGGCATCGGCTTCGGCCAGATCGTACCAGCGCTCGCCGGTGGTCGGGTCGTAGCTAGCGATATAGTTGCCGTTCTTCGGCGCCACGAATTCGCCATTGATGAACAGGCCCTGTCGCGAACCTTCGATGGAGCTCACCGTCGTCTTCATGTCACTGTCCTTGGTCTTGGGAGGCTTGGATCCAGGCGCGGGCTCCGCCGTCGATCATCGCGACGCGGCCGCCGTCGTCTGAATCCATGTAGATGCCGAACCTGCCGGCCTGTCGCTCGCGCACATAGCGGCGCAGCATGGAGCGCAGTTCGTGGGTGGCGATCGCCTTATAGGGCAGATCGTCGATAGCGAAGAAGCGGAGATCGGCAGGCAGGGTGACGCCGGCGCCCTCACCCGCCAGCCGGGCACGATAGACGAGATAGCCGGGATCGCTATCGGCCACGTCGAAGACGGAATAGAGGAAGGTCTCCTCCGGCATCAACCGCAGTGCATCGCCGCCTTCGACGACGAGTTGGCTGTCGGCCTTGCGGCGGCGCGCCGACGGAAGCACCCAACCACCCTTGCCATCCGAGCGCAGCAACAGGCCATCGCCGGCTTCGATGAGATAGCCGATGATCATGCCATGCGATGCGAGCCAGCCTGATGGCAGCGGATCCTTGACGCTGGCATAACGGCCGCGGCAGAAGCCGAGCGGCGCCGTCGGGCTGGTGCCAAAAGCGCGGACCTCGCCGATCAGAACCGCATGATCACCGGCATCGACGGTATCGTAGGTCGTGCAATCGAACCAGGTGAGGCTGTCGGTCAAGACGGGTGCGCCGGTATGAATATGATCGTGTGTGACGGATTGGAACTTGTCCGGCGATTTGGAGGCAAAGGTCGCGGATACATCGACCTGTCCCTCGTGGAGGATATTGACCGCGAAGCAGCCGGCGCCGGTGAAAGCCTGATAGCTGGAAGCCGACTTTGCGATGCAGACCAGCAGCAGCGGCGGGTCGAGGGAGACGGAGGTGAAGGAGTTCGCGGTCATGCCGCGCGGCGTGCCATCCTCGTCACGGGTGGTGATGACGGTGACGCCCGTCACGAAGGTTCCGAACGCCCGCCGCAATGCGATCGGGTCGATCGGCGCATCCGCCTTTGCCGCTGTCTCCGCCATGCTTTCGTGCCTCCTCGTGCTTGATGAGGAGAGGCTATCGTTGCCGGTGCGGCCGTTCTTCCTTGGCTTCGACGGAGTAAGCGGAAAACTTCTGCTGTGATCCGTAGGAGACGAAAAGCGGCCAGCAGCATGCGCTGCAAAACCACGGATACCGGTTGGCGGATGTTATTTTTCGGCGCTGACGCGATTGTCGATGACGCCGTGCAGGCGGATGGCGAGCTCGACGGCGAAGCGCTTTTCCGGCGTTTCGACATCGACACCGAAAAGTTCCTGGATACGTGACAGGCGGTAGCGCAGCGTCGTCACATGCAGGCCCATCGTATCGGCGCAGGCTTGGCTGCGGCAGCCCTCGTGCAGATAGGTAGAGAGTGTTTCCAGATAGGGCGTGCCATTCTCGCGATCATGCTCGGCGATGGCGCCGACGCTTTCCTGCACGAAGCTGCGCACGTCGCCTGCCTCGGACGCCGCAACCAGCATCGGCAGCGGCCCGAAATCCTGTGCGGAAACGGCGCCCGTCAAGCCGAAGGAACGGCCGATGCGGATCATCCGGCTGCAACGTTGCCACGCGGCCGGATAATCGGACAGCGCGGCGCAACGATTGCCCGCAACGACAACAGGCGCCTCATCGAAATAGCGGCCGAGCTCCTCGGCGATACGGCGCGTCAGCTTGCCTGTCCGCTCCTGCTTCTTGCTGGCATCATAGGGCACGAGGCAGACAACGCCGCCATCGATGGCGATCAGGTTTGCCTGTAGCGAGGCCTGCTGCATGATGCGGGCAAGCGTATGCTCGACATCGACGGAGGCCCCCCCGAAGGCTTTCGTCTTGTCGGGAAAATCGACGACGATCATCTGCTGCGGCTGCGAGAAATTCAGCCCCAGCCGCTGAGCGCGGTGGGCGACATCGCCGGCATTGCGCCAGCGTGCCTCGACGATCTCGAAGAATAGTTCGGTCTGGGTGCGGGTTTCAAAGCGGAAGCGGATGAAGCTGCGCATCATCTGGACGCTGAGCGCGAACTTTGCGCTGTCGAGCATCAAGAGATCGAGATCGCTGAATTCGCGCGAGGTCGGGAAGATGATCAATGCGCCGACGAGCTGATTATCGACCGTCAGCGGCTCGATGCGCGCGGAGATCTTGAAGCGTTGCGCGCCGTCATCGAGAAACAGGCTGGCGGCATCGGTCGCGCCGCGGTCGATCGCCTCGCGCGCCGCCTTCATTAAGGAACGGGCGAGCGTCGTCGCTGCCGCCGCTTGCCAGGAGGCCTCGTCATAGAGCGCATTCGGCGGGCGCCCGGCGATCACCTGATTAGCAGTGAAATCGACGACGACGGTCGGGTTGGGCAGCATCATGCCGACCATGGCCGAGAGCGGCGCGACGGCACCGTCGCTCAAGACATATTCGAGCAGCAACGTATGCGCCTGCAGCGCCCGTTCGAGCCGCTGCGCCCCACGCTTCTCGGCCTCCAGCCGGTGTTCGCGCTCGACCGCGATGGCGCCCATATGGATGATGGCGCCGAGAAAGGCGAGGTCGTCTTCGGAGACTTCGGTAATCTGGCGCGAAATGACACTCAGCACCATCGGCCGGCCCTCGGCGTCCTTGCAGTTCATCGGCATGACGACGACTGTGCGGTAGTCGCGCTCGAAGGCTTCCTTTCGGTAGCCGGGAAACTCGACGGACTCGCGGGCGTCGCGAATATAGACGGGCTCGTTGCGCTGCAGGGCGATCAGCGACGGGCTGGTCGCGAGTTCCCACCTGTCCGGCAGCTGCCGCTCGATCAGCGTCGGGTCATAACGAACGATGACATAAGCATAGCCATGCGCCGCATCGATCCCCATGATAGAACCGAGCGACCAACGGGCATGACGACAGGCCGCCGCAATCAGGTGCTGCAGCACCCTCTGCAGATCACCGCCACTGTTGATCTGGCTTGCGACGTCCCGGAGCGCCAATATCTGAGACTTCTGATCCAAACTCCCTGGCTCCCTCTAGCTGTCGCATCATGCGCGCGCATTCAGCGGAAATCTACTCCGTTTCGATGAAAGCAAAGGCTATGCACTTCCGCTGATCGGAGGAAGACGTTCGCCGTTTAGCCGCTAGGCTTTTGCGAGTTTCAACATTTCGTATCGGCGCAAGGCATGACACTCGGCATCAGAAAGATTTCCACCTTCCTCGAAGAAACGCATGTCGAAGGCGGCAAGGCGGCAGCCCGGCCGGTGACCATGGTCGTCGTCGCGGCCGTCATCCAGAACCCGTGGGCCGGGCGCGGCTTCGTCGAGAACCTGCGGCCGGAGATCATCCGCATCGCCGGCGACCTCAGCCACGAGATGACGACGCGGCTGCTGCGCCAGATGGATGCCGATAAGATCGAGGCCTGCGGCAAGGCGGCAGCGGTCGGCATCAACGGCGAGATCGAACATGCGTCGGCGATGATCCATACGTTGCGCTTCGGCAATCCGTTCCGCGAAGCGATCGGCGGCACCAACTACCTGGAATTCGCCAATACCCGCAACGGCGCCGGCGCGCTTCTGTCGCTGCCGATGATGCACAAGAGCGAGAGCGGCAAGCGCTCGCATTTCCTGACCGCGAATTTTGTGGTCCCCGACGCGCCTGGCCAGGACGAAATCATCGTGGCGATCGGCGCCGCCGATGGCGGCAGGCCGCATGCGCGTATCGCCGATCGTTTCCAGGATATTGCCGAGATGGAAGCTGAAAAGGTAGTGCAGGGTTAGCGGCAATGAAGATCGATGCGGTCGACCTCAGAATTCTCGATGCGATTCAGCGAGATGGCCGCGACCACTTCTTCCACCCCTCGACGCATATGGGATTGCATGCCCGCGGCGAGACCCCGACACGCGTCATCTCGTCGGGGGAAGGCGCCTACATCACCGATACCAACGGCCGCACCAGCCTGGATGCCTTTGCTGGCCTCTATTGCGTCAATGTCGGCTACGGCCGCCAGAAGATCGCCGATGCGATCGCCAACCAGGCAAAGAACCTCGCCTATTACCACGCCTATGTCGGCCACGACACGGAAGCCTCGATCACGCTGTCGAAGATGATCATCGACCGCGCACCGGGAGGCATGAGCCGCGTCTATTTCGGCCTGTCGGGTTCAGATGCCAACGAGACCAACATCAAGCTGATCTGGTACTACAACAACATCCTCGGCCGCCCGGAGAAGAAGAAGATCATCTCGCTCTGGCGCGGCTATCACGGCTCCGGCGTCATGACCGGTTCGCTGACCGGGCTCGAGCTCTTCCACAAGGCCTTCGACCTGCCGCGTGCGCCAATCCTGCACACCGAAGCGCCCTATTACTTCCGCCGTCCTGACCGTTCGATGGATGAGGAGCAGTTCTCGCAATATTGCGCCGACAAGCTGGAAGAGATGATCCTCGCCGAAGGCCCGGATACGGTTGCCGCCTTCATCGGCGAGCCGATCCTTGGCACCGGCGGTATCGTCCCGCCGCCGAAGGGCTACTGGCAGAAAATCCATGCGGTTCTCGACAAGTACGACGTGATGCTCGTCGCCGACGAAGTCGTCACCGGCTTCGGCCGCCTCGGCACCATGCTCGGCTCGACCGCCGTCTTCATGTTATCGTAAATGCCGCGACCGGTACGCCACCGAACACGCGGAAGCCGTGCCAGTGGGCGTCGAAGAGCATCTCGTGCGTTTGCAGCAGGTAGGCCCTGATCAGAAACGCCCGGCTGTGCGACAGCTTGATATGGGCGACCTGCAGCTTCGTGCGCGGCCGCCGCCGCAATAGCGGTCTTTTGGGCCTTCCATTCCCATGGGAGGAGTTCGTGCAGGCGGGAGACGGGAAGATCGGCGATGCGGGCAAAGACATCGGCAAGCCAGACCTTTGGGTCGACATCATTAAGCCGGCATGTGGTAATGACGGTCAGCATGACGGCGGCACGCTCGGCCCCACGCTGGGAACCGGCGAAGCTCCAGTTTTTTCTTCCTAACGCCACACCGCGCAACGC
>NZ_JARWGH010000032.1:0-57233 GCF_036528765.1 Rhizobium sp. BR 362 | reverse complement strand
ACGCTCCGGCATCCTCAGGCGCTGGTTCGAGCTGATGATGGAAAACCAGGATGATCTCGGACGCATCCTGACCGCCGAACAGGGCAAGCCGCTCCCCGAGGCCAAGGGCGAAATCGCCTATGGCGCAAGCTTCGTCGAATGGTTCGCCGAAGAAGCCCGCCGCGTCTATGGCGACATTATCCCCGGCCACCAGAAGGACAAGCGCATCCTTGTCATGAAGCAGCCGATCGGCGTGGTCGCGGCAATCACCCCCTGGAACTTTCCGAATGCCATGATCACCCGCAAGGCCGGCCCTGCTTTTGCCGCCGGCTGCGCCATGGTCTTGAAGCCCGCCTCGCAGACGCCGTTTTCGGCGATTGCAATTGCGGTGCTGGCCGAACGCGCCGGCCTGCCGAAGGGTCTCTTCAGCGTATTGACCGGCTCGGCCCGCGCCATCGGCGGCGAGATGACGGCAAGCCCGGTCGTGCGCAAGCTGACCTTCACCGGCTCGACCGAAGTCGGCGCCGAACTCTACAAACAGAGCGCGCCGACCATCAAAAAGCTCGGTCTCGAACTCGGCGGCAATGCCCCCTTCATCGTCTTTGACGATGCCGATCTCGATGCCGCCGTCGAAGGCGCGTTGATCGCCAAGTTCCGCAACAACGGCCAGACCTGCGTCTGTGCTAACCGCCTCTATGTGCAGGACGGCGTCTATGATGCCTTTGCCGAAAAGCTTTCCAAGGCGGTCGGTTCGCTGAAGACCGGCAACGGCTTCGACGAAGGCATCAATCTCGGTCCGCTGATCGACGAGGCAGCCCTTGCCAAGGTCGAGGAGCACGTTGCCGATGCGCTCGCCAAAGGCGGCCGCGTCGTTGCCGGCGGTCATCGCCATCAGCTCGGCGGACGCTTCTATGAGGCGACCGTGCTTGCGAATGTGACGTCGGCCATGGCGGTCGCGAGAGAAGAAACCTTCGGTCCGGTGGCGCCGCTCTTCCGCTTCAAGGACGAGGCCGATGTCATTGCTCAGGCCAATGACACCGAATTCGGCCTTGCCTCCTATTTCTATGCCAAGGACCTTGCCCGCGTCTTCCGGGTCGCCGAAGCGCTGGAATATGGCATGGTCGGGGTCAATACCGGCCTGATCTCGACGGCCGAAGCGCCCTTTGGTGGCGTCAAGCTTTCCGGCCTCGGCCGCGAGGGCTCGCGCTACGGCATCGAGGAATTCACCGAAATCAAATATGTCTGCCTCGGCGGCGTCGCCTGAGACCAAGGGAAGGCGCGAGATAAAGCAGCATGATGCCTGGTACAGGCTTGAGGTCGACGGCGGTGTCGTCGACCTCTCGGCCCGCCACAGCGCGACATAGCCGACGCTACGCCAAGTGACTGAAGCTGACCATCTCATTCAACTCGCCGAGGAAACCGGGTTCTGCGTTGGATAAATCCCTGCCTAGAATGCTTTGATCAATGTTCCGACCGTCACATGCGGAAAGCTCTTGCCTTTGAAATTCAGCAAACCGGTTTGCGAATATTGCAATTGCACGAACTCGTTACCCAGCTCGTCTATGACGGTTTCGATAGCAAAGACGGAATCCAGATCGAGCGTATTGGCATTGCTGGTGATGAACGGGACATTTGCGATGCCGCCGGCGGTGGAGGTTATCAAGCGTGTGATCTGTTTTAGGGTCTGACCCTGCTCGAAGACCTGATGGTTCAAGGTATCCCGTAGCACCTGATTGGGATCGTCGATCACAGCCTGAGTAATGCCCGGAGGGACCGGGCTGGTTCGGAATCCGTTCGTAATGGCAAGATCATACTCGGGATATGGATTCTTGCTGCCGGGCGCCGGCGGCTCGCCGCCGATCGCGAAGGGTATCGTGTTGGCCGGCGGGATATCCGGCACCTTGTCGAAGTCGGCATGCTGCACGAAACCGACCGTGCAGAACGCGTTGCCATGGGGAATGGTGCCCAATCTCGCAATGCTCGCATCGGCTTTTGGCGCGGTGGTCGCCGGAATATTCAACCACATGCCGGGTTCTATATGCAACGCGCCGCCATTGGTGCCGTCCGTGACGCGATGCAGGTAGGTGACACCATAAATGGCGATATCACCCTGCTCGCTGCCGCGATTGAAGACAGGGGATCCGATCGACGTGAATTCGATCGTTTCGTGCAATAGATTGAGTTGCAGGAAGAAGCCGTTTTCACTGCGACCGGAATAATCCGGACGTGCAATAAGGCTAAAACCCGTCCCTTCCCAGAAGCCGGGAAGATCTGCCAGGGCGCCGAGCCGATCGGCGGTGACCTGCTGCGAGGTCGCTACGCGCCGCAATGTGGCTAGGCCTCTTACGTGAAGCGGAGAAGGCTGCATATCGTTCATCGTCGTCACCTGTCCTTCGTGTGGCATGGGTCGGTGTCAGGCGGCTCGTTCAAAGCGCCGAGAGATACTCAAGCTTGGCGAATTCCTCCCGGAGGGTTTCCAAACCGTCACGGGCAACGTCATAGACGCTGGGTCGGCCCGCCACAGGCTGGTCCTCGCCAGGAATCCAGAACTTGCGCCGCGTCAGATGCAGGCCGCCGAGGAAAGCGGGGACCGCGTTGAACACCTCGATCAGGAACGGGCCGTCATAGACCGGCAGGATCGGCGCAAGGAAACTTTCCCAGGGAATCCAGCTATCCTTCAACGCGCCTCGATCCGGCGCGGAGATATGTATGTAGTTCAGGCGGCGCTGCGCGACGGTGGTACGCACGTCGGCCTGGAAAGCCGCAGGGCCGCTGCTTCCAAGCACCACATGAGCGCTGTCGATGGTCAAACCAGCCTGGGAACTGCCTACCCCTTCCAGGAAGCCGAGCACATCCGAGACCATGTTCGGCGCCGGTGTTTCCCAATGGTCCACCGGCTCGATCGCGAGCTTGACGGCCCTCTTCTCCGCATAATTGGCGAGCTCCTCGATGATCGGCCGCGCTAGCCTGTAGCGAGGTTCAAGCCAATCTTGCAGCGCATCGCTCCAGAGCGGCGTACCGGAATCGAGCGTCGGGAAGACACCGTAGGGAAAGACGATTGGTCCCGCCATGACGGTCTTGCCGCCCAGGATCGACGTGATATCGACGCGGGACTTCAAATAGGCCAGTGCGCCTTCCCTCTGTTCCCGGTAAGGCGAGGTGGGATCGAAGGTCCGCGTTGTCCCGACATTGGTCGTGAAGCGTACCGTTTCCAGGCCGGCCGCGTCCAAGGCCTGCCTGAAACGGGCGTAACTGTCGATCTCGGCCTGATGATCGCCCGTCTGTTGCGCGGCGATCGGCAGGTCGAAACCGTCATAGCCCATGGTAAGCAGGGCCTTGATGTGGTCGATGAGGGTTTGGGTGTAAGCCCGATCATTCGGCCGCAGGTCCGCCGTAAACATGAACAGGCTCAGCAAAATCTCTTTTTTTGCGCCCTTGTCCATCGCTACCACCCGAGCGTCTCGCGCAGATAGGTACGCGCCATCTTGGCGTAACGAAGCGGATTGGCTTTCGCCGGATCCTGTTCGGCTTCGATCACCAGCCAGCCGGCGAAATCGGCTTCGGCGAGCGTCGCAAGGATTTGCGGGAAGGTCTTTATCGAGCCGTCACCGGGAACGGTGAATATGCCGGCTTCGATGGCTGCTTCGAAGGAGAGCCCGTCATCATGAACACGGGTGACAACGTCGGCCCGGATATCCTTCAGATGGATGTGCTTGATCCGGGCGGCGTATTTCTTGGTGACAGCCAACGGATCGACGCCGGCTGCGGCAAGATGGGCGGTGTCGAGCAACAGATGGATCAAATCCGGATCCGTCCTTTCCATCAGCCTGTCAACGGCAGAAGCGATCATCACACCGGTGCCGAGATGCGGATGATAGCAAAGGCGCCGGCCTTCTTCCCTGGCAATCCTGCCGATCTGATGCAGACCGTCCACCAAGCGCCCCCACTGTTCGTCCGTCAGCGTCGGGCAGTTCGGGAATAGCGCGACCGGCAGCGGATTGACCGCATGGCCAAACTCGGCCACCACCAGATCGGCTCTCCTCGGATCGGTGCTGCCGCGCTCCATCTCCTCCAGAAAGGCAAGTTGCTGGCGGACTTTCTCGATCGTCTGCTCTTTCATCGCTTCAATCGTGAAATAGGTGCTGACCCACGGTTCCGAAACGCGCAAACCACGCAGTTCGAGTGCCGGCTTCAGCACCTTGGGGTCGGTCGGATATTTGTGGCCGACGCTGCAGCCGACATAGCCGGCGAGCGCCATTTCACTGATGCATTGTTCGAAGGGAATGCCGATGTCTATGTTGATGAAGTCGTCGTTCCACCAAAGCGTCGGCGTGATGCCAAGCCAGACCTTTTCGGGAGAGAGTCGGGGAGTTTGGATGCTCATCTTGCCAATCCTTCATTGTGGTTGATTTGGACTTCCTTGACTTGCGCAATCGCAGGCTCGCCCGCAAAGGCCGGAATCCGTGGCGGAGACGCCCATGAGCCATAACCCGGGGCCTTTGCCCCCGCGGGATGGGCTCCGATTGCCTTCCACATCAGGCCTTCGGCATAGGCGGCGGGCGAAATCACGAAGCTTACGTCCTTCGGCTTGGCACCAAACGCCTCGCACCAAGCGGCCGGCAGTCCGTACCAAGTGCCGACGTACCAGAGTTTGATGATGTTCCGCGCGACCGGGCCAAGTTTCTCGCTTCCGAAGATCTCACGGCGCAGACGCGCCTTTCGCTCCGACGGAGGTTGGCCCCCTGTCTCCAGACAGATCTTTTCGTAGGTGGAAAGGAGTTCATTCAGGATCGCATCGCCAATCGCGTCGTTGACGGCTGTGAGATAAGCTTCTACCTGGCCTGTCGCCCACAATTCAAATGTGGCAAAGGCGGTTACCTCCGTCGAGAAGGCAAGAAAGCGGTGCGGACGATCTTCGATACTCATGCCTGCGCCTCCTCGGCCGCAACGGTGCGCAGCACCTGATTGTAGCCAATCTCGAACGTCGCCATCGCATACTGGCCGGGGTAGTTGGGCAGGGGATTGCGGATCAGGTCTCCCATCAGGTTCCTGAATTCGAACATTCTGGGCACAGCCTCCAGCAGCAACTGCGGCTGGCCGTTGAAAGCTTGCGTCAACAGCTCCAGGAACGCCGCATAGGTCTGGTTGAACGAAAGCGCAGCCTCGTAGAGTTCCGGGCTCTTCTTACTGTCGATGTCACCGAGTTTCAGATCGGTTTTGACCGGATAAACAGCATGCCAATCGACCCTGAAAGTAGGCCCGGTCGGATGGCCTGCCCTGTCCTCCGGCTGGTAATAGCGCTCTCTGTCCAGCTCGTCGAAGCGGTAGTAATGCGCGAGCTCTCTCTCGTGGTCGTAGATGCCGCCGCCGGCGCCTTCGCCCTGTTCCATCACAAGGCGGATCGCCGCCCTTGCGCTTTCGATATCGATGACGGGAAAGAGCTCGCCGCCGCCGGAGTAATAGTATTCCGATGTGACCTGGCGCTTCGGATCCCCAATAAAGATCGTCTTGCCGTCAGTCTTGGCTTCCTTTTCCAGACGATCGAAACCCTCTTCGATTGCGGCGTAGAAGTCGCCGATGCTGTAGTATTGCATGTCGCTGGCGCCCGGATATCTCCCAAGCACCGTTACGCCCGAACGGTACATGCGCTTGACGAGCTTGTGGGATCCGGGGGCGAGACGAGGACGTTCGATCTTCTTGAAGATCGCCAGCGTCTCCTTGCTGAACGACGCCAGACTCACTTTGAAATCGGTTTCACCATCGGGAAGATGGGCGGGATAGGAAGGCACGAATCCCGGCCTGGTGAGGTCAGGGGTCCCGCCGATGGCGTTCAGAAGGTTTGCCGCGATCGTCAGATGCAGCATTTCCTCGACAGCGACGACCCGAATGACCTGGACGGCATCCACGTTGGTGCCGGGCTTGATCGAATAAAGCGCCGTCAGGTAGGGCGGAATCGTTGCATGCTCCAATTGCATTGCCAGGTAGAGATGCTCTTTGAGTGCATCGAGCGTCGTAATCGTATTAGACATGCTGGCTTCTCCGATTGTTGTGCGCGCGGAAGCGGTCCGGGGCTTATCGTTGCAACTGTTTCAGCATTGCTCGGGCGCTGCGGTAGCACAGTGCGGCGAGGGTCAAGGTGACATTGGCCGTGCCAATGGTTGGCATGCTGCCACCGCCGACCAGATAGAGGTTGTCGTGCTCCCAGGAGCGCTGGTCGATGTTTACGGCCGACCTCTGCTTGTCCGATCCCATGATGTGGGTGCCGGCCAGGTGGTTGCCGCCGCGGATGGCATAGCCTTCGCCTTCATAGTTCACATAGCCACAGTCATTGGTGTCGTAGCGGGTATGGTCGGCGGCGCCGAGCCGGGCAAACATGGTCTTTGCGAACTCCCGCGCATAGGCGGCGCCGCGCATGGTGTATTCCGGAACCGTGAACGAGACGACCGGCCGCATATTGCCGAGCCGGTCGGTATATTGCGGATCGACCGAAACGCGATTGCTCTCGACCGGCATCACCTCGATCATGAAGGCCAGCAGCAGTTGGCGCGAAATGCGGTCGATCAGCCCCTGTCTCAGATCGCCGCCGAAGCGGTTGTGCTCGTCGACGAGTTCGGTGACGTCGGAATAGGGCGAGCCGACGGCCCAGCCCCAACCATCATTGTGGATATCGACGCTGAAGGCCGCCTGATGCCGCCTGAAGGCACCGCCGCGCAAGTCCACGATGCCGCCAGTACAGCTCGTGCCGCGCATGGTGCCGCAAACCTCCGGCATCAGTGCCCAGCTCAGCAAGTAGGCGTGATCCATCAGGTTGCGGCCGATCAAACCGCTCGAGCTCTGCAGGCCCGATGCCAGCATAAGCCGCGGCGTTTCGATGGCGCCGGCAGCCAGCACGAAGATCTTGCCTCTCACGGTGATCGTTTCATATTCGGGCGAGGCCTCATGCTTATAGACCTTGACCTCGAGCGCCTTTGCCCGACCCGTGTCGGAGTCGATCAGAACGCGCGAGGCGACGGCCTGTGCAAGAAGATCGACCCGCCCGGTTTGAAATGCTTTCGCCAGCGTCTTCCCGGAATGATAGCGCGCCTGCACGGGACAGATCGGAACGCAGTTCGTATTGCCCTGACAGCGTCCCCCCTCCTCGACCTCATGCGTATTGACCGCGCCAACAGGCACATACCCCTTGCCACCGTCATAAGCCGGATTGGGGATGCCGTTGCGCCCCTGGGGATAGGGTCGCACCTTGACGGGATAGGTCTCTCCGTAGAGTTCGACCGCGGTTCCGTCGATGCCTTTGGCCACCATCTGGTCGAGATAGGAAAGCGGCAGGCCCCGCATGGGATAGACGTAACCCTCGGGAAAGGTGATATCGAGATAGCTCTGGTCCTCGACATCGGCCGACACGCCGATCTCGCGCTCCGCGGTTTGATAGTCCGCCTCGATATCGCGATACTCCAGCGGCCAATCGAGACCCTGACCGTACAGAGCGTTCGACTTGAAATCTTCTTTCAGCAGTCGCGGCGTCTTGGCTTCCCAGTGCATGGTCGTGCCGCCAAAAATCCGCGTATAGGTGGTATCGGTCACATAGGGCCCGGATTGCACCATATAGGTCGAGGCGTCGGTTTCGCCCGGCTGAAGCTTCCGAAGCTCCGGGCTACGCGGCATCGGAACATTGGGATTGACCGGATAGGGCGATTGGTTGTCCTTGCTGGCGGCATTGTAGAAGTTGGTCACCAATGCATTGTATCCGTCTAGGCTCCGGTTCGTTCCGGACGCGGCTTCCAGGACGAGGACACGCTTGCCCGCCTTGCTGAGCTCATTGGCGATGATGGCGCCGGAGATGCCGGTGCCGACGATGACCGCATCATAATTTCCGTCCGCGGCGACGGCTCCGATGTCGGTCCTTCGCGCAGAGTCAATGGCAAACAGCATGGCGCACCTCCGTCCTATGCAATGAGAAACGAGGAGCACTTCCTCGGCCTTCTTTCCGGTTGGCGCGCAGCCGACATGATAGATGCATTCTGCTTGCTCCCCTTTTGCGTGGTGCGATCAAAGGACCGCTCCGATAAAATGAAGTCGTCAGCCGGCTTTCGCCGGCACGTGCAAATGCGATCAGTGTGCGAAGGTCGCGATCAACCGATCCGCCGTCCGCAACGCCAAAGCCGTTAGTGTCAGCGTAGGATTGGATGTGCCAAGCGTCGGAAAGCTGCCGGAACCGACGACAAAAAGGTTCCGGTGTTCCCAGGCCCGCTGGTCCGCATCGAGGACTGAGGCGCTGGGATCCGAGCCCATGGCGTGCGTGCCGGCAAAATGCCCCATCCCGTGATAGGCAAATGTGCGCCCCTGATAATGGGCCGTTGGAAACCAGCTTCCCTTATCCGGGTCGGTACAATCCTTGATCCCGGCTCGACGAAATACGGCTTCGGCAACGCGCAAGGCAGCCGCCATGCCAGCCAAGGTATAGTCATCGATCCGGTAATCGATCACCGGGCGCGGATTGCCGAGGGGATCGCGGCAGCGGGGATCGATGCTGATGCTGTTGGCAGCGTCGGGAAGCTGTTCGACCGCAAGCGAGAAGCGGATCTGGCGCGGCAGCGTCGCCTCGAGTTCCCCACGCAGTGCCGAACCATACAGCCCCGCGTTCATCACCGCCTGATAGACCGCCGTGTCGGGAGCGCCGGTGCTCGCCCGCCAGCCGTCATTGCCAATGTCAAAGCGGAATGCTGCATGTTTCGAGCGGAACGCGCCGCCCCGCAAGTCCTCGATGCCGGCTGTCGACTGCGGGCCCCTGTAGGCGCCGATCGAAAGGGGTGCGAGCCCCCATGCATAAAGCGTCGGATGATCCATGAGGGTTTTGCCGACTTGACCGCGCGGACCGTCGATCCCCGATGCCAACATCAGCTTGGCATTTTCCACGGCATGCGCCGCCAAAACATAGACGCGGGCCTTTGCGACCAGGGTCGTCGCATGCGTCGAGTTGCGATCCTCGTAGCGCTGATATTCGATCCCTTTCACGTCGCCACTTGCCGGATCGATAAAGATCTTGGAGGCGACCGCCTGCGTCATGACCGTCAACCGGTTCGGATTCGCCTGAGCGAGGGTTTTGCCGGCATTGTATTTCGCCTGCACCGGACAGATCGGCGTACAGGATGTGTTGCCCTCGCAGCGCTCCCCGAGATAGCCGGTCCCGACCGGCCTGTAGGATTTGCGCGGTTGCGAATTGCGGGCCGCCGGATAGCTTCGAACCCTAAGCCGGAACGACTCGTCCTGAAGCTGCACCTCCATGCCGTCAACGGCCGCCCCGAGCACCCGATCCGAAAAACTGGGCGGGACGCGCCGCATCGGATAGTCGTAGCCTTCCGAGAAGCTGAGCCCAAGATAGTGCTGTTCGGAGACATCAGCGGAAACGCCGATCTCATGTTCGGCCTGCTCGTAATAGGGTGCGATCGTGTCATAACCGATGGGCCAGTCGCGTCCGACCCCATGCAGCGATCGCATGCGGAAATCTTCCGGCAGCATGCGCAGCGACACGCCGAGCCAATGCAGGGTCGATCCGCCCCATAGCCGCGTATAGCTGCTGCCATAGAGATTGGGGCCGCGTTGGACGAAGTAGCCGTTGTTCGACCGCAAATCTGCCGTGTCCGGTTGCGGCGCGGCGACGGCGGGCGGCCACGCCGATTCCGGGCCCTTGCTGTTTGCGGCGTAAAAGTGCTCCAGATGCTGCGTGTATTCGGTGAAGCTGCGCGTCGTGCCGGGTCCCGCCTCAAGCAGCAGCACCCGCATATCGGCTTTGGTCAAACGCTTCGCGATCATGGCGCCCGCAACACCCGCGCCGACGACCACCACGTCAAAGGACATCTCGTTCGTCATGTCTTTCCCCTGCGGGCGCGAGCGCCCATGCACCGAAACCTTGCTGTTTGGCACCCGGCGGATGAGCTCCCGCCGCAAGCCATTGCAAGCCGGCCTGATAGGCCGCGCCGGAGACCAGATGGGTTTTGTCGAGCGGCGATGCTCCAAAGGCGCTGCGCCATCCCTCTGGCAATTGTTGCCAGGTGCCGCAGTACCAAAGCACGATCACGTTGCGCGCGATCGGTCCAAGTCGAGCGTTCCCGAGAATTGCCGGAGAACGCTCGCCATCTCGGTCCGTCGGCAATTCTCGAAAGCTGCCGAGGAGATCCTTCACAATGCCGCTGGGAACAATCTGGTCCAGCAGCGCGAGATAGGTCTCTGCCAGGCCGGTGGCCTGCAATCGCATCGCGTTGAAACCGGTCAGCGCGCTTGAGAGCGCAATGAAGCTTGCCAATCGCTCGCTCATTTTTTGCTCCCGGCCGCCCGCGTGGACTTGCCGGCGACCTTGCCCGACAGCTTGTTTCCGCCGGTTCTGGCGCGTACGGCGGACAGAAACGACGCATAGCTCCATGTCAGATTGTGCACGCTCTTTTCATAGCCGGACGTGCCGTCGAACTGTTCGCTCAGTTCATAACGATCGCTGTGATAGATGACCGCGCGCAGCATGGCATCGCCCGCGCTTCTGAGCGCCGCTGCGGCATCGGCGACGGAGGTCGCGCTCGTCACACCAACCTGCGCGAAGAAATCGTCCGACAGGCTATCCAAAGGAACCGTCCCGGCGTGATCGATGTCATTGGCGAGACGATAGTAAAGTTCCGCGAAATTGCATGTGCACAACGCCCAGGGATGCCCGCCGCTGACAGGATGGGCGACATCGCCGTCATAGGTGTCGCCGGGATAGCGGCCGAGGAGCGGACCAATCCCACGCGTCTGATCGGCGGCATTGATCGGGTAGAATGCACTGGAATTCGGATCGGCCCACTGGCTGCGCAGGCGGGCGGCCGTCGCAAGCAATCTTGTGTCGGTTGCCGGCACCGCTCCGTAAATACAGGCCGAAACGATGTCGATGTTCGGATCGTAGCCAAGGTCGCCCGGAACGACCGAGACGCCGGGACCGGCCCCTGGCGCCAGCATCGTCACATAATACGAGCCGTTCCAATGATCCTGAAGGGCGCTTTCGAGCCAGGCAATCGCCGTCGGTACATCGGCGGCAACGCCAATGCCGTGGGTATTGGCGGCCACCTCTCTGAAACAGCGCAACTGAACCGAGCGCGCAAAGAAGGACAGACCTTCGTGCTCTTCCCAGAGGTTGGTGGTGGGCTTCTGGTAAGCACCGAGGAGATAAGACATGTTTGTTTCGATGACCTGCCTGGCAGTGGCTTGGGTCGCCGTGTCCAACTGGGGATAGGCCTGCAAGAGAGCAAGGCTCTGAATGGCAGGTCCATCATTCTGTTCGGTCCACGGGCGCGGTTGCCCGGCGACGGTAAAGCATGCATGCCCTAGCGTTGGATGGGCATTCGTCTGACAGAGCCTGGCGAAGCTGACGTAGTCGATCAAACTCGGCATGCCACTGCCTGGAGCCACAGGCAATCCGGCCGCGGCGATCTCGATGGCGGTGATCGCAGCATCGCGCACCCAGTTGTAGACATAGTCCTGATCGACGCCGGGTGTATTGGCGGGAAAGGAGGGCGCGGCGATAACGCATCCGGACGCCGAATATTGCCCGGGATTGGCGGGATCCTCGATGACATAGCCATCGCTCGTGACGTTGCGCAGCATTAAGAGGATGAGATAATTGGCGAGAGACGCCAGATCGGTTTGTTGGTAGGCTGCCTTCGGGTGCTGCCTTCCCAAAGCAAGCGGCACTCCCGCCCGAGCACGGGCCGTATGATGGATGGTGCTGGTGATGTTCATCTGTTCCTCCGCTCGAATGCATGAATGAGGCGCAGCAGCGCCCAAGTGAATCAGGCGTCGGCTGGTCCCTTGTCGCGGATCCAGGACATTTCGTTCACGGTGGTTACTCCACCGCTCTCAGAGGGGGGCGTGCGCAAGATCAGCTCATCGCCTTTAAGCTCGTAGGGGCGGACCTGCTCGGTTTCCGACCAATTGGGGAAAGAGCTGCCTTCGATCCTGTGCGTGACCTTGCCGTCGGCAACCCTGTAGCTGCCGAAATAACCCAGGCAAGTCGAATAGGCCGCCGCCTGCTCCTCGGCGCTTCCGCCGAGAGGATCGCTTGTTTCAAAAGACGGACGATGCGCCGCCGTCATTTGCACCATCATCTTGCCGCCCGACGTGTAGACAAGCAAACCCGACGCCTCCTCACCAAGGGGATAGGAAACATCTCCCTTGCTCGTCGTCCTGCGCCATCCTGATAGTCTCCAAGATCCCTTGAGATTGTTCATGGCCCCCTCTGTGCTTGCCGGAAACGTGATCGCTCCGCCCTCGCACGGTCTTCTCCGACCGTGACGCAAGGCATTGCATGGGTTCGACTTTCGGAATTCGAGCATGGCGTTACGGCACGAAAGTGCGAACACCTCGGCGCAACGTCACATCATCTAAGTCTGAAAACTGATCGATGAGGCAGGACACGAGCCCCTTCCATCAGTCACATGTCACAACTGTCCGAAACAGGTCATACACGCTGCGTGCCTGTTACTGGTTTTCTCCTGGCGTCGGCGAAGTCACAGCTTCATCCCTCATCGACCTCGCTGACATTGAGATCGATTCCGAAGGCTGACAATTTTATTGGCGCTGACGGAAGCCAGCGCTTCCGTCGATATCGGACGTGCAAGCGGCAGGTTGACCCTGCCTGCAAAGCTATTTGGAATTCTCTTTCCCTGATGCCCAAAGACCGGCCAGGCAATGCCCATTCCGCACGCCGTAGCCTCCCAATGAAAGACTATCTTTGGCCTTCGGTATGCCCGCACCCTGTAGCTGCAATTTTCTTCCCTTGTGTCGGATTTAACAGCTACCTTACGCAACGGTAAATAAGCAATTTTGCCTATGTTTGAGCGCATTCCCGATCCGGCAAAGAACCTGCGGCTTACCCACCCGATCATGCGAGACAGCCTCTCCGCCAACGACCCCCTCGCTCGCACTCAGGTTTTATTATAAAAATATCATATAATCCGGGTATCACCCGAAATGGTCATGAAAATAATACTTCCTTGAGCTAATATGCAGTAGACTATCTGAAATCCTGGGGAGGGACGAGTGAACAGTGAAGCCGTGGCAACTGCAAACGTAATGTTCGACTTTTTGTCGGAAACCGCTGCGGCAAAAAGCAAGGATGAAATACTCGGCTCATTGGACCGGTCGGCACGGCACTTCGGTTTTAGCTGTTTTGCAATTTCCGGCATACCTTTGCCCACGGAGCGAATTGATTCCTACTTTATGTTGAATGCTTGGCCGTCGGAGTGGTTCGACCACTATCTTTCGCACAACTATGTGCACGCCGATCCGGTGATCCAGCTCTCTAAAATGCAGGACGGTGCTTTCGTTTGGTCGGAGGCGCTCCGAGATCAAGAGCTTGGCCGTCACGCGCGCCGCGTCATGAATGAAGCCAGAGAATTCAAAATGAAAGACGGCTACAGCGTGCCGCTGCACTCAGCGAGCGGGTTTCAGGCGATCGTGACGTTCGGTGCCGAAAAGGTCGATCTCTCCGGCGCTGCCAGGGGCGCGCTGCATATTCTGTCGATCTATGCCCACAATGCGCTGCGTGGCCTTATGGCGAAAGAGGCGAGATCGCGAGATCGGAGCCTGCTGCGGATCACGGCGCGGGAGCGAGAAATCATTCAGTGGTGCGCAGCCGGCAAGACGGCCATAGAGATCGCCGGAATTCTGGGGCGTTCGCACCGAACCATTCAGAACGAAATCTTGAATGTTCAGCGCAAGCTCAATGTCGTGAACGCGGCGCAGATGATAGCGGAAAGTTTTCGTTTCGGAATACTTCGCTAAAGAGCCTTATCGGCGGGCCGCAGACAGGTCAGCATGCCGTCGCGCCCTCTTGCCGGTTACTCACGTCGCCTCGGAGCTGCCCCGACCAATCCTCATCCAAGCTTATCGATGACGTCGGCCGAGAGCTGAAAGCTGGGTATTTTTACTCATTTAAATGGCAGGGACTATCATGCATTCTTGCCGTAAAATCAGGGGCAAGGATGATTAGACTCTACGTCGGTTGCTCGGCATCAAACGGGCAAACAATGGAGAAAATTTGGCGCTTCCGGCACGAGCAATTTGTGGAAAGGCTCGGTTGGGAAGCCATTCGGCGAAGCGACGGATTGGAAATAGACCAGTTCGATCACGACCGCGCCCTGCATCTCGCACTCTTTCATGAAGATGCCGTCGTGGGGTACTCGCGACTGCTCCCTACGACAGAGCCGCATTTGTTGTCGGACGTCTATCCTCAGATCATGAACGGCGGAACATGGCCACGCTCACCGGACATTTTTGAATGGACCCGATGTGTTGTCGCGAAAGGTGAAATACTCATCAATCGGGTGCCGGCCTCACACATCCTGATGACCGGGGTGATGGAATTTTGCCTTGTTGCCGGCATCAGCTCGCTGATCGTTGAAACGCACCCGAAGTTGGTGGACCTGTTAATTTCGACGGGTTGGCAGGTGACCAAACTCGGATTGCCGTCGCTGCTCGAGGACGGCTTGGTTGTGCCAATCCAAGCAAAGCCTTCCATGGCTGGTTTGATGCGGCATCATCAACTCTACTCCATCCATGGAACAACCCTCTTGCTGGAACCGGAGCTCCACAATCCGCTGAAGCCCGAGACGACCTTGAGCCACTTGCCCTACTTGGCTCATGCAAGAATTCGTACAAACCACAAGATCAATGAAAACGCCTATTTGGCTAAGTGAAAGCAGCGGCCGCGCCGTAAGCGCGAGCTGGCTTTCGGCGGGCAACATATGCGATCGGGGCGCGCTGCAAGCGCCGACTGCCGAGATGGCGACTGACAGATTTCAGAAGAGATATGCCAGCTCGCTTGTCCCGGCAAAAGCGGAAATGAGGGAGTGATGCGACTGCTGCGGGCATTGGTCGGGCAGATTAGATCCACCGAAGAGCGCGATCGCCCTTGCGACGGCGACGTTTACAATGAGCTGTGGGTGCAACGTTTGATCGATCAATTCGATCAGGAATTGAAGGCTGCAGAATGCCGGGGCAACCGGAAAGACGCTTCAGAACAAGCTGGTGTGAGATGACAAGCGACAAACAGAATCAAATTGAAATTTTTGCGGAACCCGAAATCTATATTAAGGAACTGGTGCACGATCAGGCCAATAATTTGAGCGCAATCATCACCCAGGTATTTGAAAACCAGACGTCGACCGAGGACGTCGCATTGATACGCTATCTGCTTCAAATGCTCAGCGTCGCAACCACGGTCGAAAGAAAGTTTCATTAGTAGAAACACAGCAGCGCTTCGCCCTGGTATTGTAGATGCCGCCGGCCGACCGGCCTGTTCGAAGCCGGTTGAGAACGGCCACTTCCTGCCGTGCATATCGGAATGGAAATTTCTTGGGAGGAGGGGCTCGCATGACTATCGCTGTAAAACTGTGCTCTTATCCGGGCCTTGACGATCGCATCACGATTGTAAGGGCTGGCGATGAAGTCGACAGCGTGTTTGTGCGCACGGAAAAGTTCAACGTTCTGATCGACACCCTTGGGACGCCGGAGCTTTGTCAGACCGCTCTTAATCTACTAGGGGAAAAAGCACGTGATCGTCCGCTGATCGTCGTCAATTCCCATATGGATTGGGATCATTTCTGGGGCAATGCGGCCATCATCGGAAAGGCGCCGATTATCGCCCATGCGGCAGCACTCGAACGTCTGCGCGACCTATCCTGCCTGCAGACGCTGCGGGAAAAGGCGGACCAGGAGGCGCGATTCCGAAGTGTCGAACTCGTTGGCCCCGACATTACCTTTTCAGGCTCGACCATACTTCATGGTGGCGATCTTAGCCTGGAGCTCATTCACACCCCCGGACACACGCCCGACCACATCGCCGTATGGATTCCCGAGATCCGTGTCTGCCTGGCTGTCGATGCGGTAGAGCATCCGATTCCCGAGGTCTGGAGTGAGAATGCGGATGATCTTCGTTTGCTCCGTTCATCACTCCTGCGCATTCGCGATCTGAATGCGCAGTTCATCATTCCCGCCCATGGTATGAGATCCTCTCCCTCCACCGTGGACGAGAATTTAGCCTATTTCGAAACATTATCGGATCGTGTCGGCAGCCTCAATGAAGGCCAGTTCGCGGACCCGGCGCTGAGCAGATCGCCGGGGCTTCGGCTCCAGGATTTCGTGCCGCTCCCAAACGGCATGGCCGCGCAGACCATCGAATTCTATGAGAAATGTCATCAAACGAACCTTCGAGCGACCATATCGGCACACAAGGATTGAAGAGGATGCGATGAGGTATCGCGTCCTCTTGGCGATTTAGATCCCGCGATGCGCGCATCCGGGACATGCGCGCGTATCAGCCCAGCAATGCCTGCCGGAGCTGGTGAATATGGCCTGTGCCAATGCCGCAGCAGCCGCCGATGATGGTTGCGCCCGCTTCGACCCATGAACAGGCGAAGCGCGAATATGCATCGTCATTCAGATCGCTGCGGGTCCCGTGCAAGCCCTCGTTGGCAGCGGAATCGCCCTGCTCGCCCTCGAAAGCATTGGCATAGACGCCGATTTCGAGCGCAACACCCCTACCCCTGAACACCCGGGCGGCGGTTTCGACTGCCGGCCGCATCACTTCCGGTTTGCTGCAATTGAACAGGAGCACGCTCGCGCCCGAAGAAGCAGCCCAGATCGCCGCATCATCGACGCTCTCGCCGGAGCGGAGTTTCGGTTCACTGCCGTTTCTCTGCGCCGCATCATCGGCCAGCGTGAACGAGATCCAGAACGGTTTTCCGGTCGCCGCAACCGCGGTACGAACGGCTTCTCCCTCGGCGATCAGGCTCAGCGTCTCGCCGAGCCAGACATCGACATACGGATCAAGATTTTCGACCAGCACCTTGAGATAGTCCTGCACGCGGGAGGGATCGAAATTCTGCGGTTCGTAGGAACCGAAGACCGGCGGCAACGAACCGGCGACGAGCACCTTCCGATCCCGGTGGGCGTCGGCTGCTTCACGCGCCAATTGGCCTGAGCGCGCAATGAGCTCTGCACCTTCCTTCCAGAAGCGCTCCTCGCCGATATGGAAGGGCACGAGTGCATAGCTGTTCGTCGTGACGACTTCCGAGCCGGCGGCGATGAATTCCTCGTGCACCTGTCGGACGATCGCGGGCGAATTGATCAGCGCCAGCGCCGACCATTCCGGCTGCTTCAGTTCGGCGCCGAGGCGCATGAGTTCGCGGCTCATGCCGCCATCAAGAATGCGGAGTTTGCTCATAAACGGGTCTCCCGAAATGGATTTGGCAGGCATCAAAATCCGGCCGCGCGAGTGCTGTATCGGCGGCCGGGCGGTTCAAGATCGGACGGTCGGTTTCGGAAGCCTCCAAACAGGCGTGAGGCATGGCCTTCCTTTTGCATCATGAGGTCAGCGTCGCGCCGGCACCTGCGCCTCCATGAGACGGAAGGCCCGGGCGATGACGGCGGTTAGAATGAGATAGAAGACCGTGACGACGATCAGCGGCTCATAGACGAGCAGCGTGTCCTGACGCACCTTGCTGGCGACGGCGTAGAGATCCATGACCGTGACAGTAAAGGCGAGCGGTGTCGCCTTGAGCTGCATGACGATCTCGCCACCGATTGTCGGCATCGCAATGCGAATGGCGCGCGGCAGCCAGATGCGCCGCGTTAGCGTGAAAGGGCTCATGCCGAAAGCGCGACCGGCCTCCAGTTCACCCTTCGGAACCGCAAGCAAGGCGCCGCGGAGCACCTCTGCCTCATAGGCCGCATAGTTCAGCGTAAAGCTCACCGCGGCGAAGAAGAAGCCTTCGCGCAGGATCGGCCAGAACAGGCTTTGGCGGATGCCCGGGATCATCGGCAACAGCGATCCGACGCCGTAATAGAGAAGCCAAAGCTGGATGAGCAGGGGCGTGCCCCGGAAGAAGGTGCAGTAAGCGCGAGCAGCGTATCGCACCGGTGAGCTGCCGCTTACTTGCGCGAAGGCAAGTCCGATCGCCAGCACGAAGCCGAAAACGACCGAGATCATCAGCAGCGATATCGTCTGCCCGGCGCCGGCCAATAGAAGTGGCCAATAGGAGACGATCCATGAAAAGGTCATGTCACGCACTCCCTAAGCGAGCTTCGGCTGACCGCGCCGCAGCCGACGTTCGATCACATTGAAGACGACGTTGGAGGCGAGGGTGAGAGCAAGATAAAGAAGGGCAGAGGCGAGAAAGAAGATGAAATAATGCTTGGTGCTCGCCCCGGCGAGGCGGGTGGCGAGCGCCAGTTCCTGGTAGCCGACGACGGCGACCAGGGCGCTGTCCTTGGTGATCGACATCCACAGATTGGCAAGGCCCGGCAGTGCGTTCGGCAGCAACGCGGGCAGCACGACACGGCGAAAACGCAGCATTGGTCCCATGCCAAACGCTTTTGCCGCCTCGATCTGACCGACAGGAATGGCGAGTATCGCGCCTCTGAGCACTTCCGTCATGTAGGCGCCCTGCACGAAACCGAGCACTGCGACGGCGACGGCAAAGCCGTTCATCTCGAATGTGGGCAGATTGACGGTGGCCAGAAGCCGGTTGAGCCCATCCATGCCAGCATAATAGAGACCGACGATCAGGATCAGTTCCGGAATGGCGCGGATCGCCGTCGTATAAAGATCAAGTAGCAGGCGAAGCGGCCTGTTGCCGGAAAGCTTGCCAAGGGCACCTGCCGTGCCGAGCACCAGGCCGATCAGAAAGGCGCCTGTGGAAATTGCGATGGTGGAGGCGGCACCCAACAACAGCACGCCTCCCCATCCCGGCGGATAGGGAGAAAGCAGCTCCAAGATCGTTTGCTGGGTGACCGCCATCGTTCGGTTCGCTTATTTTGCGCCGTAGATGTCGAAGTCGAAATACTTCTTGGTAATTTCGTCGTATTTGCCGCTGGCGCGGACTGCCGCAATCGCTGCGTTGAGCTTCGCCTTCAGCTCTGTGTCTTCCTTGCGCAGGCCGCCGGAAACGCCGGCTCCGAGGATCTCCTTGTCGTCGGCGACGTCGCCCATCTTTGCGCAGCAATCCTTGCCGCCGTCGCTTTTCAGGAAGGCATCGAGAGCAAGAGAATCGCCAAAGACATAGTCGATGCGGCCGGCGGCCAGATCCTGGAACGCCTCGTCGAGGGTCTGATAGGTCTTCTGCTCAGCAACGTCTGCAAAATACTTCTTGTAATATTCCGACTGGATGGTGGAGACCTGAATGCCGATGGTCTTGCCTTTCACGTCATCAGCCGTTGCGCCCGGCTTTCCGTCCTTGGGGCCGATCAGCGTGCTCGGCGTGTTGTAATATTTATCCGTGAAGTCGATTACCTTGGAACGCTCGGCGGTATTCGACATCGACGACCAGATCACGTCGAACTTCTTGCTCTGAAGGGCCGGAATGAGGCCATCCCAGGAAAGCTCCACGATCGAGCACTTCTCCTTCATCTGCTCGCAGACGGCATCCATCAGGTCGATTTCCCAGCCTTGCCACTTGCCGGAAGCGTCTTTGGCGAAGAAGGGCGGATAGGATTCATTCATGACGCCGAAACGAACCTCGGCCTGCGCGGCAACAGAGGAAAGCACAAGCGTAGCGCCGGCAAGAAGGATGGGCAGCAATTTCATTGGCGGGAGTCTCCAGATGGGGTTGTTTGTGATGGCGTGTAGATCAATGGACGAGCATGCCGGTGAATTCCCGGCACCGGGCGCTGAGGGGCGTATCGAAAATCTGCTTCGGCGGCCCCTCCTCCTCGATCCGCCCTTGATGCAGGAAGAGAACGTGGCTGGAGACATCGCGGGCAAAGCGCATCTCATGCGTGACAAGCAGCATGGTTCGGCCCTCCTCGGCGAGATCGCGGATGACCTTGAGCACTTCTCCGACCAATTCCGGATCCAGCGCCGAGGTGGGTTCGTCGAAGAGCATCACGGCCGGATCAACGCAAAGCGCCCGGGCAATCGCCGCTCGCTGCTGCTGACCTCCGGAGAGAAAGGCCGGATAGGCATGGCGCTTTTCGTAAAGGCCGACCTTGCTGAGCAGAGATTCCGCCTTCTCGACAGCCTCGCGGCGCGGAACGCCCAAGACATGCACCGGGGCTTCGATGACGTTTTCAAGCACGGTGCGATGTGCCCAGAGATTGAAGCTTTGGAAAACCATGCCGAGGCCCGTCCGCAGCCTCTCGATCTGCCGCCAGCTCTTCGGCTGCATCTGCCCACCGCGACCAGGCCGGAAAGCGATTTCCTCGCCATTCACGATGATGCGCCCGCGATCCGGTATTTCCAGCAGGTTGATGCAGCGCAGGAAGGTACTTTTGCCCGAACCCGACGAACCGATGATCGAAATCACATCGCCCTTGCTCGCTTTCACCGAAACACCTTTGAGGACTTCATGCGGGCCAAAGCTCTTGTGGAGATCGTCCACACGAAATGCTTGGGGAGACGGTTCTGTCATGCGCGGTTCCAGTGAAAAGCAATTTGCGGAGAATATCGCGAAGAGCCGCGATTTTTGCGCGCAAATTCTGGTCATTTTAGGTAAAATATGCAGAAATTCGTTTCTGACGCATCAAATATGACGCAATACCCATTTCGGAGGGTAATTTGCCACCGAGAACGGAAGGTGCAGATATGGAAAAACTGGATCGTTTCGATCGCGATATCCTCGACATCGTTCAGCGCCATTGCCAGCTCACGGCGGAAACCATAGCTGAAAAGGTCGGCCTTTCGACCTCGGCCGTGCAGCGGCGGCTGAAACGCCTGCGAGAGGATGGGGTTATCAAAGCCGAGGTCGCTATCGTCGACCGAAAGGCGACCGGCACCCCGATGGTTTTCATCGTCGGCATGGAAATCGAGCGCGACAATTACGACGCGCTCGCGAAGTTCCGCATTTGGGCGGAAAAACAGGATCACATTCAGCAAGTCTACTACGTTACCGGGGCGGTGGACCTGATCGCCATCGTCACGGCCTGCGACGTCGAGCATTATGACGACATCGCGGCTCTGATCATGGCGGAAAACCCGCAGATCCGCCGCATGCACACCAATGTCGTGTTGCGCGATGTCAAACTCGGCATGTTCGTCCCGCTGACAGAGGACGATCGCAGCCAGTAGTCCTCTGCTCCGAAAACCGAGCGCCCGATGCAGAGCCGCTCGTCCATTCGGGCAATTTTCCCGTCCGAGGCGTCGATCTATCGCATGGTGAGAACCGAACCCGTCACCGTTGCATCAAAATATCGTACAGCCGCTTTTGCGCCTCCTTCGGGGACGCGTTCCCATCGTTGAAGAAATCGCCAACCACGCCAATCCAACCCTCCGACATCTGGCTTGGCATCGCTTGGGATTGGGCGCTGACCTCGCCCTTCTTCGCCCGGATCATTTTCAATCCGAGCTGACCGCAGCGATCGAGACCAGCCGGATCGACGTCCATCCGAACGGGAAGAGATCCCTTGGTCCGGCTGAACGCGACCTGATTGTCCCGGTCGAGAACCATGCGTGCGAAGGCTCTTTGGGCGTCAGCCGTGCCATCGCGATTCGTAAGCGGAAAGGCAAACGCATCGATGACCATGAAATAGGCGATGGAGGTGCCGGGAACGAGCGTGCAGTCGAAGTCCTTGTCGACGACATAGCCGCGCGCGCCAAGCTCGCCTTTTGCCCAGTCGCCCATGAACTGCATGCCAGCCTGACCAGCGCCAACCGCTGCCGTGGCGTCCGCCCAGGTCTTGTCTTTTCGCACTGCGAATGGCTCCACATAGTCCGACAAATGCGAAAGCATTTCCAAGGCGTCGATCATGCGCGGATCCAGGACCAGCGAAGCATCACCACTCATGAGGCGCGCATATCCCTCCGGTCCGAATTTGTGATAGATGATGTCATTGAAAATGAGCGACACTTCCCATCTGCTGCCGCCAAGCGCAATCGGAACATGTCCGGCGGCTTTGATCTTTTCGGCAATGGTGAAAACGTCATCCCAGGAGGCCGGCAAGCTTAAGCCGGCATCGTCAAATATTTTCCTGCTTGTCCAAAGCCAATTTTCCGCATGGATATTGGTCGGCGCGAAATATACCTTTCCCTGGTAGGATATCCGGTCAAGGACCGTCGCTGGAATAACATCTCGCCAGTGATCGGTCTCCGCGACATCGTTCATGTCCTGGACAATTCCCATTTCCGGCAGTTCACGCGATCCCTCGTTGGCGTTCCATTGCATCACGGCCGGCGGATATCCGTTGGCGATGCGGTCGCTGACGACACGCTGCACAGCCACCTTGTTTTCGGCAGGCATATCCACCCATTGATTGCCGGCGGCCGTCCATGCTTTGCGGAACACGGCAAGTGCGGCGGACTCGCTTTTCGACACCCAGAAATGCACGACATCCACCGCCATGCCCTCGCCGGCAAGAGCCGGCATCGACGGACAGGCGGCCGCCAAACAAACTGCAAGCCATGCCCGCATCATTCCATTCATCCGCTGTTCCTCCGTCGAAAAATTTATTCAATCCGCCGAGCACCGCTCACGGTTAGCGCGCCATCATTCTTCGGGACGGCTTGCGCATCGCCAAGTCTGGGACTGCCAAACGCTCAACCGCTGCCGAGGCGGGTTCTGGCTTGGCGTATAGATAACCTTGACCGACCTCGCAGCCGGCACCCAGCAGGAAATCGCGCTGCGTTTCGTTTTCGATCCCTTCGGCGACGCACCGCTTGCCCAGATTGCGAGCAAGATCGATCATCGCCCGTACGATCTGCTCGGAGCGAAGATCCCTTCCCAGGTCGCTGACAAAGCTGCGGTCAATTTTCAGTTCATCGAAGGGAAAATCACGCAGATGCACGAGCGACGCGAAGCCGGTGCCGAAATCATCCAGCGACACCGACATGCCGTGTTCCCGGAAACGTGTGATGGTCTCCATGATCTGACTGGCGCTGCGATTGAGAAATACATCCTCCGTCACTTCCACGGCAAAGTCGCGCCATTCGAGCTGATGCGTGCGGACTGCCGTGGCAATGAGATCATATCCGTCGCTGCCGACCAGCAGCACTTCGGGAAGGTTGATGGCAACCGATCCCGGGCGCAGTCCTGCAGCTTTCCAGGCCTTTAGGTCACGTGCAACGCTGTTGACGACACAGCGCGTCATGCTGCTGATGAAGTGCGACCCGTCCATGAGCGGCAGGAAACGGCCCGGCGGCAGGATGCCAAGCCGCGGATGATGCCAGCGCACCAAGGCTTCGAAGCCGAGATGTTCTCCGCCTTGAAGATTGACCTTCTGCTGATAGTAAACCACGAACTCGTTTCGGTCGGCGGCGAAAGCCAGCGAGGCTGCGAGTTGGTTCTCCTCCAGACGTTGCGCAAGCGATGCTTCGTCGAAGATCACAGCGGTATTGCGCTTGGCTTTCGCAGCATATAGCGCGAGGTCGGCAACGCGCATGAGCGTCGCCTCGTCTGCGGCATGCTTGGGCACAGCCGCTCCGCCGATGCTGGCTGAAACCGGCAAAATCCGGCCGTCGAAACAAAATTCCGTGGCAATTGCTGCAACCGCACGCTTGGCCAGCACTTCCAGTGCCGTTGCGTCGGCAAGGCCCGGAAGCAGAATGGCAAATTCGTCGCCGCCGAGTCTCGCCACTATATCGGTAGAGCGAAAGGTCCCTTGCAGCATGTGGGCGACGTGACGAAGAACCGCATCGCCAGCCGGATGTCCGACACTGTCGTTGATGCCCTTGAAATGGTCGAGATCGACCAGTAGCATCGAAAAACCCGTGCCGACCTGCTCAAGCGAGGCGAAGAACCCGCTCAACGCATCATTAAAGGACGAGCGGTTGCTGAGGCTGGTGAGCGCATCGGTATGCGCCTGGTGCGTCAACTTGGTCTCGAAGTCGATGGTCAGCCGGTGTTCGTTACGAAGCTTCCTCAAAAGCGGCATGAAAAGAATTGCGGTCGCCAGAACGAGCGCGGCCGCGGTCAGGCCGAGAAGCACTGCGCTGATCAGACGCGCATGGTCTATGCTCCCGTCGCTGCGATCATGTGCATTGTCGATCAACGTGCTGAACTGGCGCATGAGCAGGCTGTCGGAGGAAACGGCAAAGTCGATCGGCCCCCAGAAGGAATAGCGCTGGCGTCGATCCTGCGCTTTTGCCGATACGACCCTATCAGCCCGCTTCAGAAAGTCCTCGAGCCGACCGGCAAGTTCGACGCGCATTTGTTCCGATGCGGTATCACGCGGATTGAGCTTTTCGAGGAGATTGCGTTCCAACTTGCCGTGCAATTCGTCGAGTTGTCCGCTCATGCTGCGAATGTCGTCAATTGCTTTGCGAACATCCTCGACCATCGGCTTTATAATATATTCCGGCATTTGCGGGTCGGCGGAGGCCTTCATGACAGCCCGCGTTTGATTGGTGAGCTGCTGAAAACGGATGAACTGGCGCCCGGTAAGATAGCTGATGTCCTGCTGCAGCGAATGACGATCGAGTGCGATCTCGACGGTCTGATAGGTCGCCCCGATGAGCATCGTCATGATGATGACGGCGGCCACATAGTGCCGTCCGATCGATCGAATGTATCCCTCCAGGGAGGAATGACGTTTGCCGGTCGGAGCCATTTCATTTTCCATGTAGGACCAATCCCAGTCAGACATTGAGATTCTGCTGCAGCTTCACGAGCGCGTTTCTTAGCAAGGTTTTGCTGTAAATGAGCCTGCGCGGCGACGCCCCGTCTCTATCAACGCCGATGATGACCGATTGATTTTCAGAAGGCCGATCGGAACCGACCGCGTCCGGACTACCGGCCGGACTGCCGTGAATGCGCCACTCGATTGCCAATCAACAGGGGAAGCCTTTCGCGAGAGCGACGGCAGCTTCATGGTGATCCTCCCGGCTGCAACGGTGACCAGAAGTGTCATCCATCCGGTCATTTCTCATTGAGAAGGCCGCGCAAATCATTCGGGCGGATCTGGAGCCCTGCAACCTCGTCGGTACTCGGGACCGATGCTGCAAGTACATGGCGATTAGCCGACGAAAAGTTTAATAAAATGCTGCGCATGGCGATCGGAGGCGAGCTTCATTGCGCAATACGGATTGCATATCGGAAAATGGATATTGGTGGGGCCGATCGGCCTAGTTCGATCTTGCCGCCATACCGAAGCTGCTGCGATATTTCGCCGGGGTGGTAGAAAAGCGGCCTTCGAAAGCTTCGTAGAAGCGCGACAATGATCCAAATCCCGCTTCAAATGCGACAGCGGCGACGGGCAGATCGCTTGAAATCAGCAGCGATTGGGCAGTATCGAGCCGGTGGCGCGTTATCGCCTGATTGACCGTAAGTCCGACCGTCTTCTTGAAGATCGACATGGCGTAATTCGGATGCAAACCCGCAGCCAGCCCAACGTCCGTCGCCGATATCTCGCCCAATGCCTTTTCGGCAATAAACCGAAGCATTTTTTCCACGCGCGGCAGCCGATCGGGATCCTGGTTGCGCGATATTTCGATGGCCGAACTCCGCTCGCGCAGATCCTGCCAGCCATCGCGCGCGATCCGTCTTATGCGCGCGACAAGCTCGTCACGCACGATCTGCTCCAGCTCCGGATCGCCCGACAGCAGCTCTTCGCGCCATTTGAGAAAGACGTCGCGATCGTGCGGTCTCGGATTTAGCGCTTCTATGAGGCCGCCACGGAACACGGCGTCGCGAAACGAACTCATGCTGTTGAAATTGACGAGGACCGACATCGGGACATAGAGGCAGACGAAGTTCGTCGGCTCAGCGATATCGACCACCTGATGTGGGATCATTCCCCAGAAAAGGCAGAGCTGGCCCTGGGAAATCTGAAGCCGGCGCCCGTCGTACCAATAGGTGATGCGTCCATCGAGAACATAGTTGAGCTCGACCTGGCTATGCATATGCGGCCCGCTCATGCGCCGCACATCCAATCGCTCGCCGGCACAGAAGCGATGGTCGCCGAAGACGACGAGCGGGTGGCGGGTGGGTCCATCGTGAACTGGAACTGACTCGTCCTCGACCTGCATTGCGGCGTCCTCTAGCACCTTTGCGATCTTACAAAACCGGAAGTGATCTTGGTAATCGCGGTAGCGGTTTACGAATTTGGATGATGAATATCAACCGCCGCACACGGCAGTGACGTATGTGCGGACGAGATGCCGCAACGGATGAGTGGAGGATGACGTGGCCTTTTTGAGAAATTTCGGCTCGATTGCACTGAGCTATATGCTGGTTGCGTCGGCAGCAAGTGCCGGAGAAATTGTTCTTAATTCCGACCAATCGGACCCCGTGCCGAAGAAGGCAATGGGAGAACTGATCGCCGACTTCCAGGCGAAGAACCCTGACATCAAGGTCAAGTGGAACGATTTCGACCACGAAGGCTACAAAGCCGCCATTCGCAACTTCCTGACCGCGGATGCCCCGGATGTCGTGGCGTGGTACGCCGGCAACCGCATGGAACCCTTCGTCAAGGCTGGTCTTTTCGAAGATGTCAGCGACATCTGGGCCGCCAATGGTCTGAACGACCAGTTGAAGTCGGCCGCCGCCTCGATGACCATAGACGGAAAGAAGTGGGGTATTCCCTATACCTACTATCAGTGGGGCATCTACTACCGCGCCGACATCTTTAAGGATAAGGGCGTCGAGCCGCCGAAGACCTGGGACGAGTTGGTCGCAGCCTGTGCCAAGCTGAAAAGCGCCGGCATTACCCCGTTTGCGATCGGGAGCAAGGCGCTGTGGCCGACCGCCGGCTGGTTCGACTATCTCGATCTGCGCGTCAACGGCTATCAGTTTCACATGGATCTGACGTCCGGCAAGGTGCCTTATACCGACCCGAAGGTCAAAGCCGTGTTCAGCAAGTGGGCGGAGCTTGTGAAGCCCGGCTACTTCCTCGAAAACCACGCCGCGCTCGATTGGCAGGATGCCATCCCGCAATTCGTCCAGGGCAAGGCAGCCATGTACCTCATGGGCAATTTTGCCGTCGCTCCCATGAAGGATGGTGGACTGAAGGAAGATCAGATCGGCTTCCTGCCGTTCCCGCAGATTACAGCGGGCCTCCCCGCAGCCGAAGAGGCGCCGTTGGATACGTTCCACATCCCGTCGGGCGCAAAGAACAAGGAAGACGCCAAGAAGTTCCTGGCCTATCTCGCTTCCCCGGACGCGCAAACGAAAATGAATGCCACGCTCGGTCAGCTTCCGGTTAACAATCAGTCGATCAAGCCGGACGACAAGTTCCTGAAGGCAGGCTTCGAGCTGCTTGCAAAGGCTCAGGCACTTTCGCAGTTCTATGACCGCGATGCTCCGGCCGACATGGCGAAGGCCGGCATGGAAGGCTTCCAGGAATTCATGGTGAAGCCCGACAAGATCGACGCGATCCTGGCGCGTCTCGAGAAGGTACGTGCCCGCGCATACAAGTAGCACTCTCCCAAGACGATAGGCTGCCGGACGTCCGTGACGTCCGGCAGAATTCTTAGCAGCAGTTTGTACAGGAGCAGACGGTGGGCACACCCAGTACCGCTCAACCAACGTTCTGGAAACGCAATCAGCAGGCTCTTGCCCCCTGGCTATTTCTCGCGCCGGGCGTCCTGATGTTTCTGGTCTATGTGATCGTCCCCGTCTTCCAGTCGGTATGGATCAGCTTTCATGACTGGGACGGCCTTGGCCCCAAAACCTGGATCGGCCTTGGAAATTACGTCGAGCTCTTCTCCGACGACGCCTTTTACACGTCGCTGCAGAACAACATCATATGGCTCGTGCTCTATCTGCTCGCTGTTCCGGCTGGTCTGGCGGCAGCGCTGTTTCTGAACCAGACTGTAGCCGGCATCCGCCTCTATAAATCCCTCTTTTTCTTTCCCTTCGTCATCAGCCAGGTCGTGGTGGGGCTGATCTTCACCTGGTTCTACGCCCCGAATTTCGGGCTGTTCTCAGCCCTGATGAAAGCGTTGACGGGAACGCAGGTCGCCGTCCTTGCCGATGAGCGCCTGGTGACTTACGGCATTATCGGCGCCGGCCTTTGGCCGCAGATCGCCTATTGCATGATCCTCTATCTGACCGGCCTCAACAACATCAATCCGGAACAGATCGAAGCCGGGCGCATGGATGGCGCAAAGGGCTGGCATCTGTTCTGGAATATCGTCCTGCCGCAGCTTCGCCCGGCAACCTTCATCGCGGTGGTGGTGACCGTCATCGGCGCGCTCCGGTCCTTCGACCTCGTCTCGGTCATGACCGCCGGCGGCCCCTACGGATCGAGCCGTGTCCTGTCCTACTACATGTATGAACAGGCGCTTTCCGAATATGGCTTCCGCATGGGGTACGGTGCGGCCATCGCTGTCGTTCTCTTCCTGATCATGATGATCTTCATTGCCTTCTTCCTCATTCGCATGCTGAGACAGGAAAGGAATTCCTGATGTTTCCGACACCTGTCCAGAAATCGGGGCCATGGGTTTCCATCGCCTACCAGATCATTTTGCCGATCTGCCTGGTCATTTGGCTTCTGCCATTGATCGGCGTGGCGTTGACGTCGATCCGCCCATCGGGGGATCTGGCCGCCGGCAATTATTTCGGCATCCCCTCGGGCTTTGCCGGCGTCGAAAATTACACCGCCGTGTTCCGGGATTCTCCCATCGGCCACTACATCCTGAACTCGTTCAAGATCACCATTCCAACGGTGATCGGCGCGGTCGGATTGTCTTGCCTCTGCGGCTTTGCCCTTGCGGTCTATCGCTTCAAGGGAAGCCTCGCGCTGTTCTTCATCTTCGTCGCGGGCAATTTCATACCGTTTCAGATCCTGATGGTTCCGGTTCGCGACCTCACCCTCAAGATGGGCCTCTACGATACGGTGACCGGACTCGTCTTGTTTCATGTTGCGTTCCAGACGGGCTTCTGCACGCTCTTCATGCGCAATTTCATCAAGGGGCTGCCGTTTCCCCTGATTGAGTCCGCACGGGTGGAGGGCGTCTCGGAATGGCGGATCTTCGTCCATGTCGTCCTGCCCTTAATGCGCCCGGCGATTGCGGCACTGTCGGTGCTGATCTTCACCTTCGTCTGGAACGACTATTTCTGGGCCACGGTTCTCGTGCAGGGACAGGCTGCAATGCCGGTCACCGCTGGACTGAACGCATTGAACGGACAGTGGGTCGCCGCATGGCATCTGGTGTCGGCAGGTTCTATCGTTGCCGCCATGCCGCCGGTTCTGATGTTCTTTTTCATGCAGAGGCACTTCATTGCCGGCCTCACTCTGGGAGCGACCAAAGGATGAGCAAGATTGTTGTCGTCGCAGCGGGAGAGATCTCCTTAGCGCTCGGTCTGCCAGAACGCGGCATGCCCGAGATTCTCGGTTTCGGCCGGAACGTGCATGCGCCGGAATTCTGGCCTGACGTGCCGCGCTCGAGCCGCGTCAACGGCATGGATATCGATGTGCCGTCAAATGTTCTGTTGCCCATTGGCGGCCTCGGCTTCTTCGGCTGGCCGGCTATCTCAGGTCATCGCGACGGACGTTCGTTCATTCTGGATTTCGGCAACTGGCAATCCGAAGAGAGCGGTGCCGTTGTCCTGCTGAAGGCCGAGGATGCCATTGCGGAAATTAGCCTGCAGGTCCGCATCGAAGGGAGCGCGACCGGCGTGCTGTCGATTTCGACGTCGCTGACGAATAGCGGCTCCAGCGGCTACACCTTGGACCGCTGCATGGCGGCGAGTTTCCTGATGCCCGCTGGCGCAGCGGAGCTCACAAGCTTTGCCGGGATGTGGGGCCGGGAATTTCAAACGCGGCGTTCGCCGCTTGCCAACGGGCTCTGGATGCAGGAAAGCCGGCGCGGGCGTACCTCTCATGACCGTTTCCCGATCGTGTTCCTCGACTGCGGCGGCGAACGCATGGGTTTCCATCTCGGCTGGAGCGGCAACCATCTCGTGGCGATCGACACGCTCGACGACGGCCGCCGATTGGTGCATCTCGGCGAACTCTTCGAGCCTGGTGAGATGCGCCTTGCGCCGGGTGAAACCTACGATAGCCCGACGGCTTTTGCAGGCCCCGACAGGCAGGCATTCATCGCCTTCGCCCGTGAAAGTGTGCTCGCATGGCCGGGCGGCAAGATGCGGCCGCGGCCGGTGACGCTCAACACCTGGGAAGGCAATTATTTCGATCACCGAATGGATTCGCTCAAGGCTCAGGCGGATGCCGCGGCTGCGATCGGTATCGAGCGCTTCGTGCTCGACGACGGATGGTTTGGCAAGCGCGATGACGACACCACCAGCCTCGGCGACTGGTTTATCGATGCGCGAAAATATCCCGACGGGCTGAAGCCGCTTGTCGATCACGTGACGTCGCTCGGCATGGAATTCGGCCTCTGGTTCGAACCTGAAAACGTCAACCCGGAATCCGAATTGTTCCGCGCCCATCCCGATTGGGCGCTGCAAGTCAAAGGGCGCCCGCTCCTTCTGTCGCGAAACCAGCTCGTGCTGGATCTGACACGCCGTGAGGTCAGCGACTATTTATTCGAGCGCATGGCGGCAGTGCTGTCTACCCATGCGATCTCCTACATCAAATGGGACATGAACCGCGACCTGACCCATGCCGGCGGTGTTGACGGCGGTGCGCGCATCGCACGGCAGACGCGCGCCGTCTACGCACTGATGGATCGGATCCGCCAGGCATTTCCGGCCGTCGAGATTGAAAGCTGCGCATCCGGCGGCGGGCGCATCGACTATGGCGTCCTCAAGCGCACCCATCGTGTCTGGACGTCCGATTGCACCGACGCTTTCGAGCGGCTGAAAATTCAGGACGGAGCTTCGCAGTTCGTGCCGCCGGAGATCCTCGGGGCGCATATTGCCGCTTCGCCGAACCATCAGACCGGCCGCCGGCTCAGCCTTTCCTTCCGCGCCCTTGTCGCGCTCGCCTATCATCTCGGCGTCGAACTCAATCCGCTTACCCTCGACGCGGAAGAGAAACAGGAACTTGAAGGCTGGATTGCCCTTCACAAGCGCCTGCGGCCGCTGCTGCATGCCGCCGGCAAACAATTTCGCCTGCCGGCGCTCGACGGCCGCTACATATGGGGCGCTGCCGACTCCGAACGAATCCTGGCCTTTATCGTCCAGGGGCCGCAGATGGTCGGCGAACAACCGGCGCCCGTCCGGCTGCCAATCGAGGGCGATGGCAAGGGGCAGTGGCGGGTCGCGGCGGTGCATCCCGCCGAGCCCGACTTCATCCGGATATCGGATGGTCAGCGGAAGCTCCTGAGCGGAGAGCTGACCTTCAGCCTCGATACGCTCCGGCAGGTCGGACTGCCCTTACCGATGCTCCGTCCCGAAAGCGGGCTCCTTCTCGAACTCGAACCCGTGATCAGAGGCTAAATTCCATGGGAAATGTAACGCTCAAGCGCGTGACGAAGCAGTTCGGCGCCGCAAGCGTCATTAAAGGCGTCGACTTGACGATCGAAAAGGGCGAATTTTGCGTCTTTGTCGGACCGTCCGGCTGCGGCAAGTCTACCCTGCTGCGGATGATTGCCGGTTTGGAGGACATCTCCTCCGGCGAGCTTAGTATCGGCGGCAACGACATGACCAGGGTTGGCCCGGCGGAACGGGGCGTCGCCATGGTGTTTCAGAGCTATGCGCTCTATCCGCACATGACGGTGGCGGAAAATATCGGTTTCGGTCTGCGCATGACCGGCCATTCAAAGGACGAGGTCGCCCGCCGCACCAAGACGGCTGCCGAAATGCTGCAACTGCAATCGATGCTGGGCCGGAAGCCTTCTCAGCTTTCGGGTGGGCAGCGCCAGCGCGTCGCCATCGGCCGCGCCATCGTGCGCAACCCGCAGGTCTTCCTTTTCGACGAGCCGCTGTCCAATCTCGACGCCTCGCTTCGGGTGCAGATGCGCACGGAAATCAGCAAGTTGCATCAGGATATCCGCACGACGATGATCTACGTCACCCACGATCAGGTCGAGGCGATGACCATGGCCGATAAGATCGTGGTGCTTCAAGGCGGGCTGGTCGAGCAGGTGGGATCGCCGCTGGAACTGTATCATCGCCCGAAAAACATCTTCGTCGCCGGCTTCATCGGTTCCCCGAAGATGAACTTCCTCAAGACCACGGCTTCACCCGTTGCCGATGGTGTCAAGGTCGATCTGCCCGGCGGCCAATCGATTACTCTGCCACGCGCTTCGGTCAGCGAAGGTCAGCCGGTCACGCTCGGGATCCGTCCCGAGCATCTCGACCGAAATGCCGAGGTGGGCGCGACACTTCAGGGCAAGGTGCGCCTGGCCGAACATCTCGGATCGGAAACCATGTTCTATGTGAGCCTTGCTGACGGCACTGAAGTTGCCGTGAAGTCGGACGGGCTTGCGCAGGCCAGACCCGGCGACGATCTTTCCATCCATGTTCCGGCCGCGGCCTGCCATCTGTTTGATGACGCCGGCAATGCCATCCTCAACGGAGATTTGACGAAATAATGCTCGGCGTTTGCTATTATCCGGAACATTGGCCCGAAAGCTGGTGGGAAAAAGACGCGCACCGTATGCGAGCGCTCGGGATCTCCTATGTGCGGATCGGTGAATTCGCATGGTCGCGCCTGGAGCCTGCGCGCGGCTCCTTCGATTTCGCCTGGCTCGATCGGGCAATGGACACGCTAACGAAAGCCGGTCTGAAGATCGTCTTGGGAACGCCGACGGCCACGCCGCCGAAATGGCTGATGGACGAATATCCTGAAATCGCCCCGGTGGACGAACAGGGCAAGGTGCGAGGCTTCGCGCCGCCACTATACCTTCTCCTCCGACGTGTGGTGGAAGGAATCCGAACGCATCGTCGAGATCGTCGCGAGGCGATACGGCACACATCCGGGCCTCGCGGGCTGGCAGACCGACAATGAATATGGATGTCATGATACCAGCCTCTCCTGGGGCAAGGAGGACCTGAAGGCGTTTCGCCGTTGGCTGCGTCTTCGCTACCAGTCGACGCAGCAGTTGAACGAAGCCTGGGGTGCCGTGTTCTGGTCGATGGAAATCCAAAGCTTCGACGATGTCGTGCTGCCAAACCTGACGGTGACGGAACCGAACCCTGCCACCAGGCTCGATTTCTGGCGCTTCCATTCCGACCAGATCGCCGCCTATGACCGGATGCAGTGCGATATCATCCGCAAGCACTCGCCCGGGCGCTGGATCACTCACAATTTCATGGGCTTCGTCAACGATTTCGATCATTGGAAGGTTGGCGAAAACCTCGATCTCGCCTCTTGGGATTCCTATCCGATCGGCTTCGTGGAGAAGTTTCCGTTCAGCGAGGAAGAACGCGTGCGCTGGGCAGAGACGTCCCATCCCGATATCGCCGCCTTCCATCACGATCTCTACCGCGGTGTCGGCAACGGTCGATTCTGGATCATGGAACAGCAGCCAGGGCCGGTAAACTGGGCGCCCTGGAACCCGGTGCCGAAGCCGGGCATGGTGCGGCTGTGGACCTGGGAGGGTCTTGCTCACGGAGCCGAGGTGGTCAGCTATTTCCGCTGGCGTCAGGCCCCCTTTGCGCAGGAACAGATGCATGCCGGCTTGAACCTTCCGGGCCTCGACGAACTGTCGCCAGGAGGCTTGGAAGCCGAAATCGTCGGACGTGAAATCGGAGCTGTCGGATCCTTGCCGGAAGCATCCCAGGCTCCCGTTGCCATCGTCTATGACTATGAGAGCTACTGGTCCACTTCCATACAGCCGCAGGGCCGGGATTTCCGCTATGACGAACTTGCCTTCCGCTGGTATGAGGCAGTGAGAAAGCTCGGGCTTAACGTCGACTTCGTTCGGCCGGGTGGTCGCTTAAATGATTATCGACTCGTTCTCGTTCCCTGCCTTATGCACGTGTCCGAGTCGGCTCTTGCCGCGCTTCGGGATGCGGATGGGACCGTGCTTTTTGGTCCGCGGACCGGATCGCGAGATCGTCATTTCCATATCCCGGCCAATCTGCCGCCCGGGCCGATCGGCGAACTTGCAGGCATCAGGGTCACGCAGGTCGCGTCCCTTCGGCCGGGGCTCGACGCACCCATATCGGGCGCGATCAACGGCCGAGCAACGCGATGGCGGGAATATCTGGAAACGACGGCGGATACGACTGTCGAGGCGACGTTTGAAGACGGCAGCCCGGCGCTAGTGTCCAAGGGACGATATAGCTATCTGGCCTGCTGGGCCCACAGTTCCCTGCTCACCGAGCTGATGTCGCACGTCGCCGGCAAGCTCGACTTGCAAACCAGCGTGCTGCCTGACCACATCCGGTATCGCCGCGCCGGCGATCTGACATTCGCGTTCAACTATGGGCCGGACGCCTGGTTAATTCCGGGGGAACGGGAGTTTGTGATTGGCGGACAGGAAATCCCGCCCTTTTCTCTCTCGGTGTGGAGGCAAATGCCAGTCTCTTGAATGACGCGCGGATCGTTGTTTCAAGGTCAATTTTGAAGAATTCCCGCTTGGCGCCTAAATCTTTCTGGGCGCCTTGCCATAGCGCGAAATAGGAAGGACCTCCGGTGGAGGTCCTTCTGCTCGGATTATTCGAGAATTTTAACGACCTTCCGCGTCTTCGGCTGGACGATGACACGCTGATGGTTCACGACAGCATAGGCGTAGGTTGGGTTGTCCGGCACCGGTGTTACGACAACGGTTTCAGGGAGCGGCTCACCGACGACAATCCTATCTTGCACGACAGTTTCAGCAGGGGGCATCGGCTGCTCTTCCACATAGGTGACGACCTTCTGCGGCGGCGGATCGATCGCGGTTCCAACGATTGCACCCGCTACGCCGCCGACTGCGGCACCGACGGGACCACCGACAACGGCTCCGGTAACTGCGCCGCCTGCGGCGCCGGTGACCGTCGAGGACTGTGCAAAGGCTGAACCAGCGAGAAGCGCGAAGGCGGCCGCCGCGGAAACGATGAGTTTCGTATTCATAGCGTTTTCCTTTCCTTTTTGCTCGCAAGAGCTGAAAGGGGAATGGCCTTGGCATCAGAATGTTCCTCCAGACGGGTCGCCTGGAATCATCACAAGTTGCACCATTCTGACAAACTTCGTGAAAAATGAGAGCTGAACCCTTGCCCGATCAAGGGCGGCGGCGGTGCAAAGGTTGTATTTTCAGAGGCGGCTTTCTATAGCTCGTGTGGTCTACGCGGGTCACCGTCTTACTCGGCAACAAGAGAGACGACATGAAAGGAAAACAATGCTTTCAAAGATCGTGACGGTACCACTTTGGACGCTGGTTTTCGCCTTGACGGCAGTTTTAGGATCGCATGAAGTCGCCCAGGCCGGATCGGAGCATTCATGGCTGCAGGACCCCAATAGCCACTGCAAATTCGTGGCGCCGGCATCTCTCACGGCCGGGCCCACCTTTTGGACGGGCGCCTGCACGGATGGGAAAGCCTCCGGCAGCGGAATGCTGCGCCGCCGCGACGGCAATCGCGCAGGCGCGGCTTTCTTTGGCCAAATGAAGGACGGAATTCCCCAAATAGGTGTTGTCGATCTCGGCGACGGATACCGCGCCGGCACGTTCGATCAGGATGACATCGGCGGCCAGGCTGTATCGGAGCCGCAAGTCCGGATTGATGCCTTCCGAGCCGCTATCGAAGCTGCTCGTTTTGTGAGTGCTAAATATAAGGCGGAGAACAACCGCGGCTCCGCGCAACTTTATGAGACGCTCGCAAAAACATTTGAAGCGCAGCTCGACTGATCGGGTACCCATTCGCTGCCGCCTGCAGCAACCGTCCGATCCCCTTCAGCCGACCGTCTTGGAAGTGCTAAGCATGCCGCGATAAATTCCCGGCCACGATCCGGGAATTTCGAACGCATCGAGGCGTTTGCTGTAGAACTCGACCGGCCCTGGATCGCCGATGATGGCATAGGCATAGCCCGCCTCGCGAAGGCCGTTGAGCACGGCAAACAACAGCGCCTCGCCTACTCCCTTGCCGCGCTCGTCTTCCGCAACTCCCGTCGGCCCGAAAAAACCTTTGGCGGTCGCATCGCCGCAGGCAAAGCCCAGCATCTTGCCATTCCGGACCGCAATCCAGGTCATGATCGGATGGCTGCCGAAACCTGTTTCACTTTCGGCTGCCCACTTGGAGCCGAAATGCGTCTCGATCCAGTCGAGCACCTGACGGCGCTCCGGCGTGAGCGCCCGGCGTATCTCAATGCCATGGGCTGCCATTTTCGCATTGTCATGGGCAGGCAGGTCGTAAAGGCGGACCAGAAGATCAGGCATGCTGCGCAATGTCTCCCGTTTATGCGTTCATATCGAGATGATGGTAGACGAAATGACCGGAGGCAACTTCGACCGACTGTCCGACTGGCCTACGAGAAGAATTCCGCACCGTCTCGGCATGCACGGAGAACGGCTGGCCTTGTTCACCACGACCGCTCACGATCCTGACAGTCGGATCGGGCACGGCCGACAGCAGGAGCTGCGTATAGGGATGCTGCGGATTGCGGATCACGCTGGCTGACGGACCATATTCGACGATCTGGCCAGCAAACATGACCGCCGTCTCCTCGGCGATATAATGGGCCGTCGCGATATCATGGGTGATGTAGAGAAAGCTGATGCCGCGCTCGAGCTTCAGTCGGCGCATGAGATCAAGCACCGAGCGGCGGATCGAGACATCGAGCATGGATGTCGGCTCGTCGGCGACGATCAGCCTTGCATCCACGGCAAGCGCGCGAGCAAGATTGACGCGCTGGCGCTGCCCTCCCGAAAGCTCATGCGGATATTTATCAAGCGTCACATCCGGATCGAGCTCGACATCGGCAAGCGTCCGGCGCGTCGCCTCCTCCAAAGCATCGCCTTTCAAGCCTCGATGCAGGACGAGAGGCCGCACGAGATGATGGCGGATCTTGTGTGCCGGATTGAGGGCGGCGAACGGATCCTGGAACACCATCTGCACCATGCGCAGATAGTTCGTCTGGTCGGCATGGCTTTTGAGGCTGGCAATATCCCGCCCGGCAAACAGGATGCTGCCCGACGTCGGCTGGAAGAGCCGGGCGACGGCTCGTCCGACGGTCGATTTTCCGGAGCCGGATTCGCCGACGATCGCCAGCGCCCGTCCGGCTTGCAATGTCAAGGACACGTTTCGAAGCGCCTCGACCCGCTTCTCCGGCCCGAAAAAGGGCTTCAGCGTGAAGATTTTGCTGACGTTCTGCAGTTCGAGCAGCGGCGGGAAATTTTCGCCCATCATACGACGACCTCCATCGCGTGACCGAGCCGTGGCATCGCTTCCCACAGGCGCCGCGTATAATCATGCCGGGGTGCGGCCACGATATCGGAGACCGGCGCGGTTTCGACGATTTCGCCCTTCAGCATGATGGCAATCCGGTCCGCAAATTGTGCCATGAGCGCCAGATCGTGGGTGATGAACAGAATGGAAAAATTGAGCTTTTCCTTGAGCGTGACGATCTCCTGCAGGATCTCCCGTTGCACGACCACATCAAGCGCAGTCGTGGGCTCATCCATAATCACGAGCTGCGGTTCGAGCGCGAGTGCAATGGCGAGCACGACCCGCTGGCGCATGCCGCCGGACAATTGATGCGGGTAATCGTCAAGCCGATCGGCGGAAATGGAGACGAGTTGCATCAGCGTTTCCGCACGGGCCCGGGCCGCGTCCCGTCCCATTTTTTCATGCCGGGACAACACGTCCCGGAACTGTTCAAAGATCGTCAGCACCGGATTGAGCGAGCTCATGGCGCTTTGAAACACCATGGATGCCTTGCGCCAGCGCCATTGCTCCAAGGCGCGGGCGGAAAGCGCAAGCACATCGGTCCCGTCGATCCGGATATCGCCTTTCGAGATGATCGCCGGCGGTCGGTGGAGCCGCATCAGGGCGAATGCTATGGTCGATTTTCCGCAGCCGCTTTCGCCGGCTAGTCCCATCACCTCGCCGCGTTTGATATCGAAATCCACACCTTTGACGGCGGTGAAGAGACCGTGCTGGGTCAGGAAATCCACCTGCAGCCCGCGCACTTCCACAAGATTGGAGGAGAGGTTCAATTTAGGCCTCCTGTTCCAGGACCACGGTCCGGGCGCGGTCGAGCTTGCGCTGTTTTCTGACGGCGGCATGGACCGTCCCGAGCGTGCGCAATCGCGGATTGGAGATCTCATCGACGGCGAAATTGATCATCGACAGGCCGATGCCGATGATGGCGATGGCGGTTGCCGGTGCGAACACTTCCCACCAAGCGCCGACGCTCATCGCCGATGAGGTCTGCGCATTGTAAAGCATGGCGCCCCAGGAAACGGCGAGCGGATCGCCCAGACCCAGGAACTCCAATGTCGCTTCGGTAATGATCGTGTAGATGACCGAGCCGATGAAGTTGAAGCCGATGATCGAGAGCAGGTTGGGCATCAGTTCGACGACGATCATCCGCCATTTGGGCTCGCCGATCAGTTCGGAGGCGAGGATGAAATCACGTTGCCGGAGTGTCATCGTCTGCGCCCGCGTGACCCGCGCGCCCCAGGCCCAGGAGGTCAGCCCGATGATGAGCGCAATGACCAGCGGGCTCGCCTCGCCGACGAAAGCGGCGATGACGAGCAGCAGCGGCAATTGCGGAATGACAAGGGCAATATTGGTGACGAAGTTGATCGCTTCATCGATCAGGCCGCCAAAATAACCTGCGGTCACGCCGAGGATCACACCGATGACCGTGACGATCGAGCCCGCCAGCAGCCCGATGAACAGCGAGGTGCGCGTGCCCCAGATCAATTGCGTGAAGACGTCGCGGCCCATCCGGGTGGTGCCGAGAATGTGGTCCAGTGACGGCACCTCGTGCGGTCGGCCGACGCGCTTGATCGGATCATGGCCGGTCAGCACGGGAGCAAGCAGGGCGACGGCCACATAGAGGATGACGATGGCAAGGCCGATGAGCGCCTTGCGGTTACCGAGAATGGGAAGGAGCATCCTTTTCATGGGTCAGGCCTTCCGCAGTCTCGGGTCAAGCAGGACGTAGATGAGGTCGACGAGTAGGTTGGCCGAGAGCATGGCAAGCGTCATGATCAGGAGCTGACCCTGGATCAGCGGATAATCACGCGCCACGATGCCGAGATAGAGGAGATGACCGAGACCTGGGTAATTGAACACCACCTCAGTCACCAGCGAGCCACCCATCACGGCGCCAAGCGTGATAGCAAAGGCTGTGACGCTTGGAAGCAAGGCATTGCGCGCTGCGTAGTTGAACATCACACGATGGTCGGTAAGGCCCTTGGCCTGGCCCATGACGACATAATCCTCGCCAAGCTGGCCGATCATGTTGTTACGCATGGTGACGAGATAGCCGCCAATGTGAACGAAGGCGAGCGAGACGACCGGCATGACGGCATGGTAAAGCGCGCTTGAGAGGAAGCTCGGCGTCAGCCCCGGATCGAGCTGAGGATCGAAGGCGAAGCTCGTTGGAAACCAGGCCAAGATCAGGCCGAAGACGTACAGCGCCGTCAGAGCCACGACGACAGCGGGAATGGACTGGATCGCCAGCGCACCGGGAGAAGCGATGGTATCGAGGATGCCGCCGCGACGCCAGGCCGCCGAGACCCCAAGCAATGAACCCGACATAAAGGCGAGGAACGAGGCAGTGCCAGCGAGCGTGATCGTCCAGGGCAGCGCGTGGCCGAGTACCTGGCCCACCGTCAGCGGATAGAATTTGATCGATGGTCCGAGATCCCAGGTAAAGACGCTTTTTATGTAGTCGAGAAACTGCAGATAAAGCGGTCCTGAGGCAAAACCGAAGGTTTCGATCAGGGCGGTTTTGGCTTCGGGCGGCAGCGAGGAATTCATCTTGGCGAACATTACGTCCACCGGATTGCCCTGCATCAGCCGCGGTATGAAGAAATTGATCGTGGCCGCGGTAAAAAAGGCGGCGATATAAAAGACCAGTCTGCGCAGAATGAACATCATCGGCTTATCTCCGGCGGTGGGTGACCGTCGCCGTTCGGTTCAGGCCATTAAACCTGAACCGAAGGAGCGGGTCCGGGGAGAGGGATCGAACCGGACGCGCCGGACCTATTGTGCGACCGGACGCAGCGCCAGAAGATGCAGCAGACGCTCCGGCACGCCGTCGTAGACAACTGGGCGAGCAACTGGATTGTCCGCGCTGAACCACCCGGTGAACCGTTTGGTATTGTATTCATACCAGAGCGGATTGTTGTAGACGGCGACGAAGGGCAGGTTCGCGCCGATGAACTCCTGGATCTTGTTCATGGTTTGGAGCTGCTGCCCATGATCAGTGGTCGTGTAGAAGGAGTTCAAAAGCGCATCGAGCTGAGGGTTGCTGTAATGGGCCGATGCATAGCGCGTCTTGCCCTTGTTGCGCGAATTGAGCGCTTCGTCATACATGAAATGAGGCGTGACGCCGGTGCGGAACGAATTGATCGCCACATCGTATTTGCCGGTGGTCAGCGCATCGGTCCAGCCGGGAACGTCCGGTGTTGAAAGCTTTGCCTGAATACCGATCTGGGTCAATCCTTCGATTGCGAGCTGGCAGGTGTTGACCCAATCGGTCCAGCCATTCGGCACGATGATGTCGAAGCTGATCTTGCTGCCATCCGGATTTTCCACGAAACCGTCGCCGTCGATATCCTTGAAGCCTGACTCGGCGAGTTCGGCCTTGGCGCTCTCGATATTGTATTTCGAGTAGACGCCATATTCCTCGTCCACCTTCGGATTGTTCCAGGAGTGAAAGGCGCGGCCGAGGCCGGACGGATATTCGTTCAGCGTCGGATAGCCATAGCCGGCAATGTCGACCATCGCCTGACGATCCATCGCCATGGAGAAGGCGCGGCGGAAGGCGAGATTGTTGAAGGCCTCGTGATTTCCGGCATTCGCCGTTTCGAAATTCATGGTGAATGCGACCATCGAACCGGCCGGGAACCAGTAGCCATGGTTTTTAGGGTCAGTACCGACATAGGTCTTTTCGATGTCTGGGAGAAAAGAACCGAACCAGTCGAGTTCGCCCTTGGCGGCAAGCGCGATCGTCTGATCATTGCCGGCCACCTGCGGAAAGCGCATGCAATCGACCTTCAGCGTCGCATTGTCCCAATAATTGGGATTCCGGCACTGGATATATTCCTGCGGCGTGAAACGGCGGATTTCGGTGAGCGGACCGCTGCCGACCGGGTTGGGATTGGTGAAGGTGACGGGATCCTTGACTGAGGCCCAGATATGTTCCGGGACGATGTAGACCTGCACGATCTTGAAGATCAGGCCACTGTCGGCATTTTTATAGTTGATCTTGACCGTATGATCGTCAACTGCCTCGATGCCATCGATCTGGTCCCAGATCGCCTGCAGGTCGAGCGCCTTGTGTTCCTTGATCAGGTTGAAGGTGAAGGCCACGTCCTTCGCCGTAAACGGCTTGCCGTCAGACCATTTCGCGTCCCTGAGCTTGAAGGTGACGCTTTTCAGATCATCCGAATAGGCAAAGGATTCCGCCAGACGATAGTTCGGTTCGCCATCCTTGAGCGCGTTGAAGATGATCAGCGGCTCGTACATGAAATCTTCCACCGACGGCACACGGGTCGTGGTGTTGAAGGGATTGAAATTCTCGACCCATGCCGTCGACTCGTCCGGCAAGGCAGTCAACATCACCTCTGCACGCGCCGCCACCGGCGCCATGACACTGGTAATCAGCACGGCCTTCAAAATAGTCCTGATGTTCATGTCCGTTCCCCATCTCTGACGGCGCAGGTTCTTGCCCGGCCCGGTTTGCGACGTCATATCAGCGCGGGACGAACGGCAAAGTCATCCGGCAATTCCGGCAAGAGTTGCGGCAAAATCGTCAAAACCGGAAATTCCGGTCATATCGAAAAAACCGACTCCCCTTTTTTCGCAATTGTATAGATTGGCCGGAATTATCCGCCAGGGGAAAGCGGGAGGAGGGCATGCCAGACATGACGCGGGAATGCTGCCGATGCTGAGAGCGCTGTCGCCGTCCGGATTTCGGGGCCGTCTTCTGCTCATTCTTCTGGCGATCAGCCTGCTGCCGTTGCTGGCCACCGCTTCCGCCTTCTTCTACATCCTCAACCGCAGTGTCACGGTGGAGACTTTTGCCAAACTAGCCTTCGTTCGAGACGCCAAGCGCAGCGAAATCGAACAATATCTGACCTTTGCCACACGGCAGGCCGAAAGCCTCAGCCAGTCAAATGCCGTGCGCTATTCGATCGGCGATTTTTATGGCTTTGCCTATGCGTTCCGGCAGATCGATCCCTCGCCCGAACGGGCAACCGCCATCCTGCGCCAGATGTTCGGGATCGATCGCGATGGCGGCGGCGAGGCGCTGCTGCCGAAGGACAATGACGCCATGCTGCGTTCGGCGCTCGAATATGCCAATGCGCATCAGCAGTTTCACGATGATTTCGTCAGCTTCGTCACGACCTCCGAATTTGAAAATCTGTACCTCATCACACCGGAGCAGCGCGTCGTCTATTCGGTCGAGAAGGATCGCTATCTTGGCACGGACCTGAAGACGCTGGTGGCTCCGACACCCCTCTCCCGCCTCGCGCGTGCCATGGCCGAAGCGCCGGTAGAGCAGACCATGTTGATAAGCGATTTCACCACCGATCCCGTGACCGGCAAATTCGGTGCCTACGTCGCGGTTCGCGTTGCCTTCTACAACAAGGTACGCGGCATGGTCATCTTCCGCATGGGCGCCAAGGGGCTCAACCGGATTGTTCAGTCGCAGCAGGGTGAAACCAGCAGCCTTTATCTCCTCAATTCCGATGGTTTCTACATCTCGGCGCCCGATGGTCACCAGCCGGGCACGCGCAGCGATCCTGCGGCAACCGGCGACGCTGCGCCTTCTGCCACCGCGCTCGTCGATGACGGGCTTGGCGGCGTTCCGGCGCTTGCGGCCAGCGTCCAATTGCATTTTGGCGCCGTTCCCTGGAGCCTGGTTGCCGAAGTGCCGGAATCCGTCGCCTTTGCCAACAGCAATTCCCTCCGGCAGATCGTCATCACGCTGGCTCTGGTTTTGCTGCCGGTGCTCACCGGGCTGGTCTTCTATCTCTCGGGCACGATGACCCGGCCCGTGCAGCGCCTGACCGATGCGGCAGGCGCGATTGCCGACGGCGATCTCGACCATGTCATGCCGACGATCAAGAACCCGTCCGAACTCGGCCGGCTGACGGCGAGTTTTACGCGTATGCGCGATGCCGTGCGCGAGCAGCTCAACCTCATCAATCAGAAGAACGCCGAACTGGAAACGCATGTCGGCCTGATCGAGGAGAAGAACAAGGCGCTCGAAGAGGCAGACCGGATGAAGGACGCCTTCGTCGCCAACACCTCGCATGAATTGCGCACGCCATTGAACGGCATCATCGGCATTTCCGAAACATTGGTGGCGGGCGTTGCCGGCGAATTGACTGCAACCCAACGCAACCAGCTTCAGCTCATCAGCTTCAGTGCCCGACGGCTTTCGCGCCTCGTGGACGATCTCCTCGATCTCTACCGCATCCGCCAGGGCCGCATGCGGCTCGACATCCACCCCGTGCATATCGCAACCAGCGTCAGCAATGTGCTGAAAATGTGCGAGCCGCTGCTGCGCGGCGAGCCGGTGGCCCTCGAAGTCGATATCCCCGAAGATATTCCCTTCGTGATGGCCGACCCCGTGCGTTTCGAGCAGATCCTCTACAATCTCCTTGGAAACGCCATCAAATATGCCGGCCAGAGCACGATCCGCGTCGTGGCCACACCGACCGGCAAGAATGTTGCGATCAGCGTCGAGGACACTGGCGTCGGCATTGCCAGCGACAGCCTCGAACGCATCTTCCAGCCTCTGGAGCAGGCGGGTTTCGGGGACGGTACGCGAGGACCGGCCGGCACCGGTCTGGGGCTGACGATCGCCCGCCAACTCGCCACTTTCCTCAACGGCAAGCTCACGGCCCATTCCGTGCTTGGCGAAGGGTCGCGCTTCACGCTGGTGCTGCCAGCCGCCACGGTCGAGCCCTCCTATATCGATTATTTCGGCGAGGAACTCGATCAGAAGCGGCTGCACGAGACGGTCGACATGATCGCCCGCAGCCAGATCGCCGCCGATGCGCCAATGGCTCCCGGCGCGCCGCTGATCCTTGTGGTGGACGACGAGCCAATCAACATCCAGGTGCTGCGCAATGTCCTGCAACCGGTCGGCTATGTCGTGCGTGCGGCCGAAAGCGGTGCTGATGCGCTGGCCTTCATCAATCGCCTGAAACCCGATCTCGTCGTGCTCGACGTGATGATGCCCGGCATGAGCGGGCTTGAAGTCGCCAAAGCCATCCGCGAGCGCTACGACCTGCTCGATGTGCCCATCATCATGGTGACGGCGCGCAGCCGCACACGCGACGTCATCGCCGGCTTCGAACATGGCGCGAATGACTATGTCGTCAAACCCTTCGTCAAGGACGAGCTTCTGGCCAGGGTGGCAACGCTGCTGGAGGCCGCACGCGCGCGCAGCCAGATCCGTGAAAACAGCTCGCTCAAGGCGGAAATCGAGCGAAGGGTGGAAGTCGAGGACGCGCTTCGGCTGTCGCAACAGCGTATGGCCAGACTTCTCGAAATTTTCGAGGTGGCAATTCTCTGTACCGATCACCAGCACCGGATCATCTACGCAAACCAGGCTGCCCTCGGCATGTTTAACGTGCCGATCATCGCAAACGAAACAGCGCTTTCATCGTTGACGGGGACCGAGCTTGCGGAATCCATGTATCAAGCCGTGAAACGGGAGGGAGAATTTTTCCAGCCGAGCATTCGCCTCGGCGCCGATGCATTCGCCCTCAGCGCCTTTGAGTTCGATATCGGAACCGGCGGAGGACTTGCGCTCGTCGTCCAACCGATTTCGGCAAGCGATATCACTCGCAGAGATCGAGTGGTTCACCACCTATTGGGAGCAATCGACAGCGCCGGCGCCAACTTGACTATTTTGGCACCTGAGCCTGAGCGCCCTGATGCTTCGGCCATCGAGCCGCTTGCCGAACCCAGGCAGCAACGCGCCTTTCGTTTAACCATCATCGATGTGATGAAACAGAGTGTCGAGCTCTGGAAACGGATGACGGGCAAGGGCAAGATCGATTTCGCCGAGCGCAGCGGAATCTGGCGCGTGAACTTGGATCGCTCTTCGCTGCAGGCCCGCACGCTTGAAAAATATCTGTTGCTCGAAACCTTGCCTCTTCAGCCCCGGTGGCGCGACGTCATACGCTCCGGGGAGTTCGCGCTGGCCCATGCCATGAAAACCAGCCTGGATGCAGACCTCAGCGATCTTGCCGAGACATTGCGCCGGGATCTCGACGAGTTACGGGCTATGGTTCGCGATGGCCGCAATTTGAATTGAGCAGGCACATTGCACCGCCTTGCCTGGCTTGGACAAAAGCGGTGCTGCTTGAATTGGCGAGAGACGGGAACGACGACTGCGTTATTCCGCCTTTGTAATTTCGCAATAAAGAATGTTGCGGTTCTCTCCAAACCAGACGGATACTTTTGTCTCCGCGTTGACGGCACCTGCTTCGGCAATCATTTGCATGTCGTTTTCCGAACGCAGGAGGAGAGGCCAATTCATGAACGCTTCCATGTAGCCGTCGACTTCGATTTCCTGCGAGAAATTCGCAAACAGGAAGGAGCCGCCGGGCTTCAGCATTGCAACGCATTTGCGCGTCAGCTTGGCCGCAACCGGGAAGGTGAGATAATCGTAGAGGCCTGCAGCGTAAATATAATCGAAATGCCCGAGAGCATGCTTGTTGGAAAGCAAGCTCTTCACCGTACCGTCCACGGCTTCGACGCATGTTCCGGCAAAGTCGCGCGCGACCGTGCCTACACTCAGCGGGTCCTGATCAAGCGCGATCCAGCGTCTGATTTTTCCTTCCCGAAGCGCAGTTGACAAAGCAGCTTCGCGAAGATGCCCCGATGCCACCGCAAGGACTTCCGTCGAGCCGGGTCGATCCTTGGCGTATTCGTCCACCCGTCGAGCAAGGATATCGCGGCGCTCTCTTACGGCGACCGATGAGGAAGCGTCCTTGGTGTAGTCATAGATCCTTCTGCCCAACTCGGTGGAGGCGGCGATTTCTTCCCCCACTTGTGCATGGCCGTAAATGAAATCGAGCAGATGCGCGTCACCCGCATAGCCGCGCGGCTTATCGAATGACCATCGTGTGAATGGATCCTGAAGCAGAAAACGAGCGACGGGATGGTTCTGCGTCAGCAGGACGATTTCATTCCAAATGTTAACATGAAATCGACGGCGGATCTGATGCAACGCCTGCGATAGTCGGCTCACGATGACGTGGGGATCCATTTCGGATCGAAACTGTTGAAGCGATAGATCGAGCGTGAGAGCAAGCTCCGCCTTGGCTGTTATCATCTGATCTGAGGGTGGAAGGTCGTCTAGCTCAATGGGGCGAAAAGCTTGACCAGGTGCAATGAGACTTTCGCCGTCGAACTTAAAACCTTGTGCCATAAATGAACTCCGTCCACACAATGTTAAGCATAAATATGTGGACGACAGAACTCGATTGGATTTTGCACGTCAAGAGGGTATTTCTAGCAGCACGAGCTAAATTTCGTGAGCAACACAGACGGAACTTTGGAAAGCGGTGAACTCAGGTTTATCGGCAGCAATGCTCGGGAGGCATCGCCGCATGTTCTATGAGCAAGTATCTTCAGAGCAGATCGCATCCGGAGTTCCCGCAAACGCCGCGCTTCTGGACGTAGACAGCGCTGTGCCAACGAAAGAACTTCATAACTCCGCTTTGGAGATGAGGGCAGCGTATGCAGCGGAAAACGATGCCGCCCGCCGGGAATGGACGCATAAGGGATTGTGGATGGCGGTTGCCGTTTATCTCGCCTTTGCCGCTCCCGACACCTGGCTCATTCCCGACGTCGCGCCGCTCACAATCGTCATGCGGTTTGCCGTCGCTGCCACTGTGCTTGTCGCCTTTGAGATTTTGAGGTGGGCGAAAGCGAAGACCGTTTGGCTGGACTGCACTTGCGCCTTGGCGCTGATCTCCGGTTATGTCGGCTGGCTTTGCCCGGCGATCGCCACAAAATACGCGATGAGCATGTCGTACTACATGATCTTCGGCGCGATTTTCATGATGGGCGCGAATCTGTTCTTCAGCTTCTCGTTTCGCCTGTCTGTCGTGACGTCCGGCACCGTGTTGATGGTGTTTTTTGTGGCGCTATACGCTTCGTTTCCATCGACGCCGGCCTACCAACTCGCCTTCGGACTGTTTTACGTCTCGTGCTTCATATTCACATCCTTCGTGAACTGGCGTTTGAATGTCGAGCGTTACAACGTTTTCCTGAATGCAGTGGAAGCGCGCCAGCAGCATTGTGAGGCGGCGGAGCGCGGAAAAGCGTTGTTGCGTCTTTCGCACACAGATTACCTCACAGGCATCGAGAATAGGCGCGCGATTGATCGGAGGCTGAACGAGTGCTGGAGCGCGTGGAAAGATGAAGGGCGCGAATTTTCCGTCATCCTGATCGACGTCGACTTCTTCAAGCGTTTCAACGATCGATACGGCCATCAGGAAGGCGACCGATGCCTGACCATTATCGCCACGACGCTTCAGAAACTGGTAGAGCGCCGTGGAGGCATTATCGGCCGTTACGGCGGCGAGGAGTTCATCGTTGTCATGCCTTTGCGAGCGCAGGATGACGCCACCTATATGGCGGGGAAGATTCGGCACCAGGTCGAGGCGCTCGCCATCCGGCATGAAGAGCGGCCGGACGACACCCAGTTCGTAACGGTAAGCGTCGGTGTTGCCTTTATCAGCGAACGATCGGGAGCAAAGGTGGAATGGCTTGTGCGTGAGGCCGACCTTGCGCTCTACAGCGCAAAAGCCTCTGGCCGCAACTGCGTTCGAATATTTGACCCGACGCTGCGGCGTCCGAACGAGGATGCCGGCAAATTGGTCCCGCTGCTGGCGGCGGCTATCGAACGGAGACTGGTATCGCTGGTGTATCAACCGATATTCGATCTCAGGGACGGCCAGATGAAAGCCGTCGAGGCTCTGATGCGGCTCCGCATGCCCGATGGAACCTCCGTGCCGCCGGGTGTCTTTATCCCGATCGCCGAACGGACCGGATCTATTATCGAATTGGGTCGCTGGGCGATCAAGACGGCATGTCAGGATATCCTGGCATCCGACCGCATGACCACGGTGAGCGTGAATGTCTCGCCAGTACAGCTAAGATCTCCAGGTTTCGCTGCGAGCGTTGCAGCCATCCTGCAGGAAACCGGAGTATCCGGGTCCCGACTTGCGTTGGAAGTCACCGAGGGGCTGGATATGGAGATGCAACCCGAGGTGCTGCAGTGTGTCGCCGATCTCCAGGCGCTCGGCGTCGAGATTTGGTTGGATGACTTCGGCTCCGGCTACGCCGGATTGTCGTGGCTTCGGGCGATCGAGTTCAATACCGTCAAGGTGGACCGGACCTTCCTGCATGATTGTTCGGACCAGCGCGGACTGACCATGCTGCAGGACATGGTCGCCCTTATCCGCAACCGGGGAAACACCATTCTGGTGGAAGGTGTGGAGACGGAGGCTCAGATGTCCGTGCTTCAGAATCTCAGTATTGACCGTGTTCAAGGATTTCATCTGGGCAGACCGGTAACCGCCGACTTATTGAAAGCGCACGCATAGCTCCCTCTCGGCCAGGAATCATCGAGCCAGGGTGGCCGTCCCGCGCTTCATAGGGATCGCACCTTTGGCGGGCGATACCGAACAGCGCAATGAACCGTCCGTCGGATTTGCCGAGGACGTTCACGCTTTCTTAGTCGTGCGCTTTAAATACGGATTTATGATTTAGCGATATACGGATCTGACAACTGCCATGACGGCGGATCGAGCGCGAATGAACTGCGTCGTCTAGCCCTGGTAGTCAGTCAGATGTTTCAGACATTTCTTCGCTTCCTACGGAGCAAATCCGGCAATTTCGGCACGATCACGGCGCTCCTCGCCGTGCCTTTGATCGGCGCGGCGGGTTTGGCGGTCGATGTCGCGAATGCGCTCAGCTTGCGCAGTCAGCTCTATGAAGCCGCCGATGCGGCAGCGCTCGGAGCGATTTCGGAATCCTCCAGCGGCGTAGCTGCGGCCATGGCCATGTCGGGGGATGGCGTGGTGACAATCGGGCAGGATGAGGCGCGCAAACTCTTCTTCGGCCAACTCGCGAGCGATTGGAAGGATGTTCCCGTAAATGTCGACATCTCAGTGACGAAGACCGCCAATATCGTAACGTCAAACATCACGTTCCACGCGGCTGTTCCGACATCCTTTCTGCAAGTGCTAGGCGACACGTCAATTCCGATTGCCGGATCGGCCACAGCGCAATACCAGACCGCCACCTTCATCGATTTCTACATGCTGCTCGACAACACGCCGTCCATGGGCGTCGGCGCGACACCGGCCGACGTCGCGATGATGCAAAGCAATACCAGCGACAAGTGCGCCTTCGCCTGCCACAACATGGATACGACGAACAATTATTACAATCTGGCGAAGAAACTTGGGGTGAGCATGCGCATCGATGTCGTGCGCCAGGCGACGCAGAAGCTGACGGAGACGGCGACTACCAACCGTGCGACGCCCGATCAATACAGGATGGCAGTCTACACCTTCGGCACGCAGGCGGAGAAGGCACAGCTAACGACAGTATCCGGCCTATCATCCGACATGGCGCAGGTCAAAAGCTATACCGACAATGTCGATCTCATGACCATTCCCTACCAAGGCTACAACAACGACCAGACGACGAGTTTCGACAACGCGCTCACCCAGATGAAGAGTAACATGGGTACTGGCGGTGGCGGCACCAGCAGCGCCGATCGCGAAAAGGTTCTCTTCTTCGTGACGGATGGGGTTGGTGATAGCCAAAAGCCATACACCTGCACGAAGCCTTTGACCGGCAATCGGTGCCAGGAGCCGATCGACACGTCCTTCTGCCAGCCGCTGAAGGATCAGAACGTCAAGATTGCCATCCTCTACACGACCTACCTGCCGCTGCCGGCAAACAACTGGTACAATACCTGGATCGCCCCGTTTCAATCGCAAATCCCGACACGCCTGCAGAGCTGCGCTTCGGCGGGTCTCTATTTCGAGGTTAATCCGACGCAGGGCATCACCGACGCAATGAACGCGCTCTTCCTCAAGATCATCAGAAGCCCCCGCTTGACGAGCTGAGATTTCATTCGATTTTGCAACCCGCGGCAGGGAACAGGCTAGTTCGAGGACGCCTTCAATACCCTGTGCGTACTTGAATCCATTGCCTGGCCAGTGTCCTTTGCGTCCTTCGCCATTCCCTTCACCGTGTTTGCACAGGACGATAACGTCAATAATGCCAGTATTGCAGCGGCGAGTGAGACTTTGATCATGGTTAAATCTCCTCTTCAGATAGTATGGATTCAATTTATCCGCGCATCTCTTCGTTTCAAGGAACGCAGATCCGAAACATTGCAGAAGAGGGATCAATTCTCGGCAAGCATTGCCGACGTCAGGGCAGAGAGCGGTCACAGATATCCAATGGCGATTGCCGCGACGATGGGCTAAGGCTATGTAGCTGAGCATATGCTTTGAAACAGCGGGAGCTCTCTGGATTGGCTCATTCGCTTCTAAAACTGAAACGGGTGTACGACGAACCCTCGCACGAAGATGGTCGCAGGGTGCTTGTCGACCGCTTATGGCCGCGCGGCCTTTCCAGGAAAGATGCGAAACTGACCGACTGGATCAAGGATGTCGCCCCATCGCAGGAACTCAGAAAATGGTTCGATCACAAGCCGGAACGGTTCGCGGACTTTCGCGAAAGATATCGGCAAGAACTCGCGTCGAATTCAGCGGTGCAGGCACTAGTCGAATTCGGCGATGGGCCTCTGACGCTGGTGTATGGCGCCAAGGATCCAGTTCACAACCATGCCGTCGTTCTTCTGGAATTTCTGAACAGCTTGAAGAATCGTAGCCGATAATCGGCGGTTAGTGCAGGAAGCGAGTCGCGACTCATCATAATGTCGGAGGCCCGAAGGCTAATTCGGCCGCTCGAAATGCAACCATTCGATCTATCCAAAAGCTCTAGCCCGGATGGTGGTTTGCGGGGCAGCATCAGCTAAGCGGTGGAGAACACAAGGAAAATCGCCTTTTGTTTCTTAGCCGGAAAATGGCGTTAAGATTGCGCTAACCTTATTTTGCTGGACGTAAACGCAGAATCATGTCCTTTGTTAGCGGGTGGTGGCCGATAGAACGAGTGTAGGCCGCCAAGAGGGACAAATGGCGCTAACGAAACAGACCGAGCAGGAGAACGCATTTTTCGAGAATGCCGCGACGAAGATCGTCCGGCATGCCGGCATGCTTTCGAACCAGCTCCAGGCTTTGCGGACCCGCATGTATCCGCCGAAGGCGGAAAAGAGCCTGCGATATTTCATGACGAACGAGGTCTCCAAATTGACCTCCATTCCCGACTCGACCCTGAAGCTATTGTCCAACGAGGGCCGTGGACCAGTTCCCAGCCGGCTCGAAAACAACCATCGCGCCTATACGCTGCAGCAGATCAATCAGTTGCGCGCCATGTTTGCCGAGCAGAAGCCCTCGGATGCATTACGGTTTCTTCCCTACCGGCAAGGCAATGAGCATCTTCAGGTGCTCGCGATCGCGAATTTCAAGGGCGGTAGCGCCAAGACGACGACCAGCGTCCACCTTGCGCAATACCTTGCGCTCCACGGCTATCGTGTTCTCGCAATAGATCTAGATCCGCAGGCCTCGCTTTCGGCGATGTTCGGTTTCCAGCCCGAGATCGACGTGCAAGCCAACGAGACCATTTATGCTGCTCTGCGTTATGACGACGAACGCCGTCCGATGAAGGAGATCATCCATCGGACCTACTTCGATGGCATCGATCTCATTCCGAGCAACCTCGAGGTCATGGAATACGAGCACGAGACGCCTCGCATTCTGGCGCAGCGATTGGGCAGCCGCGAAGGCATGTTCTTCGAGCGGCTGAAACTCGCATTGGACGAGGTCAAAGATCGCTACGATGTGGTTATCCTCGACACGCCTCCTTCCCTCGGTTTTCTGACGCTTGGCGCCATTCACGCCTCGACGGGGATGATTGTAACCGTCCACCCGGCAATGCTCGACGTATCGTCGATGAGCCAATTCCTGTTGATGATGGGAGATCTCATCCAGGTCTTGGGTGAGAGCGGTGCTGTGTTGAAGCAGGATTTCTTCCGCTATCTCATCACCCGCCACGATCCGAACGACCAGCCACAGTCGCAGGTGGTGGCCATGCTTCGTCATCTTTTCGGCGACGATGTCATCTTGCCGACGGCAATCGAAAGCACCGCGGTCGAGGCCGCGGGCCTTGCCAAGCGAAGCTTGTACGAATTGGAAATGGGCCAGGTCGGCCGCGATACGCATCGCCGCGCCCGCGATGCAATGGATGCGGTAAACGATGCGATCCTGGATCTGATCAAAAGCAGTTGGGGGCGGCGATGACGAAGTCCCCAAAAAGATCGTCGCTTGCCGCAAGCTTCGGATTGCTTGCCGCCGATATCAATGCCGATACGAAGAAGAGTGCTGAGCAGCAGCAGGCGTCTCCTTCGGCGCCTGCACGTGTGGGTGCCGGCGTCATCGGCGCCACCCATAAGGCCATCAGCGATATCAGGGATGAGCGCGACCGGCTTCTTGCCATGCTGGAGGCAGGCTCGGGCGGCTCGACCGAAATCGAGACGAGCTTGATCGATCCGTCGCCGTTTCCTGACCGGCTTCCTGACGACAATGATGGCTTGTTTGCCGAGTTCAAGAAGAGCATCGAGGAAGATGGGCAGAAGATTCCCATCCAGGTCCGTGTTCATCCGACGCTGACGGGCCGATATCAGGTGATCTACGGGCATCGCCGCTTGCGCGCCGCCCGCGAGCTTCAGCGCCCCGTCAAGGCGCTGATTTTGGAAATGTCCGATCGAGACCTTGTTGTCGTTCAAGGTATAGAGAATGCGGCACGCCAGGATTTGAGCTGGATCGAACGCGCGCTTTTTGCTTGGCGCATGGACGAAGCCGGCATCCGTCCGCGAGACATTTATGCGGCGCTTGGGATCGACGATGCAGAGCTTGCGCGTATGCGCTCCGTCTATCGTGTCGTGCCGCTCGACGTTATCGAAGCCATCGGCAGGGCGCCAAAAATTGGGCGGCCGCGATGGGTGGAGTTCGGTGGATCGTTAAAAGCGAAACCCGAAGCACTTAGGGCGATTAGAGAAACCCTGTCAGATGACAGGGTTTTGCGCTTGATGTCGAATGAGCGGTTCAGTCAGGCCATGGGGGTGCTGAAAGCCCCTGCGGCTCGCCTGCCTGGTCGCGATCTTCGCGACGGACGCGGCAAATCCCTGGCAAGACTTCAGATTTCGAAAAAAGAACTGAAGCTTATGCCGGAGACCGAACGCGGATTTCGGTTCGCAGCTTTCCTCGAAGGCGAAATGCCGGCGCTGATTGCAAAGTTCGACGCTGCTGACAAACAGGATGAATCATAAACCCTGTCAGTTGACAGGGTTCTTATCGCCGCGCCCGCGCGGATTTGGAATAAACTTATCGACGGAAGAAGCCTCACGGCGAGCCATTCGAGAGCCTTTGTATTCTTGTAGCGAAGATATCATTGCTCTTTTGCCGCGACCTTCGATCTGTTGGTATCCGCTGAACAGCGGAAACAACTCGGCCAAAAGCCGAGAAACCATGATTGAAACGAAGAGAGAAAGGTAAGCGACGGCAAAAAGAAAAGGCCCCCAAACGGCGAACCATTCGAGAGCCTTTGCATTCTTGTAGCGAAGATATCAATAGCTTCCCCCGAATCAGTTGTCAATGCATCGAAGTCGTTTCGGTGGCCGTATTCGCTTTGCCTGCGATCAAAGGCGAAGATATGCACAATTCGAACTCCATAACGACGCCTTTTGGGCGGCGGTCGATGACGCTTGGCATGTTGTCAAATCAGTATGAAGCCAAGAATATCGAACCGGGGAAAACTGTTGACAAATGGAGACTGTTTCGCGCCCTCTGCGAGGCCAGAAGCGTTTACGGAATTTCCGACCGCGCCCTTGCCGTATTAAACGCATTGCTGAGCTTTTACCCGGAAAATACCCTGTCGGAAGAAAACGGCCTGGTGGTCTTTCCTTCCAACGCACAGTTGTCGTTGCGGGCCCATGGTATTGCTCCTGCAACGCTGAGACGCCATCTCGCCGCATTGGTGGCAGCCGGTTTGCTGATCCGGAAAGACAGTCCGAACGGCAAACGTTATGCCCGACGTGATCGGACAGGCGAAATCGACGAGGCCTTCGGTTTCAGCGTCGCGTCTCTCATTGCACGCGCCGACGAAATCTTTGCTCATGCGGCCGTCATCGCTGCGGATCGCCAACGCTTGCGTATCACCAAGGAACGTCTGTCGATTTGCCGCCGCGACATCACAAAGCTGATCGAGATCGCCCTCGATGAACAAACGCCGGGCGACTGGCTGATGATCCAAACGACCTTTCACTCGATCGTGGGAGCCATGCCCCGTGCGCCGCAAATGGGCGATTTAATCGGAGTTCTCGATGAGCTGGAGATGCTGCGCGGCGAAATCCTTATCCGCTTGGAAAAGCAGCTAGAAACACAAAAACAAAGCGCCATAGAATCCCAAACTGAGCGCCATATACAGAATACAGATCTTAAAAACATTCTTGAATCTGAACCAGCCTCCAGCGTGCCGCCGGTTGACGACTTGAGAGACGACGAAACCCTCAGCGCATGCGACAACCGGGAGGGATCGTATTCCCTGTCCAATGACAATACGCCCCGGGTAGTCCTATCAGAAGGCGTCAAAAACCGTTCTGTTTCACCGCTGAAGTCGTTCCCCCTCGATCTCGTAACCCGGGCATGCCCCGAGGTCGTATCATACGGCTATGCCGGTAAGATCGAGAGCTGGCGAGACCTCATGGCGGCTGCAATCGTCATCCGAACTATGCTGGGCATCAGCCCGTCCGCCTATCAGGACGCTTGCAATGTCATGGGACCTGAAAATGCAGCAATCGTCATCGCCTGTATGCTGCAGAGGGCTGAACATATCAATTCGGCCGGCGGTTATCTCCGCAACCTTACGCAAAGAGCGCAACGCGGCGAATTCGCGATCGGCCCGATGCTCATGGCTTTGGCACGATCGCACAGCTTGCCGGGACGGGATGCTGCGTAAAAATATTCCATTCGCCTCGGTGAAATCCGGGAGTATGGCCTCTGCTCAACAATCTCGGAGCCCTGCGCTTCCGCAAATCCTTGGTGCGAGCGTCGTTATCTCTCTGATCAGATATGAGGACCTATTGGCGGTGAAGATGCTGAGGACTGAAACTCCGTTTATCATTGGGGCCGTGGGGCGAGATACCGTGCACCTTAGCTCACCAGTCGAGCCAGAGCTTGAATATACGAAGAAGACTTATGCGACCGGATCGCAAGCTATTGGAAGATAGTGGAACTCGAGCTTCTAACGATCATCGTTCAGATGCCGTTGTCGGCATGCAGGTGCCAAAAGATCAAATATGTCAGCTATTTCGCTTTGCGTTCGGGGCGTTATTGTAGTAACTTCATCATCATCAAATCGATCTCAATTCGGCGTTTTTCGCAGCTACAGATCGTCTCCGTCCCGAACACTCCATCGATCGAAATTGGCGCCCCAACAGGGAATAGCGAGTGACGGAAATAAACCCTAAGATCACTTCCGTTTGACAGCTTAGCTTAAATTTAACAATCATTTAGGCCCATCGGATAATTTGCAGCCGCGCCAGGAAAAGGGTAAGTGGGGCAGATTTGTTGGCGGTGCCGGTTTGTCAGGCAATTGTGTCGCTGACCAGCTTCTATCATAATCCGCTTCGTCCTTGAAGAAGACTCCGTTTTGGGGTGGAGCCGTGCCATGACCGACATCGATATCGACGCGCTCAATGAGACCGAACTGCTGGCGTTGAACGAGCGTATCGTCGAACGGCTTCATCTTCTGCATCGGCAAAAGACAGATCAGGCATTGCAGCAGATCAAGATTGGCAGTGCCGTGATGTTCGACGCGCCCGACGGCAGAAAGATTACGGGTGTCGTCATCCGTCGCAATCGTAAAACCGTCACGATCCATACCGACGACGAGAGGCACTGGAACGTCTCACCGACGCTTGTCAGGCTGACCGGTCGGCATGCTCTGGATGAGGTGGCGTCCAAGGACGGGCGCGTGGTGCCATTTACGAAGCCCGGCAGCCGATAGCAGCGCTTAGGCTCTCGCCGCGATAAGGCCTGCCAATTGTGGAATGGCCTCGCCACCAATGCCGAGCCGGTCGCCAAGATAGTCGTAAAAGGAGATGCCGAGCTTCCGGCACGTCTGCATCAGACCGAGCATGGTATCGCGTGCAATGCGACCGTCTCGGCTCATCGTGCCGCCAGAGATCTTTCGTTTGGTAACAAACGTCCGCAAAGCGCTCTCCGATGCGTTGGTGTGCAGCGGAATGTAGGGATAGTCGAGCACCTTCAGTAGCTCGTTCTTCCTTCGATGCAGCCGCTCGAGAAGCTTGTCGAGGGCCTCATAGCCGGTGCGCAGGGTGAAGATCCGATCGAACCGTCGTCGGAATGCGGGAGCGGACGCTGGGATAGGGTTCTGCTTGTAGGCTTTCAATGCCTTGTAGTATCGCCAGATAAGATCGCGAACGACTGTGGCCCATCGCTCCTCCTTTGCGGTGGCCGGCATCAACTTTTGCACCAGACGTTCCGCATGGACCCAACACAGGGCGTGATTGCCGACGCGGAACTGGCCGGCATCGTCGGACACGATGACCATGTCACCCACCAGACCATGATGGCGGATGGCACCCCAGAGCCCGGCTTCGGCAAGCAGGCCAACGGCTTGCGTATCAAAGATGTCGACGCCCTTGCCAGCCAGATGTGTCATGAACGGAACCTGGTTGCAGAAGTGTTGCGGTTCAAAACTTCTCAGTCCGGCAGTCAACGGTGGGGCGCCATGGCGTGCTTCCAGATAGTCGAAGGCCGCGTCGTTCAGCACGTAGTCTCGGTAATTGCCGCGTAGCAGCGACAGGAAATTCAGACGTGATTTCGATTTCGTGGTGCGGAAGACGCTAAAGTTCGGGCCGCCGATGTTGTCAAAGCTGGTTAGAGGCGCGACGCTGCCAGCCAGTTAGAAATGCGACAGTCATGGCTCGTCACTTGCTCCGACGATCAGCCCCCGGTCCGACCGGCTGGGCCGGGTTGCAAGGGAGGAGCGGGGGCGGGTGAGACGCACCCCTCGGCTTTAGCTTCCTTAGTTTGAGATTGCTTGCGCTTCTTGAGATTGCGCCAACAGCGGTCATCCGACCGTGTTACGAGG
>NZ_JARWGH010000031.1:0-57509 GCF_036528765.1 Rhizobium sp. BR 362 | reverse complement strand
CGATTCCCCCCTCAGCGCCGCCCGAAACCAAAAACCGCCCGCAATCTGGCCTTCCCCAGGGTTATCGACCCCGCGGAGCCCCCGATCCGACCCGAGCGACACGTGTCGAATTCGATCGCCACAATCCGAAGGCACTTGACCGTCGCACTCAGTCGCAACCTCCAGCGATGTCCATGCTGCTCCCGGATGAAGGATCGATAAAATCCACAAATTTGTGACGCAGTAAGATTAACAGGCCGTTGAAAAAGGCCCTGGCGCATAGGCCCTTGTCGTGATTCACTCGCTTTGTGGCGATTTGGAGCTGATGGATGCGCGGCGGCGATGTGAGGACATCGGTGACGGCCGAGCTTACGTGCCATCTCGTTGATCGGCACCTTGCGCTCGACTAAATGATGCAGGCGCCGCCGATCGGCGAGGGTCAATTGCGAATAGTGCACAACAACAAGCTGTGGCGTAACCAGCAACAAGAAACTGGAGAGCGGTTTTCCGGTGACGCTCGAAGCTTTCCAAAGAAGAATGGCCACCAATATAAACCCCGTTGGGAAGATGTCTGCTGACATCCCTACTTCTGCGAAACGTATGGCACGGGCGCGGACTTGCGCGCAGCCGTCGGGCGCTCCACCAGAATGGTTGTTCGCGGGAGATCGTACGCCACGCTCAACGCTTTGAGCTCGTCGTCCAGGCGCTTGTCCGCTTCGTTGAGGCGGTGATGAAGGCGATGGTAATCCGTCCAGGTCGGCGTCCGGAAGCTCTCGAGCCATCGCGAAGGCTGCTGAACGTCGCGCGTGAGTGTCCACTGGCGTGCACCGACGCGGCTTTGAACCAGCCGACGCCTGCGCATGATTTCAAGAAAAAGGTCAGCATTCTCGTCCGCCACAGCGTATTCTGTCGTGACCAGGATCGGGCCACTTCGCGGCTTCAGATCAAGTGCCGGCACAGGCGCATCGAAAGCGCCGGAGGCTTCGAGCTCCGACTCCAGGCGGTTGCTGATCGGGAGCTTGAGCCCAAGTGCCGCAACAACCAAGGAGGACGCAGCAGAACATGCCAGGGACAGGGAGAGGGAATGATTTTCCGCGATAATTCCCCAGAGCCAACTGCCCCCGGCAATCCCCCCATAGGTGAAGGCGCTGTAGATGGAAATCGTGCGACCCACGACCCAACGTGGGCTTGCCAACTGCACATTGACGCCGAACCCCGACCATCCTGTCACCCAGCCTGCGCCCCCGAAGGCAAGGCAGACTGTTGCGATGATAAGGGAGGACGTCAGAGCAAGTGAGATGGCACATGCCGCACACGCGACGCATGCCAGAACGATCAGCAGCTCCTGCGTGACCGCGCGCCTGAGTGGTGGGTTCACGAGCCCCGCGACCAGCGCGCCGGCGCCAAAGCCCCCCATGAGAATACCGTAGTCGATCGGCCCGCCCTTCAAAAGGTCTCTCGCGACGAGCGGCAGGAGCGCCAGCATTGAGGTTCCGGTCAGCCCGAAGAGCGTCCCGCGGACAATGGTCGCCTTGATTTCGGAGGATATCGCGGTGAAGCGCAGGCCATCATAGATGGCCGTCATAAGCGCTTCCCGGGGGAGGGGCGACGCTTTCACGGTCCACGTGTTTCGCCACAGGGCGGTGAGGGGCGCGACGAAGCCGAGGGTGGTGAGCGCGAATGTGACGAGCGGCCCGAATACAGCAACGATGATGCCGCCGAGGGCGGGACCAACGCTACGGACCGTGTTGAAGCCGACGTTAAGAAGTGTCACGGCCGACGGCAGATGGCGGCGCTCCAGCATATCGCCAAGCGAAGCGCGCCAGGCAGGATCGCTGAGTGCGATACCGCAGCCGTCAAGGAAACTGAACGCCAGGATCATCCATGGATCGGTGATGCCGAAGGCCATGAGGATCGTCAGCATCGCCGAGGCCGCCATCATCAGGCTGCGACCGACGATCATGACCATGCGCCTGCTGTAGTTGTCGGCGATCGCGCCAACGAAGATCGCAAGAAAAAAGGCTGGCAGCGTGGATGAGGCCTGAACGAGGGCAACCATGACATCGGACGTCGAAACCGTGGCCATGAGCCAGCTGAGCGCTACCGTCTGCATCAGCCAGCCCAGGCTCGAAAGCTGCGACGCGAAGAAAATCGAACGGAAAGTCGAATTCTTCAGTGGCGCCAATAACCCTATGGATGCTGTCTCTTCTATTGAAGGCATGTCATTCAGTCTCTTTCGGGCGGGTCACTTCGGCCGTGCTTGACGGGCGCCATTCGGCGATGAGGGAAAGGAGTCGTACTTCGGTCTGCCATCATTTGTCGCCTGCCCAGTCGACGCTTTGTCCAAGAGTTCGCGGGCCAGGTTTCGACGCGTGGCGGCAAGGCCGGAATCGAAAACCGAGGGAAAAGCGGCTGTCGTCGAGCAGGGATCGACGACAGCCGAGCGAACCTGGATGGCAGGGGTTGATGCCACTCCCAGGCCAGGAGCTGTGTTCGGCTTGCGGCTAGTCTCCACAGTCTGAACCGTGAGGTTTTGTTTCTGGCCGACGCCATTATGGGACCGTTGCCGCTGCTCGATAAATGGCCTCATCGCAAGATCACCTCATGGACGCGAAAAGCGCGCGACCGGTTGGCTCCGGGTCCGTCGCGCGTCTGTTGTGCGCTCAATCACAAGATCAGTTTCCGGAGGCTTGTCACTCATATGCAAAGCGGCGAGAAGCTGTACGACTTCCTGATCCGACGGGGAGAGACGATGATGCAAACGCAGGAAATCCATCCAGGTCGGCGTGCGGAATGTTTCTGTCCAACGGGAAGGCTTTCGAAGATTTCGCTGGAGCGTCCAGTCACGTGCGCCTGCCCGGGCCAGGGCGTATCTTCGAGTGCGCATGTGATCGAGGAAGATGTCCAGGTCGCTGTCGTCTATGGCATATTCCGTCCTCGCTGCAATCGGGCCGCTTCGGGGCTTCAGATCAAGCGCCACAGCTGGCGCCGGATAAACCGAGCCCTGCTGATCTGCCTCGGCCGCCAGATGCACCGGCAGGACGAACCCTGATGCGGCGACGAGTAACAGGGCCGCTGCGGCAAGTTCGAGAGAAGATGCAAGCGAATAGGTCTGGGCGACGGTGCCCCAGATCCAGCTGCCGGCTGCCATGCCGCCGGAGAGGAATGCGTAATAGATAGAGAGCGTACGGCCGACGACCCAGCGCGGACTTGCCAATTGCACCCAGACGTCGAACCCGGTCCAGGTGATGACCCAGCCGGCGCCTCCGATGACAAGCGCAAGTGTCGCCAAAGGTACTGAGGAGGTGAGGGCAAGTGAGATGCAACAAAACGCGCAAGCGATGGAAGCGATCGCCATCAGCCATTCCTGAGGAATCAATCTCCTTAAGAGCCGGTTGGTCAGCCCGGCGATGCAAGCGCCTGTTCCGAAACCAGCAAACAGTATGCCGTAGATGATTGGGCCGCCGGCCAAACGATCGCGGGCGACAAGCGGCAGAAGGGCAAGTATGGCAATAGCGGCAAGGCCGAAGAGGGTGGCACGTATGATCGCCGCCCGGATGTCGGAAGAAAGCGCCGTGAACCGCATTCCGTCATGGATTGCTGTTGAAATTCGCTCTGCAGGCAGCGGAGACTTGCGGACGTGCCACTTGTTGCGCAACACCGCGCCGAGAGGCGCTAAGTTGCTGCAGGCGGCAAAGAGAAAGGCCGCCAACGGACCGAGGAACGCGAGAATGGCCCCGCCCAAAGCCGGTCCAACGCTGCGCGTCATGTTGTATCCGACCGACATAAGCGTCACCGCAGCCGGAATATCTCGCTTGTTGAGGATATCGCCCACGGAGGCATGCCAAGCGGGGTCATTCAGCGCAAAGCCGCAGCCTGCGATAAATCCCAGACCTAGAATGAGCCAGGGACTGACGAAGCCGAAGGCGGCAGCAATCGCCAGTACGATGGAAGCGAGCGCAATCAATGAGAGCCCGGTGATCATGACCAATCGGCGGCTATAGGTGTCGGCGATCGCTCCGGCGGGAATGGAGAGTATGAATGCCGGAAGCGTCGTTGAAGCCTGCACAAGCGCGACCATCAGATCCGAAGCGGAGATCGTCGCCATGAGCCAACTGATCGCGACGGTTTGCACCAGCCATCCCAGGTTGGCGACTTGCGTGGAACTCCAGATCGAACGGAATGCTATACTGCGTAGCGGATCAAGGGTGGTTGGGCCGCGCGCGGTGACGTCTTCGATCTGCATTCTTGATGGCTCTGAGCTTCGCATCGACACGGTGACGCCACAGACTATCCGCAACTCGGATACGAATTCCGGCGTTATCGAGGTTCTTGGCGCAGGAACCCTGCGTTGAGCGGGAGTGTATCAGCCAGTCCGATTAGTTCTAGCACGTTGCTGGCTTATTATTGAGCCTGTATGCCGTTTTTCCTTCCTGAACGATTATTCCTTCGGAAGTGCGTACCGGAGCACGCGCAGTTCCTCCTCATCGTTGAGGGAAATTTCCAACACACGATTGACGAAATCATCGTCGTCGTCGAGTTCGGCCAAAGCCTGTTCGAACAGCTCGATCTGCATCTCGAGGTCCATACCGGACGGGCCATTTAGGCAGATCAGCCCGGCATGGATGGCAACGTCGGCATATTGCCCATTCGTCTCGGGCTTGTCTTTGGGCCCGCGGAAGTCGACCAAGTTATTCGTGACGAACGTCCAGTCGCCCTCAAGAATGATCGGTTTGAGCTCCCAGTCTTTCAGGCCACCCAGTTTTCATCCAGACGACATGGCTCGTTTCACCATAACCTTTTTCCAGCGCCATCTTAGCCAGTTCAGGACTGAGGCACTCATCAATCAGAAACTTCATCCAGCCTTCCTACGACGGGGGACGCGACGATCTGTCACGATGACCGTTCCTTCGGGAAGATCTCCCAGGACACGCGGCCGCCCACGCAAAGGGTTAGCTTCCGCGTAGATCGTCGCGAGCCTGATCTTCTCTCTGTCCAGGCTAGGCCAGGTTTCGAGAATGCGCTCCGTTGAATGGCCTGCGGCCACGGACGCGGCAATATCGTAGACCGGAATGCGGGTGCCTCGAATGACGGCCGTCCCGCCAAGGATGTCGGGCGATGATGTCACGGCTTCTCGCGCCGCGGCAAGGTCGTCCAGCCGCTCGCTCGCGCCCCTCATAAAGGGCATGAGATCGATCGTCAGAAACTCTGTGGTGCACGGTCCAGTCTTCACGCAATAGGGGGGGACCACGGGAGGGTGCGGGCTCTTGCGAGCCGGGCCTCTGCCGTCCGGATAGTAAATAGGCGTTCTTCCGAGGTGAGGCGGCGGGCGCTTTCGAAGTAAAAGGCGATGAGCGAACAGGCTCCGGCCAGGACATGACGCCCGTTGTCGAGGGAGACGAACGCTTCCGGCAAGATGTGCTCGTCGATAACGCGATTGACGTCGCGCAGGCTCACGCGCGAGACAACGGCAGCCTCGCTCGCTTCAGCATTTCCGCAACTGCGGGCATGTGGGCCTCCTGTTAATTCTTCCGGTGTGTCGGAATATATAATTTGCTGCGGTTATATCGAGGGAACGCTGCGCCAGCGTTACATCGAATGCTGAAACGTCGGAGCAGACTTGGCGCAACCGCTTAGGCCAGCGGCGAGCTCCATGCGCCATTTCGCTCCTTATGGTGTCCTGTTGCGGAATTCCGCATTCTCCTTTATCTTAGGGCCGTACGAAATTCCGGACACCCGCCAGTAGATGAGCGATATTCCGCATGGGCACTACGATTTTCAACACCCTTGGCGAGCAACTGCTGGCCGCTCGTAAACAACGCGGTCTCAGCCAGCCTGCACTTGCGACAAGGCTCGGCCGGGACCGGGCGCGAATATCGGAACTCGAACGCGACCTCGCGACCGATCGTCGGGGTAGGGACCGACTGACGCTGTTTGCCGAAATCTGCGATGCCCTCGACCTTGTGCCGGTCCTGCTGCCAAAGTCCCGGATCGGGGAAGTAAGGCAGCTGATTGGCGATGCTGGGGACCAGCTGAATAAAGGTACGGCGGTGAGCGCATTTGAGGAACTTTTCATCGATCTCGATGAAGACGACAATGGGGAACCGTAATGACGAAATCATCGGCGATCCTCGGCGTCCATCTTCTCGATCAGACACTCGGGAAGGTTAGGGTAGGGACCCTGACGCGCGATAGTGACGGCGCGGTCGCGTTTGTCATTGCGGAAACGTTTTTGCGAGATGCAAGGCGGCCAATTTTCAGCCTGGGTTGGTTCGATCCTGACGATGACGAGGGCACACGCAATCGTCTGGCGCGACGTGGCGACAAAATTGGGCTTCACGGCACATTGCCCCCATGGTTTTCAGGATTGCTTCCCGAGGGCGCCCTCAGGGATCTCGTGTTGAACGAAATGGGGCCTGGCGATCACGACGAGTTCGACGTCCTGACCCGCCTTGGTGGCGATCTCCCTGGCGCAATCCTCGTCGTACCGGAAACCGCGATCCCAGCGTCAGCTGGGCCAATCACCATCGAAAAGGTACATGGCGTGGATGTCGCGCTGCCCGACGGCGCGGTCAAATTCTCGCTCGCTGGTGTGCAGCTCAAGTTCACCGCCAACGTCGAGGGCGACAGATTGACGGTTCCCGGTCGCGGTAACACCGGCCGCTGCATCATCAAGGTGGCAAGCGAGCGATACCCAGGGCTGCCGGAAGCTGAACATGCGGCCATGCAGATGGCAAGGACGATCGGCGTGCGAACAGCAAACTGCCGGCTTGTCTCCAGCACCGCTATCAACGGCGTCCCTGCGGAACTGTTGGCTCATGGTGAGCGCGTTCTCGTCGTCGATCGCTTCGACCGTGCCGACGATGATCGTCGCATCCACATCGAAGACGCGGCCCAAATTCTGGGAGCGATAGGCGATCGAAAATATACGATGGCGACGACCGAGACCATCATCAACATGGTGCGCCGCTTCAGCACCGACCATCGTGATGACATATTGGAAGCTATCCGCAGGGTCGTTGCAGACGTGCTTTTAGGAAATGGCGACAACCATCTCAAGAACTGGTCTTTCCGTTTCCCGGCACCTGGCGAAATCCGTTTGTCGCCGGCCTACGATATCGTCCCGACCGTTCTTTACATGCCGTCCGACACTATGGCGCTGAGGTTCATCAAAACCCACAGCTTCGAAAGCGTGAACCTGCATCGCTTTGAGAGGGTCGCGAGTTTTCTTCGTCTGGACGCGAAGCTGATCACACGCGAGGTCGTGGCGACAGTCAGGCTTGCGCTGGAGCATTGGCCGACAATGGCACCTGAACTGCTCGGTGAAAAGAAAGCAAGCCAGCTTCTTGATCGCCTCGGGACTCTGACCCTGGTGGACGAAGTGCGGCGTCAATCGTAGTCTTTGGCTCACGTCGGTCCGGGCCTTGCACTCTCTCTAATTCGCCCCTATGTTTGGAGGTGAATTAGAAAGGGCAATAGGATGGAACATCTGACAACGGCACAAGCGGCTTTTGTGGTTGGTGCGCCTCTAGACACTTTCAAAAAGGTTGTCGAGCGCGCGCCGATCAAGCCGCAACTCGTGAAGCGAGGCGGTCGGAATATTAGGCAATTCGGTCAAGCCGAGCTGGTGTTTCTCCATGCCTATGACGAACTCAAACAAGCGCTGACACCCAAGAGCCAGTCCGAATTCTACGAGGCGTTGCGAAGCTCTCTCAAACGCGGTCTCGCGAAGGAGGTCGTGTTCGGTAAACAGCGTTACGACATTGGTCAGCACTTGGTCTTCGTCGAGCGTAAGCTGAAGGAACTCGACAAGCTCAGTGCTCAAATCGACCTATCCGGCAAGGAACCGCTAATCCGGGGAACGCAAATCGAGGCGCATCGGATCGCCGCTCTCCTCGACGCCGGCGCGACTGTCAAAGATGTCATGCGCGACTATCCCTCTCTGAAGGAACAACAGATCGTTGCAGCGCGAGTCTATGTGGAGGCGCATCCGAAGGCAGGCAGGCCATATCCGAAGAAAACGGCAAAGGCCGCCATGCGAGCCGCCGATCTTAGTGCGCTGGATGATTGAGCTTGAAATATCTGCTCGATACCAATGTTCTGAAAGAGATAGGTCGACCCGTGCCGCACGAAAATGTGGCGGCTTGGCTCGATACGGTTGACGATACCGATCTCGCGATCAGCGTGATCTCGGTCCGAGAGATCTCGAAAGGCATCGGAAAAAAGCGGAAAACCGACGACGCTGTGGCTAACGAGATCGCCAAGGCGGCCGATGCCATCTTCGCAGCCTACGATGGCCGTATCCTTCCTGTCGATGAAGCTGTCGCTCGCCGCTGGGGGCAGATGCTCGGACACTCCGACAAGAACATTGACGACACAGGATTAGCCGCGACGGCGCTGGTGAATGGTCTGGTCATCGTCACCCGCAACGTCGCTGATTTTCAGGAGCGCGGCGTCACAATCATGGATCCGTTTAAGAAGGCGACCAAAGACTCCCGAAATATTGCACGATGAACTTCGTCCATCCATTATGCAGCAATTTCATGTAGTTAGAAAAAATCAGATAAGTTCTATTATGGAACTTGCCATGAATCCGACTTTGTGCGGACGAACGGATCGGAGGCTGGTGGGCGTGTCTGAAAATCGGCTGTTGATGCTAAAAGAGCTGGCGATGTAAGTGAAGCATCTCTTTTGCTTCGTTACTGAGGAGCGATGGCCCTGGATAAACTCTCATCTCAACAAGCAGGTACGCTGGGCGAGCTGTTGACTTAGCGAAGCTCAATACTCTGGGGCTTGCCGCATACATGAGTCCGGAAGGCGCACCCGGCCACGATGTGATGGTCGTAACAGACGGACAGCTACGGTCAGTCGAAGTAAAGACACGGCAGTTCCTCAGGCGGCCGACAGAGATCACGCGGTGGCCTATGGACATGGAGACAAAGGGCGTTGCTGACTTCATCTTCATCGAACTCGACCTGAGAACGATGTCGCCAACCTTCTTTGTCCTAACGAACGCGCAAGCTCGCGCGACGTTCAGAGACTACATCGGTGGAGGAAACTGCTATCCGCCGGAGGTCCGCAAATTAATCCGCCCTAATGACTTTTCGGCGCTCGCCCCAAGCGCGTCTTCGACCGCCATTGCGACCGAAATTCCGTCTGGTACATATGTTTATCCGAACGGAGGGAATCTGATGAAAATTTATCGAGCGGAGTTCGGGGATACCAAATACAAGGATATCCCGCTGACCGGGGACGATATCGGCGAAATGAAGGAGGAAGCTTGCGAGGCTATGCGCGGTTCGGCGATAAAGGCAAGAAGCCGCCCTTCATGGCCGCCCTGCTTGACGAAAACGATCACGTGATCGCTCGATTCGAGGTTCGGCCAGCGGTGCCTGGAAGCGGAGAAAAGGCATTCGAGGTGCCGCCGCAACTCTGGTCGGATAAAATGCCGGGAACTCCTTCGCCTGCGATTCTTAAGAACCTGTAAGAGCGGGGACGCTACCGAGGAAGCCTGCCCGACTTCCATTCGCAGTCGCCTTTCACCCCGCACTCGCAGCGGAGCTTCGGCAGCAAGTTGGCGATGACCGTCTGCTTGCCATGTTTCCGCGCGATCTCCCATCGGTCGACAGGGGCAACGCGGTCACAGCTCCTACAGCGAATCGCGAGCGTGTTCCATTCCGGGAGGTTCGCGAATGTCCACTTCTGGTCTTTGAGAATCTCCGGATACGGATCTGGCCCGATCTTTGTGCGAGGCGGCGACAATGGAGCCGGAGGATCGGGCGCGAGCTCGCAGCTCATGCGATGCCTTCCGTTCATGTGGACGATGTATTTGCCGGGGCGCTCCCGGATAGCGGCCTTCAGCGCGGCGACCGAGACCGGAAAGCTCGTCGAGGAGGCGATGACTTCAACGATAGAGCCGCCGGATTCAGGCGGGTCGTCCCAGACCTCTATTCGGTATGGATGGCCCGTGCCTGGCGGCTCCGGCGCGGTGTATTGCACGTCGTCCTCGCTTCTCACCAGTTGGATGCCCTTGCGGTGCCTCATGTCGAGAACGAAACTAGAACACGCTTTCGCTGTCAATTGCTGTCGTCCCAAACAAATCCGAGTTGCACTTGCGCAGTAACACGCTATCGTCGCCAAGGTTGTGCGATGACATCGGGGGGCGAATGTCGAAAACTCTTTCAAATCTGTTTGTCGTAGTCGGCGGGGTCGGGGTCGTTGGTTCCGTCTTCTGGTGGTATTCATTTTACACACAGGTCTCCGAGTTCCTTGGTGCTCGTGGGAGTCTGCCTAGCGAGTGCATCTACACGCTTGGCGGAGCCTGCGGCATGGTGAGCAACGCCGCCAACACCTTTGGCGCGACAGCCTACGACCCAAAGGCTTTCTGGCTGTCTATCGGAATCCTTGCGGTTGGGGTCATTTTACGTCTCATTCCCGATGGCAACAAAGACCACTTAGGATATCAACAGCGGCCAAAGCACAAGGATCCGTCCCTCTAACCCGAATATCTCAAAGTAAGAGGTGCATCGAGCCTGAGAATCTGAGAAACTGCTTTTGCTACAAAGGCTTACCAGATTTATTAAGGAGGCCCGATGCAAACACACTGTATCTCCGCACAGTTCGAATTTGAAGGCTTCGACGGCCACAAAGTGGTCGCCGGTTTCGACGGCGGCGCGATCACCTCGGATGCCGGTGCGCTGCTGCTTCGCCACGTCGACGGGGCCATCGGGTTGTTCGACCGGGTGGCCGCCTGCTTCGTCGATGGCCGCGATCGCAAGTGCACGGTCCACAGCGTGCGCACGCTGATCGGCCAGCGCATTGCGGCAATCGCGCTGGGCTACGAGGATGTCGACGACCACGACACGCTGCGCCAGGACCCGGTGCTCGCACTGTTGTCGGAGCGGCTGATGCCGAAGCGGCAAGACTGCGCGGTGCTTGCCGGCAAATCCACATTGAACCGGCTGGAGCATGGCCGCCCCGACGCACCGACGCGCTATCACAAGATCGCGTATGACCAAGGCGCGCTGGAATCGCTGTTTGTGGACGTGTTCCTGGACGCCCACGACGGGCCGCCGAACGAAATCGTGCTCGATCTCGACGCCACCGACGATCCGCTGCACGGCAATCAGGAAGGGCGGTTCTTCCACGGCTATTATGACGGCTATTGCTATCTGCCGCTCTACATCTTCTGCGGCCGGCATCTGCTGGCGGCCAAGCTGCGGCGCTCCAACATCGATGCCAGCGCCGGCGCGGTCGAGGAGATCGAGCGGATCGTCAAGCAGATCCGTGCGCGCAGGCCGAAGGTCCGCATCATCCTGCGCGCCGATTCCGGTTTTGCCCGCGAGGAACTGATGGCCTGGTGCGAGGAAAACGGCGTCGACTATATCTTCGGCCTGGCCCGCAACAAGCGGCTGGAAAGGAAGATCGCCGGAAGCCTGGCGAAAGCTTGCCGCGCCGCCGGCGAAACCGGTCAGGCGGCGCGTGTCTTCCACGACTTCATGTGGGCGACGAAAGGCAGCTGGGCGCGCCGCCGGCGCGTCGTCGCCAAGGCCGAATGGACCACGCAAGGCGCCAATCCGCGCTTCATCGTCACCTCGCTCAAGCTCGATCATTGGGCGGCACGGGCGCTTTACGAGGACCTCTACTGCGCCCGCGGCGACATGGAGAATCGGATCAAGGAATGCCAACTCGATCTCTACGCCGACCGCACCAGCGCCCACACCATGCGCGCCAATCAGCTACGGCTGTGGTTCGCCTCGTTGGCCTATGTGCTGCTCTGCGCGCTACGCCGCCTCGGGCTCGCCCACACCCGGCTTGCCGAGGCGACCTGCGGCACGATCCGCCTGAAGCTCCTGAAGATCGGCGCACAGGTCCGCGTCTCGGTTCGTCGCATCAAGGTGGCGATTGCCTCGGCCTGTCCCTATGCCGCGGAATTTGCCCTGGCCCATGCCCGAATAGGCACTGCGGCCCGATGATGCCGCCGGACCCGAACCCTTCCCGCCAACGACACAGGATACAGCCCCGGCCAAAAAACGCCGCATCACTGCGGCAGTGACCGCTCGCGTCCGCGGCATCGAGCGCTGCGACAGACCACAGCGCCAATACTAACCGAAGACGCTGTGAGAAATGCGGGCTAACGGGCGTGTAAATAAATATCGAGACGATAGACCCCCGCGTTGTCTTGGATCTCGCGCAGTCCCTTGAAGCTGGCGTGCCTCAGCTTCTCGTCGCTAGTCCACCCAAGATATTCGATCTCCGCAATGAGCGTCGGCTGGATCCATGCGACATCGCGCTTTCCGGAGTAGAGGACACGAGGCTGTTTTCGTTTCCACGGCAGCTTGTCCATTGTCGCCTGAAGCTGCGCAGCCTGACGCTCTTTGAAGCCCGTCCCGACCGATCCGACGTAGACCACCTGGTCGCCGCGATACGCGCCCAACATGAGGGAACGGAAGCTGGCTCCCGTCGATCGCTCGCAGCCGACGATAAGCTTTCCGAGGCGATGCACTTGACCTTGATCCAGTCGCCAAGTCGGCCGGAGCGATAGACGCTGTCGAGCTTCTTCGCGATGATGCCCTCGAGTCCGTGTTCGCACGCCGCCCGGATGATATCGGCTCCGGACGCGTCGAAGGATTCCGAGAATTTGATGGCAGCTATTTCGTTGCCAGCGATCAGCTCCTCGAGGAGATGACAGCGCACGCGGAGCTCGGTCTCGGTGAGGTTATGTCCGTCGAGATAGAGTAGGTCAAAGGTCATGAACTGCGCGTTCGAAACCTGCTTCCCGGCTCGGCCGCCAAGCGATGATTGAAGGAGACTGAAATCGGATCGGCCCAGCTCGTCATACATGACCGCCTCCCCGTCGATGATCGCAGACGCTGCCCGAGATCCCGCACTCCTCTTTCTATTTCCGGAAAACGACTGATCCGGTCGTGGCCGCCCTTCGTCAGGATCCTGATGCCCGGCGGCTCGATATGGATTGCGAGACGATAGCCATCCCACTTGATCTCGTATGTCCAATTCTCGCCCTCCGGCGGCCGGGGCTTCAGCAATGCGAGACAAGGTTGGATCCTGCGAGGCATAGGGTCGAGCAGAAGGTTCGGCTGTGCGGGATGGCGACGACGCCGTGGCTTCGACCGGGCCGGACCGTCAGTGTCTTGGAGGAGCGGTTTCGAACGCGGAGGCTTGGACATGGTGCTAATCCAGCCGGAAAAGCGTTAAGAAGCTGATATGAGCCGATTTGAAGAAACCGAAATAGCCCTGACGGATAAGCTTCGGTCCCTGAAGCTGAAGCCCGACATGATGATCAACCTGTTCGACATCGGGGTTCCACTCACCGCGGCAGGATTTACGCAAGATGAGATCATGGCTGTGCTCGTCGCATTGGAGCAGGACAAGGTCATCGAGTTTGCGCCGGGAAACAGGCTTCGGTTCTTGAAGCGACTGCCCTGACGCCCTTAATGCCGGGACTCGGACATCATGTCTCGGTACAAATCGTCCATCACGCCCGGGCAAGCAGGGCGACGTAATGGAGCCGCTTCGAGAGCTCCTGCAGAACTTCCTTCCGCAGATCGACAGGGAGTTTAGAGAACGGTTTCTGAGCATAAATTTCGACATCTCGGGCCATGTGTGACGCAATACCTCCGAAAAGTGATTCGCGGCTCAAGACGAATCACCGTCGAAGGTTCCGACTCATCGGACAAAGAAAAAGGCCACCCCCAGCAAGATGGCCCTGATCTTGGTTTTCTCCGAAGAGATCGGTCGGTAGTGTGCAGCACGCGCAATCAGGCCCCTGACCGTTCGCTTCCCATGCCTCAGTGATGGCTTCTAGCTCGGGATCGACTTCCATGCCGGAGATCGCGAGATTGGCCTTCATCTGCTCGTAGCGCCACTTCTGGGCTTCAGGGCTATGCACACTTCCATGCTCGTTCACTGAAAAGTTGCCATCGAATGTGCCCCACGTACTTCAGCGTACGAGGGCAGATTGGGTGGCAGTGCCGCTTTGATGTTCGCGGGCGTCGTGATGCGAGCGTATCGTGCAGTGGAGACGAGCCGAGGCGACCTCCGAATTTGGCGATCTGCTCGATGTCATCCGCGAAAGCTGTGGTCTGGTCGACTTCCGCGAAGTCGCGGATGAAGCACGTCGCTTCCTCTCCATGCCGCTGCCACCTCCCCAGCTCCCAGGCGCGCAGCGCCAGCCAGCGGCGAAACGCGGCTCCCCGAAGGCCGCGCGTCGACTGTTCGCCATGTCTCAGCCGATCGCCGGCACGCTGCCGAACGATACCTCGCCGGTCGCGGCATTCTGCTCTCCCCGCATGAGCGCGCGCTGCGCTTCCATCCCGGCTGCTACTACAGGGATCTCGTTACGGGCGAGACGCAGACTCTTCCTGCCCCAATTGCCGCTGTCACCGGCCTGCAGCGCACCTGGCTTGATCCTTCGGGTCAGGGCAAGGCGCAACTCGCGGATCCACGCCGCTCGCTGGGGGATATTCTTGGCAACGGCATCTGGCTAGGCCACCAGCCCGGTGCGCCCGTCCCGGTCATGGCCGCCGGCGAGGCCTTCGAGACGATGGCTTCGCTTAAGGTGGTGATGCCGGCGCTGCCGGTGGCCGCCGCCACCTCGGCCAATCACCTCGCCGGCCCGGACTTCCGCTTGGCTGCCGTCGCCTCTACATCGCAGCCGATGCCGACTCTGCCGGCCGGCACGGCATCGAACGTCTCAGCCAGCAGGCGAGTCCGGGATCCTCGCCTTGGTGTTGCGGCCGCAGCTCGGTGACTTCAACGACGATCTGCTTCATCTCGGCCGGGCCCACCTCGCGGCATGGCTCGGCGATCAACTCGTCCCCGACGATGAGGCTCAGCGGCCTTCGACGGTGTCCGACAATTTATGGCTGTTTTGGCGAATTTAGGACGTAGGCTTGTTTAGCCGGCCTCCTCGAAGTTTTCGCTAAGTAACTGAAAGGAAATCTACAATCTATTTGTTAGCGCCAAAATACAAATTGGCATGAACTTTGCCCCGCCGTTGAGAGCCGACGAAGTTGCGTGCCGGGTAGGAGCGAAGCGATCGCTCGGCAAAATTAAAGGGACTGGAATAAATGGGTTTGTTGAACTCCCACGACCCACGATTGCAAGACCCATCTTGCCTCCAAGGAATGGATAATCATGCATTTTATGGCGGAGCACATCCTCACCGCACTTGGCTATCGTCACGGGCCGATTTTCTATGGACGAAGGCGTCGCAATCGCACTCCTTTCGACAGTCTTGCAAGTACGATTCCTGGAGCGACAATAATCTTGTGCCGTTTGGGGTTGGCGGATTTGGCTACATGAGCCAGTGCCAGTTCTATATTGAGGCCGATTTTGATCGGTATCTGACTAGAGTTGAAGCGGGCGATAAACCGATTTGGAAAGGTGTCGCACTGTTAGAGGACGATCTGATGCGCAGGACAGTAATGTTTGCGTTGCGAAGCGGCGGAGTGTTGTTATCCCGCTTCGCACGGGAGTTTGGGGTGCCCTTCGAAAAATACTTTCCCCGCGAGCTTGAAATCTTGAAGGAGACCGACCTGGTATTCATCTCTAACGACGGCGTACTTTCTCTGACTTCCGCCGGCATCATCAATTCAGGCGCTGTGTCTCTGCTGTTTTTCTCGGACCAGGTGCTTGACCGGGTCGCCTACAACGATAGCAGGATAGGGACAAGAAGACCGACGTCTTGGAAGAGCACGATTACTCGCCAGCGGGACGGTACGGCTCAAGTGCGAAAATGCACGCTGTGTTTCGGTGAAGTCGGGGGACCTCGTCAATGACCTTTACCTCGTCCTTTTCCATCCCAGATCGACCCGCCCATCAGGCGCGAAAGATATTTTCTCACCTGGTCGACAGCATCGACCGCAGCCAGGCAAAACGCCCGCTTGGGATTGTCAGCGATTTCGTCGCCGAGCAACTCCCGCACCATATTGCGCAGATCAAAGGGAATGAACGGCCAGATGAAGCGGTTAAGGCGCTTGGGCAGAGCATCAACGCAATGATACGGGGAACAGACTGTGAGGCGCAGCTAATAAATCTGCCCCAGTCCGACTTCGGAGTGGCTAAGACAGACATTCAGTATCTCGTCAATTGTGCTTATCAGATGTCCGCGTTTGCCGGCCTCAGTCCCGTCGATGCGGAGTTGGCGGTAGGAGAACCGTTGATGCGTATTGCACAATTAAGTCGTCAGCGGCAGCCTAGCATTGATGTCCTCTCCTATGAAGACATGATCCTCACCAACCCAGTGGAGAGGGATCCTCGCGTATATTGCCTCGGTTCAGCTGGGGTCGAGGAGCGCGATTTTTGCCTCGGCCATCAACTTATTGAGGGTGACTTACAGTCGGCAATAGAAGCTCTGCTTAAGTTGCGAGACACGGTCGCGGCAGATGCACGCAAGTGTCTATCGCTGTGCATGAAGTCGCTGGAGTCAGCCATTTATGTTTTGGAACGTTTTTATGAACATATGTCGCACGATCTTTTCGAGCAATTTCGCATGTTTTACGGAAAGAACCCTTACAAGGATAGGCTTGGCCCAAGCGGTCGTTTCTCTGCCCGCATCGTGGCGGTCTCGGTTCTTCTGATCGGCGAAGAGCTGTTGCGCCAGAAGCCGCAATTCTACAAGGATGTATATCGGTTGTCGGAATATTATCCTCAAAAATGCATTGACGACGTATTTCGCTGGTTATCGCCAGACAAGGTGCGCGCGAGAACCCAGCCAAGCTGGCTTGAAGGGAAAGCGCCTTTCCCTAAGCTCGCAACGGTCTCGTCCATCGTGGAGCGCCAGAGCAGCGAAATCCGAGAGCTGCACGCGTCCTGTGTTTGTGCGCTGGATCGGTTTACCCGGATGCATCGTCGTGCGGCCCTGAAATATACGGTAGGGCCGGGTCTCCCAATTGTTGGAGTTGATATGTCGGAAAGGATTGAGGATGTGTTGTCGCAGCGGCTGTTAGGGAGCGCACCAAAGCTAGAGGCGGCATTTTCCTCGATCAAGCATATCTCCGACATCAGGCGAAAATGGTCAATGTCTCAAGACGAAGTGGTCTTTCGCCGATTCGAGGTAGGAGATGCTGACGATGTATGGCGGTTGCATCGAAGCGCATCCGACGCTGTTGGTGTACATGGGCCGGAAGGGGCATGGGAGGATGATTTGCGTAATGTCGGGGACGTATATCTAGCCTCAGGCGGAGATTTTGTAGTTGCTCATATTGGCGGCCAACTCGTCGCTATGGGTGGACTGAAACCTGCCGAAGATGATGTTGCAGAGCTGAAGCGGATGCGGGTCGATCCCGCCTTTCAACGACGAGGGCTTGGAAGGAGAATACTTAGTGAATTGGAGCTGCGCGCCGCTGCCCTAGGTTTCAAGTGCATAATGCTCGAAACAACAACCATCCAAGTCGGGGCTCAAATGATGTATGAGACGTCTGGCTATAGTCGCCGCGGTGAGGGGATGTTGCATGGGTATGCCGTGATTTTCTACGAGAAGCGGCTCGCCAGCCAGGATGACTTGTTGATTTCTGCTGAGAAGCGACCCGGGAATTCAGACTGATGGGGTCGTCTAGTCTTACTGCGTCATAAATTGCGGATTTGCCGCGGGCTGTCCATGGCCCTTGTACAGCACGGACATCGTTGCAGGCGGTTGGCCAGGGCCGCAGTCAGGCATCGACGGATGGTGGGGATCGAGGTCGGGACGCGCCGCCCTGGTCGGATCGGAGGATCCGCGGGGGTTTTGGCGCAGATGATGTCGATGTTCAGCTCATAAAGCGCCCGGCCGAACTGCGTCAGGCCGCTCGTCCGGTCCTTCTTCACGGATGTGTCGATCGAAAGACACCATGCTTGTCGCTATAGAAAGCCAGCGGCTTGCCCCATTGCTGCAGATAGGCCTTCGTCGCAGCAGATAGTCGAACGTGTCCTCCGATCCGGCAAACGCAAATGCAGAAGCTTTCCGGCGGCATCGTCGATATAGACGAGCAGGGCGCATTTGGGGCCGCGGTTCTCGAACCAACAGTGATGCGACCCGTCGATCTGCACCAGTACGCCAAAGCAGTCGCGCCGGCCACGCGGCTGGAAAACCCGTTTCTTGCGTTCCGGCGCGAGATCCAGATGCCGGCCTCAGTCATCCATTCGTCCCAATGTCTCATCGAAACCGCAATCCTTTCGAATGGTCTTCCAAAATAGGCCAGGCGCAATGGCCGCGGCTTCCGCAACGGCTCCCTTGTTAGCTTGAGGTTCGGAGTCTCCTGGTCCGCGTAAATTCGGAGATCGCCGCCCATTTGTTCGGCACTTCCACGCCGTGATCAAAAAGGAGAGCACGCTTGGAAGTGTCGATGGCGTTCTCCGCCTGATTCACCGCCCTGCGGTCGCCAACGACCAATACGAACCCAGGTGGGAAGAAGATTGCTGTTGGCAGCGTCCACGAGCTAAATCGAACATCATGATTGTATAACGTCGGCGTGAGAAAAACCCTGGGTAGCTTCTCCCAGAGACTCGTATATGCTGCCTGATGAATCTTAGTCCGCAGGCAACGAGATCGCGATGGCAATGCACCAGCTCCCCTCACCACAAAGCGGCTCGAGCACTCGGCCGCGACTCTGGTGGATGGTATTTCTATTTCCCGGGAAGGCCATCTTATGGTTTCAGTATCACTTTCCTAAATTCGGCAATGTCATTGCTACTGGGCGCCGCTATCGGAGCCGCACTTGCGAAATAATGTACTCGGCCGTGTTTTGGGTGCTAGTCGTCGCCTGGCTGCTTGCACTTTTGCACGGCGCACTTCGGTAACACCTCGATGCTGCCATCTCGAGCCCGAGAGTCGCGGTTCCGGTGCTTTTCCCAAAAGCCACAGCCGGCGAAAAAATATCTTTGAGCGCTCTTTTGTAAATGCAGCGCCGGCGAGAGCTGCTATGCATTGTTCACAAGCTTGAGGAGAACCACATGCCAAATCCATTTGAGCAAATTCCCTTTGATGGCGCGGAGTTCGTGGACAATCCCGAACCGCGTTGTCCCTGCCTTTTATTGCTAGACGTTTCTGGTTCGATGCGGGGACGCCCGCTTAGGGAACTCAATGAAGGTCTCGTCCAGTTCAAAGACGAACTCTATGCGGACTCTCTCGCATCTAAGCGCGTTGAGATAGGCATAGTCTCCTTCGGCCCCGTGACCATCGTGAACGACTTTACAAGCATGCAAAACTGGATCGTCCCCGAGTTGGCCGCACAGGGAGATACGCCAATGGGCCATGCAATCGAGGAGGGCCTCCGGCTCCTGCGCGACCGGAAGAACTCCTATCGCCAAAACGGAATCTCATACTATCGCCCGTGGGTTTTCCTGATTACGGACGGAGCCCCAACAGACGCCTGGCAGAGTGCGGCGGCGCAGGTCAAGGCTGGAGAAGTTGAAAAGGCCTTCAGCTTTTTTGCTGTCGGCGTCGACGGCGCTAATTTCGAAACGCTTTCCCATATCTGCGTGCGCCAGCCTTTGGCGCTGAAGGAACTCAGGTTTCGAGATCTGTTCCAGTGGCTTTCCAGCTCTCTAAGCTCGGTCTCGCAATCCAATCCCGGTGACGCCGTTCCTCTCTCTAATCCTGCAACGCCCGACGGATGGGCCTCAATCGCATGACCGACGGCTGGCGATGGGCTGCGGCCCGTGCTCGTGGCACCTCCCATGTGAAGACGGGTTTGCCATGTCAGGATTTTGCATTGAGTGAGACTTTAGCCAGCGTCGATGAAACCGTCATGGCAGTGATCGTTTCAGATGGTGCGGGAAGCGCAAAACTGGCGCAGATTGGTTCAAAATCAGTCTGCATTGGTCTGCTTCGGCTCATCCGTGGATATCTCGCAAATCACTCCCTCTCCCAGCTTCGTGAAGAAATGGTCTGGGGCTGGATAGACGATATCCGCGAATACATCAGCGCGAAGGCTAGTCGCTCTGGAACACAGCGACGCGATTTCGCGGCCACAAGCGTTGCTGCTCTCATGTCTGAAAACGGTACTGTGATCTTTCACATCGGCGATGGCGCGGCTGTCGTACGCTACGAAGGAGACGAAGCCTGGGATGTGCCGTCTTGGCCGTATCAAGGCGAATATGCATCGACAACCAGCTTCATCACCGATGATCCCCAACCGCATCTCACTTTCGTTCGAAATGACCGTCGTGTCGATCGATTTGCAGTCTTCTCCGACGGCATCGAACGTCTAGTCCTCAATAGCGCAAATCGTTCGGCTCATGAGCCATTTTTCAATCGGATGCTGACGCCGCTGACTCTTTCGGAGGAAGCCGGCAGGAACCTTCCTCTGTCGATGGCGCTGCGAGAATATCTTGAAAGCCCGTCCGTTTGCGAAAGAACCGATGACGACAAGACGCTCGTACTCGGTGTGCGCAAATGAGCACTATCGTATTCGGATCGGATGGGAGGAAGCTGACGCTTGGCGGGATGCTAGGAAAAGGCGGCGAAGGCGCGGTCTACCACGTCCACGAGGCGGGCGATTTGGCGGTGAAGATTTATAATCCCGGCAGGGCCTTCGAGAGGAAAGCAAAAATCCTTGCCATGACGTCGGCCGCACTCCACAAGACAACCGACATCGTCGCCTTCCCGATCGACACTGTCAGTGACAAGAGCGGAATGTTCATGGGGTTTTCCATGAAGAAGGTCGCAGGTTTTAAGAATATCCATGAACTCTATGGGCCTGGCAGCAGGCGGACGGAATTTCCTTCTGCCGACGCCCGGTTCCTGGTGCGCAGCGCGTTCAATCTTGCGAACGCGTTTGCTGCAATCCACAGCACGGGCTGCGTGGTCGGCGACGTAAACCACTCCGGCATCCTCGTTTCAAACCAGGCTATGGTAACTCTGATCGATAGCGACTCGTTTCAGTTCAATAAGGGGCCAGAGGTCTATCGCTGCGCCGTAGGCGTGCCGGATTACACGCCGCCTGAGCTGAGAGGCGCGGACTTCGAAAAAGTGGTTCGGATGGCGAACCACGACAACTTTGGTCTAGCCGTCCTCATCTTTCAGCTGCTTTTTCTTGGGAGACATCCGTTTGCTGGGAAGCATCTCGGTCTTGGCGACATAGACATCCCGACCGCTATAGGCGACCACCGTTTCGCCTATAGCGCATGCAGGGCTGAGACGCGTATGGAACCTCCGCCGCTAACACCAGCGCTGGGTGACTTTGGTAAGGAGGTTTCCGACGCATTCGAATCCGCTTTCGGAAAGAGTGGTGATCTTCCGGGCGGTCGACCGAATGCGACCTCGTGGGTCCAAATCCTCGGCAAGGTCGAGAAGGGTTTGCTGGAGTGCTCTGCTGACAAATCGCATGCGTATTTTCGGAGCTCGTCGTGTCCCTGGTGCCGCCTCGAGAAATCGATGGGCAGGAGCCTCTTCGCCGCGAAGATTTCAAGCACTGTTTCCACACTGAACATCGGTGACCTCATTGCTCTGATCAACCGTCCCGCTCCACCAAACCAACCCCCAGCACCTGAAAGCATCATTGCGGTTCCGTATCTCACCCGCAGCCCTGTGGCGGTATCCTTCTCACGTGGAAAGCAGCTGGCGTTTTTCGCCTCGGTTGCGGGACTGCTGATAGGTATTTTCCTTGCAAACCAGTTGAATGGCTTCTGGGGTGCAGCTCTGGTTATCGCATCAATCATAATGATGATCCGATCCCGCCGTCCTGCGGAAGAATTTAGGGTCGAACTGCAGGCGGCTACCGCAGCATGGGAGGAGAAGAAGAAAATTTGGGAAGAGCACGCCGGGCCTGCCGTGTTCCTGAAACGAAAAAGCCACTATCTGTCCCTGGCCTCGGCTCATGGCAAACTTCCGGAACAGGAACGCGAACGGCTCGCCGAGCTCGAGCGAAAGAAAAGAGACCTTCAATTCAGGAGCCACATGCAGGGGCACTTGATCTCCCGCGCAAAAATCGCTGGCATTGGACAGAGCAGGACGGTAACGCTCTCGTCGTTTGGTTTTGACAGCGCGTGGGATGTGAAGACTCGCTCGGTTTTAGCCGTTCCCGGCATTGGTCCCAAAAAAGCCGACGCCCTTGCGAATTGGTCGTCGTCTGTTGAAAAGAAATTTGTATTCAATAGTCACATTGCCACCGATCCGCAGGCTATCAATGAGGTCAAAACGGACATAGCGCGTCAGAGGGCTGACCTGGAAGGAGAGCTGAGGCGTGCTCCGGATGAGCTCAAGGAACTTCTGGATACTGCCTCCGAACTGCGAAGGAACCCGCCCCCGCAATTGGTTGAAGCGTATGTGCGACTTAAGCAAGTCCAAATGGATATAGGGTAACGGTGACGCGCGTGGCCGGAGCATACCGAGACTTCTGGGTAATGCTGGCAATGATCGGGGGCGCTGTCTTCGCAGCGAATACGACGTCAAAGCCGGGAACGGCGTCTCACGCCCCTGTTTCGTCACTTATTCCCTCTCGCAATCAGATCGTGACAGCGCCGGTTACTACCCCAACACGCGCTCAGGAAAATGCGCTTCCTGCGTCTCAAACTTCGGTGGTAACCGCGACTCCTGCCAGTGCAGAGCCGTCGCCCACATCTTCCAGTACAGCGAATGCGACATCCGTTTCGGAAGCGGCTCCGTCTTTCTCCGCACCTACGCCTCAAAGCACCGATTCGAGCCCTGGGCTTCCGATCACGCAGCCAATCACGAGCGGCGCCCCTGAACCTGATTCCTACGTCTTCGATGGATTGATCGCCTCCATCGAGAAATCGGAGGCGACCACCATCGCGCCTGCAGTCGATCCTTTCGATAAGGCCACCCCGCCCCCTGCCGCGAGGTTCGCTTACATTCGGCTACCTCTTGAACTCAGAGACGGCCCTGGTCCTAAGTACATCGTTGTCGGCAGTCTTGGGCAGAACGCCCTTGTATCTCTTATGGAGCAAGAAGCGGGTTGGACCCACGTTAGCGCCGGCGACGCCATTGGCTGGGTGCCTCCTGGGACGATTTCCTCCAGTCCCGTGCTTTCTGTTGCTCGCAAACCGACTCCTGCAGCACGGTCAGTCGAAACTCCACGCCGCGAGGGCGGCCGCTAGTTGTAGTTGATCACGGGCTGGCGCACTGCCTCCAGCCCAATCCCCGCTGATCACACCATCCAGAGCTATTCAAATCGGCCTCCAGGATCGAGCGCGATTTGCATACTTCCGCGTCGACAGCGTTCCCAATCGAGCAGGCGGTAGCGTCGAGAATCCAACGGCGGATTATACGATCGGGCCCGGCGACTGCTTTGTCGGTCTCAATGACCCTGCCCGTCTCACTGACTATCCTTCGACTAACCGGGTCCCAAGTCAGCGCCAGGTTGACTGCGCCTGAAGCACCCTTTTTTCTGGTTGCACTGAACGCGTACCAGTCGACAACGCCGAAGACTGAACACTTGTCTGCACAAAGCGCATGAACTGAACCCGGCCGCGCTGTGTAGATTCTTGTCGGCCATCGGTCCACGAAAGCGCTCTTCTCCTTAAGCACATCTTCTCGCGAAAGGTCTTTTCCGTAGTACTGGATGCGGTCGGCATAGACGTTGCGAAGAAAGGCTACCGCCTCGCTGCTCGAGCCCGACCATACCCGCTGGAACTCATTGAACACTTCCACTGCCCCTGCTTGATCGGTAGGCTGAATGTCCTGCACTTCATCTGCCGAAGCGCTTTCTCCATTGAGCTGCGCCGTTACCAGCTGATAGCCCGCCATATCGACAAGATTCAATTCTTTCGATTGCCCCAGCGGCATTGACAACGCTGCGTCCAGAAGCGAAGCGCTTACACCCATCGTGCCGAGGTAGTCTTTGAGGGCTGCTGACACTAAGGGATTGAGACGACCGTCAGATTCCGCAGATGTCGCAAACGTCTCTACAGATATGCCTATGCTCTCATCTTCGGCATAACGATTAAGGCCACCCATAAAAGCCAAAAGGCAGGTTTCGAGACAAGGGGAGCCTTTTGTCTGGAGCGTCGGAAGGCCGGTCTTGCGGATTGCCTTCCCGAAAGCCATCGCGATTGATCGATCGCCACCCGCCGAATTAAACGCGATGTATTTGGCCGGGCTCGCAGCAAGTTCTAAGGCGATGCGTTGAGGATCATCGCCAGTCTCGAAGCTGCCCTCAACAAGAAGGATCGTGGTCCCATTCGTCGTGGAGAGATGACGGTAGGAGACCGCAGCAGTCGCGGCGCCCATCGAAACCGAAACAGACAAAACAATTGTGATAATCGTATAAAGGAAACGCCGTTTCATTCGCATGGCGGTTTAGTTCGTCGCGATCCCCAGGGCCGACAGGACCTGCGGAGTTATGGTGCCGGTGACTTTGAGACCGTACGCGTCCTGCATTTTACTGAGCCCGCCCTTCGTGGCGGCATCGACTTGACCTGTTATCGGGCCGCCGAAATAACCAAAGGCGATCAGAGCGGTCTGGACCTGTATGACGATACGGCGAAATTTGTCCGAGTTGCCTGGCAACGTCTTCAGTGGCACTGGCTGCGCGCTCGTCGAAGAGGATTGCGTCGAATAGGTGCCAGTTGACGTCGTCGCCGGTAAGTTTGGAGTGGTTGGGAGACTTCTGATGACCGGCCCCGGGTTGGGCTGATAGCGCGGTGTCGGATCGGGCGATGGATAAGCAGTGTCATAATCGCCCCGTGGGACGTATCCACCTCCAGCTGAGGATGCGTGGCTTGCGTGACTGGCATGGCTTGCGTGGCTCGAATGCGAGCTATGGCCGGCAAGGGTATAGACCTGCTTGACCCGCAACCGTTCGAACAAGGTGGTGGCCGGCTTCTTTTCGGTAAGGCCGGTGATCGGCGCAGCGTCACCTTTCGATGGCATGAAACCGGCCGCGATCAACGACGGCACCAGGTAGATCTTGCGCTTCTTCATTGTGGTGAGAGTCCCCCAAACCCCTGATCAGCTTTATACCATTCAAAAAATCCACCACAAGTAGAGCGCAGCGAACATCCCCTGCACTGTTCCAAAAATTTGTTCTTCCAATCTGAAATCGTTCCTGGTGCCAGATGTCGGTACCCTGGAGGGACACTGCAAAGAGGGAAATTATAAAGAAGAGTTTGAATACCGCGCCCAATCGCGAGGTTAATGGCCATGCGGAGTTGGCCGAAATCCAGCGACGTATCCTTGAACGAATGCGCCCAGTTCATTCTGCCGTAGCCAATATTTTCCAGTTGCATGATCGCCCATACGTCAATGAACGGAAGCCGAGTCGAGACATAGTTCGCAAGCTGTGGCAACACATCCCAGTTCTGCTGGAGGACAACCGTACGAAGCTCGACCGCTGCCCCCGCCCTCATCAGCGCCGTCAAGTTCAACGACAGCGTTTCAAAGGCTCCGGATTTTCCAACAATGCTGTCGTGAAGTCCCGCATAAGGCGCATACAGTGGAATGCCCCACAACACGCGATCTCGTCCAATTTCATCAAGCAGCGCGCTGTCGCCCGGTTCGAAAAACTGGCCGTTGGTCAGAACATGAAATGAGACATCCGGCCGGGCTTTCGCGGCTGCTAGAAGAAATTGAAACAGCCTTCCTTTGTGCAGCAGCGGTTCGCCGCCAGATATGGTGATTCGAGCGTTTTCCGGCGCTAAGGTGGCGGCGACTGTGAACTGGTCAAAGAGGTCGGCGTGATATTTCTTTGGAGGCTGCGAGCACATGACGCAGAGCTGGTCGCATTGCTCGGTGACCAAGAAAGTGTTGTGTCTCGACCGGGATCGCACCAATCGATGCGCGGACCTTCGCCCAGGAACTAGAAGCAGGACGTCACCGTCAAGATCGGTTTCGGGACCGCAGTGGACGCGAAGCGAGTAACCCGCGAGATCGAAGGTTTGACTTTCCTGATCTCTGTCGATCAGGAGTGCATCATATTCACTATCCACCGCGTCCGAGCGCAAGCGAACGATACTTGGATTGTCGATCGGGACGTCATCGATCTTGAGCCGCAAATCGATCATGTGTGTACCGGCGCCAGTGACGGATCGAACTCCGGAATTCCGGCCCAGATCGCAAGGCTCTTTTGGACTTTCTCGTCAGCCGAATAGAGCAGCTCGAAGATCTTGTCGAAGATTGCGGTATGACGGCGACAGAAGGCTGTGTCGGCCTTCGGTAGATCGATGCGCCCATAACGGGATAGATCGTCAACAACGTCCGCACCACACGCGGCTTGGTATGGACAATGGATGCAGTCGGGATGGAATGAATTGGAAGACTTTTCGTTTAGCACGTCTAGCTTGGACTGGTCGATGCCGTCACAAAGATTGCCAATGCTAAGATCGACCTGTCCGACCCTCGTGACCATCCTGGCTTCATCCGTCGGATAGAAGGTGCCGTCGTAGTCAATAACGATGTAGTCTCGGCCGAGAATATTCGGATTACGAAGGTCGACTTGCTGATTGTGGCCGCCACGCAGAACCCGGCGCAGGCAGTGTGTGAAATAGAACTCCTCGACCGGCTGCCTAGCGGTCCAATTGTGCTCGATCAGAGCGTCGATAAAATCGGCATGGTAGGCATTCCATTTGTCTTCGAGACCGGTGGTCTGAAACCGTTTTCTGGCAAAACCCTGATGATTAACTGGTCGAAGGAAAATGGACCGAAATCCGAACCGACCAAACGTATCAGTGATCTCGGAAACGCTCGGCAACTGGTTGATGTCTAGCGTCGGGAGAGCCGAGACCTTTCCCTGCCCCAAGCGCTCGATGGCATAGCTGAGGTTCGATACGAATTGCTGCGTGTCTTTGGCGTTTACGGTTCGTTGCCGCTCATGCGTCGAAAATTCGCCATCAAGTGACGTACTCACGAAGACGTCCGAGGCATCCAGGAAATCCCAAGCTTCTTCCGATACTGATTGCAGATTGGTGCATACCGTAAAGAAAACTTCTTGGAACTTGCGGCGAGCGAAATCACGAACCTTCTCCAATAGGTCTAATCGGAGCAGTGGCTCGCCACCCTGGAATTCGATTTTGACGCTCGCGGACGTCATGGCATCGAGAAATCGGAGAACGCGCTCAAGCGTCTCATCCGTCCAATCAAAGCCCGGAGTGCTCTCGTTCACCCGAGACACCTGGCAATAGGCACATGCCAAATTGCAACGGAGGGTCGGAACGAGAATGACGTAATTCAGCTCTTGAGGACGGTGCAACCGTTGGGCCCACCGGTAGGCAAATCCCATATAGGCTGGATCGTCGATCTCATTGAACGCATGACCATTTGCTTCAAAAAAGCCCCTATCCAGTGCCGTCAGCTTTCCGGTCGCATAGCGATTGAGAAAGTGAGCGTCGGCTTTGAAGTAACCGCCCGCATCATCCGCAAAAAGATAGCCGGCGCCGAACGGTTTGAACTTAAGGGGAAATACGGTCATCGCCCGAGGACACCGTCGACCAGGGCACGCCTGAGCGGAAGCGTCTCGGCATAAATTTTCTCGCGATACAGACAGTGGTGGAACTCTCGAACGAGCAGATCACTCGGCGCTACGCCGTTATCCAACAGGCTGATGGTTTGCGATATTTCGATTTCTGTATCTGGATGCGACGCACTGAACCGAACAATAGCCACTGCGAGATATGGACGGAATGTCGGATCGAGCTCGATCGCACTGCGGCGAGTTTTCTCTGGGGACGAGGTGTGAGAGTTTTGCGGTTTCACGTCAGTGCAGCCTCCCCATTCCGTACGATTGAGATTGTAGCCATGCTGGCATCCAAACACCAGAGGGTTGCACTGAATTTCGCTTTCGAGCCCCCGGCGCACGACATCCCAAACCAAGTATCCATTCGACCAGGTTCTCAATTACCACATTTATTCCAGTGAGTGCTTTCATGATTTGCCCTCTTGCCGTAGCAGGAAACGCTCGTGATTCCTTGTCTGGCACCGAATCGCAGAGGAGCCAGGGAGGCGTGGTTTGATGGCGACCTTGCCGGTTACGGCGGCTAACACTTTGCCGATGTGAATCCTTTTCGTTCCAATATTCGAAATGCCGTTGACGTCTCACAAAGGAAGGGCCGCCTCGAAGGGGCGATTGGTGGCCCAAAGGTGACTGCTCGTGCAGCCACCTTTGGCGAATGAAAGGAAAATTCGCCTAAGCCATAGTAGAATTGCAATTTTGATATTGCAACGGTCACTTTGAAATAGCTGTAGCACGAAGCTCTACCACTGATTGATTTACCATACGCTATTTGCCGATGCGAACCGATGTCTTGCAAACAGCTGAAGTCGAGCTGGGGGATGATGGGAGACGCCGGCGCTTTTTGCAAACCACGCTGAGCTGCGGCGACAGCCTTCGGGCCAGCGGCCAAGGCCTCCCACAGCCGAATTGGAACCGCGCATAACCTCGGCGACGCGATGCACGGCAATTTCTTGATCTTGGGTCATCATGTTTATGGTTCCTGCCTTGGCCGTTTTCAAAGCGTCCAGTTCCTTTAGGTATCGATCCACTTGATTTCGGCCCGGCACTCAGCCAGCCCGTGGAGCAGCCAAATGCGACCGAAAGCGAGTGGCTCTGTGCAACCGTTCCCTTGATTTCTGAGGACACAGCGGTGAAGCCATCACAGATAGCTGTAAACATCGCCTGACGCGGCAAGGATGAGGAAAGCGTTTTCCATTTATTTTGCCACAAGGTGATCAGCGGAACTGCAAAACCAAATGTCGCAATCGCAAAGGCAGAGAGGGGCCCCGCTGAGGCAACGACGATCCCTCCCAGTGCGGGACCGACACTGCGAACAGTATTGAACCCGACAGAAATAAGCGTGACCGCACCCGGCAGGTGGGACCGTTCGACGATATCCCCGACCGATGCCTACCAGGCGGGATCGTGGAGAGCAATGCCGCAGCCAGCCTGAAAACTGAAACCGAGAATGATCCACGGATCAGTTTCGCCGAAAGCAACGGAAAGCGTGAGCATGGCGGATGCGGTCATCATAAGGCTTCGGCCAATGATCATCACCTTACGTCAGCTAAAGTTGTCAGCGATCGCCCCGACGAAAATGGCCAGAATGAATGCAGGTGACGTTGAAGACGCCTGGACCAATGCGACCATCACATCCGAGGTCGAAAGGGTCGCCATCAGCCAACTGATCGCAACCGCTTGTATTAGCCGGCCGAGACTGGAGAACTGATTGGCGGGCCAGATGGCGCGAAACGTAGGATTTATTCAGCGGTGCCGACAACGTTGATGAACAGGAAACCTGCATTAATAGACAGGTTGACGCCCTTTGGCGGGAAGCTTTTGGACTAAGAGAGCGTCACTTTAGGAGTGACATGCCACGATCCCGGATTGAACGGCGGAGCCGATCCGAATTCGTTCCATCTTGGCGCCGATACAACACGAGGGCGCACCTCCTGCGGCCCCATCCTCAGTCGGAAAACCCAAATGGCGCGTCCGTGCGCCGGTAATGATCAGGCAAGATCTGTCGGCCGATTGGCGGTTCCGACCGGGATGTGCAGCTATCGCGTTGGCAAAGACGACAGGTAATGCCGATCGGCGTTGGCACAACGGACGTGTTGTCCTTATGATAGACCAGACGTTCGACGTGGCTGGCTTCGCAAACCAGCGCCACGGCCCGATCGACGCGCGGAAGTCCAAAGGCACCTCCCCCGGAACTTACGGTTCGAGCGATCGAAAAAAATAGTTGGCCATCCGGCAACTCTAGCCACTGCGTTACCACCGTCCTCGGCGTTGTAAAAACCTGGTGCAACGTCCAAAGGGGGCAACCACCGCCATGTCGTGCGAAGGGAAAATTTGCGCTGTCGAGGCACTTGGACACGTTGCCTGCAGAATCCACACGGATAAAGAAGAAGGGGATCCGCTCTTGTCCGGGCTTCTGTAGTGTGGTCAACCGATGTGCCGTCTGTTCGAAACTGGTGCCAAATTGACGCGAGAGCGCTTCGACATCATAGCGGCGCGCTTCAACCGCTTTGGCAAATTGCGTGTAGGGCATGACGACGGCTGCTGCAAAGTAGCCTGCGAGCGCCCGGTACGCTAATCGTCGCCCACTCTCTGTCGCAAGATTGCCTTCTTGAATGAACTTTTGAATATCGCCCTCGGATTCAAGATAGGCGAGTTGCTGTGCAAGTTGAAAGTTTTGGCTTGCCAGATCCAAGCAGTCGTCAAGTAGAACCTCATGCCTGTGTCGGTCCAGTCGGCGGACCGATCCTGACATGATCTCCGTTGGTAATCGTCTCACTCGAAGATTGTGACGTTGCATAAGATAGAATGGAAGCCCGCCAGCCTCCTTCACCGCCGCCGCCAACTTTTCTGCCGCAACATCAAGGCCAGGAAAGCAATTACGTCGAGCTGCGAGGAACCGTCGCACGCCCGCAACAGGATCTGCTCCTTCATCGATCCCTCCGTCGAGGGCGGCCTGTCGTTGATCGGCAAGAACAATTTGTTCCTCCTTGTACGAGGTGTAGAGCCGCAGCATCGCTTCTGCAAACCCCGGAAAGCTGCTGAGCACGTCTGCGACTTCGAGCGGTGATATCTCTATGCCACTGAATATTGGATCCTTCATGGTCGATTGTAGTCGCGCAAGGATTTCGGGCGTGCCGTCGTCGGCAAAGAGCGACATGTCGAGCCTGTAGGTCTTCGCAAGTCGCAGAAGAATCTCGGCCGTAACCGGTCGCTGATTCCCCTCCATGAGCGCGACATAAGAAGGGGAGACATCGAGGTCAGATGCCATGTCGGCTTGAGTGAGGCCAAGATTTTTCCGCAACCGTCGAAGTCGCGGACCGAGATAAACGCCGAGTTTTTCCATACGCCGATTACAACATTACAAAGGATCACTGTAAAGTTTGACAACATCACAAAGGCACCGGCTGAAAAGAAAACGGCGACCCGCTATTGCAGTGCACACAACTGGCCGACCCTTGGAGGAGTAAATGTCGTATTCAGATAGTGTTGAAGGAGCCAAAACCTTGATTGCCGAAAACCACGCATGGTCCGGCCTCACTGCCGAAGCTGTCGCTCGCATGCGCCTTCAGAACAGATTCAGAACCGGTCTAGACATTGCGCGCTATACCGCTGCGATCATGCGTCGGGACATGGGCGCCTATGATCAAGACCCGAGCAAATATACGCAGTCGCTCGGATGCTGGCATGGGTTTATTGCCCAACAGAAAGTCATCTCGCTGAAAAAGCACTTCGGCACGACGGAACGCCGTTACATCTATCTCTCAGGTTGGATGGTTGCGGCACTGCGGTCGCAGTTCGGTCCGCTCCCCGACCAGTCCATGCATGAAAAAACGAGCGTGCCGGCCCTTGTCGAGGAGATCTACACCTTCTTGCGCCAGGCAGATTCACGCGAACTCGGCATGTTGTTCAGGGAAATCGACAAAGCCCGGGTGGAGGGTGACCAAGCGCGGGAACAGCAGCTGGTTCAGGCGGTCGACAATCATCAGACCCACGTCATTCCCATCATTGCTGATATTGATGCAGGTTTCGGAAATGCCGAAGCAACCTACCTGCTGGCGAAAAAGTTGATTGAAGCCGGCGCCTGCGCGCTGCAGATCGAGAACCAGGTCTCCGATGAAAAGCAGTGCGGCCATCAGGACGGAAAGGTGACCATTCCGCACGAGGAATTCGTCGCCAAGATCCGCGCATGCCGCTACGCGTTTCTCGAGCTCGGCATCGACGACGGCATCATCGTGGCTCGCACCGATTCACTCGGCGCAGGCCTTACCAAGCAGATCGCCTTCAGCGTCAGCGAAGGCGACATCGCCGACCAGTACAACGGCTTCCTGGATTGCGACGATGTCACCGGCCAGCCACCCTCCAACGGCGACGTGTTGATTACGCGCGGCTCGAAGCTCTTGCGGCCGAAGCGGCTGCGTTCCAACCTTTATCAGTTTCGTGAAGGCACAGGCGCCGACCGCTGCGTCATTGACTGCATCAATGCGCTTAACAATGGCGCCGACTTGCTGTGGATCGAGACCGAAAAGCCTCATGTCGAACAGATCGCGAGCATGATGGACCGCATCCGGCAGGTGATCCCCAATGCCAAGCTGGTCTATAACAACTCGCCCTCTTTTAACTGGACGCTGAATTTCCGGCAGCAGGTTTTTGATGGTTGGCAGAGCGAAGGAAGGGACATCTCCGGGTTCGACAGGGCCAAGCTGATGAGCGAACAATATGACGACAGCGATTTGGCGCGCGAAGCAGACGAAAAAATCAGGACCTTCCAGCATGACGCCTCCAAACGCGCCGGTATCTTCCATCACCTGATCACGCTGCCGACCTATCACACCACGGCGCTCTCGACCGACAATCTCGCCAAAGAATATTTCGGCGCGCAGGGCATGCTCGGTTACGTCGCCAACGTCCAGCGAAAGGAAATCCGCCAGGGCATTGCCTGCGCGAAGCACCAGAACATGGCTGGTTCTGACATTGGCGACGATCACAAAGAGTATTTTGCCGGCGAAGCGGCGCTTAAGGCCGGCGGAGCTAATAACACCATGAACCAGTTTGCGGCCTGATGCAGACCTACCTTGCAAGGGACCTGCAGCAGGCCTGCGTTCCTTTGCCTTATCGGAGGAAGAAATGTCGAACGACGAAGAGAAAAAGAAACCGATCTTGCTGGAGCGACCGCGGGCTGTCTTTTCGCAAGAGGACTTTGAGCTCATCCGGGTAGCTGTCGCCCACTATCTGCATCTGGTGAAAAACGAGCCAGTGGCAGTAAAATACTCAAACCTGCATCACCGGCTCGGCCGGATATCTTAAGATCGCAGCTCTTGTAATCGCGCGTTGCAATTGCGCTCGAAGAGTTGCGTTCCGAACCCCCTCTGCGGGAAGACAATTGAGAACACCGATCAGTTCATTCGGCAGCTGTTAGTTCCCAGCTAGCGAGCCCTGAGGAAAAATATCATGGATAACAACAATGCTTGTGTCTTAGTCGACGGCCATAGTGCCGAATTGAAACTTCGATCAAGCACGATCGGTCCGAACGTCCTCGACATTGGATCCCTCTACGAGCAGACGAAGATGTTCACCTATGATCCTGGCTTCACTTCGACTGCGTCGTGCGAGTCCAGCATCACCTTTATTGATGGCGACGAAGGCGTTCTGCTGCATCGCGGTTATCCGATCGAACAGCTTGCCGAGCACGGCGACTTCCTCGAAGTCTGTTACCTGCTGCTCTACGGCGAATTGCCGACCGCAGCCCAGAAGAAGGACTTCGACTATCGGGTCGTGCATCACACCATGGTGCATGAACAAATGTCCCGCTTCTTCACCGGTTTCCGCCGCGATGCGCATCCGATGGCCGTCATGTGCGGCTGCGTCGGCGCTCTGTCGGCCTTCTATCACGACTCCACCGACATCACCGATCCGCACCAGCGCATGGTCGCMAGCCTGCGCATGATCGCCAAGATGCCGACGCTTGCCGCCATGGCCTACAAGTACCATATCGGCCAGCCCTTCGTTTACCCGAAGAACGATCTCGACTATGCRTCGAAYTTCCTGCGCATGTGCTTTGCCGTGCCCTGCGAGGAATATGTGGTCAATCCGGTGCTTGCCCGCGCCATGGACCGCATCTTCATCCTGCACGCGGATCATGAGCAGAACGCATCGACCTCGACGGTTCGCCTYGCCGGCTCTTCCGGCGCCAATCCCTTTGCTTGCATCGCCGCCGGCATCGCATGCCTCTGGGGSCCGGCCCATGGCGGCGCCAACGAAGCTGCGCTSAACATGCTGACGGAAATCGGCACGGTCGACCGCATTCCGGAATATATCGCCCGCGCCAAGGACAAGAACGATCCGTTCCGWYTGATGGGCTTCGGTCATCGCGTYTACAAGAACTACGATCCGCGCGCCAAGATYATGCAGAAGACGGCGCACGAGGTCCTCGGCGAACTCGGYATCAAGGACGATCCGCTGCTCGACATCGCGATCGAACTSGAGCGTATCGCSCTGACCGATGACTATTTCATCGAGAAGAAGCTTTACCCGAATGTCGACTTCTATTCCGGTATCACGCTGAAGGCGCTCGGCTTCCCCACGACCATGTTCACGGTACTGTTTGCGCTTGCCCGAACCGTCGGCTGGATTGCCCAGTGGAACGAGATGATCGAAGATCCGGATCAGCGTATCGGCCGCCCGCGCCAGCTCTATACCGGCGCACCGCTGCGCGAATACGTTCCGGTTTCCAAGCGCTGAACGACATCCTTGACGAAGCGAAAGCCCGGCTCCCCAATGCTGGCCGCGACCTAGCAAGTGCCGAATGCAAAAGTCGTCGAACTGGCCCAATGTGCCTGACGAATCTTGCTTCAATTGCGAAGGTCTAGCGCTGGCATGCCAAGACGTTGAAAGCACACGTTCTGCTCTTTGAACTCAGCGACTTCGCCGACGTCAATCGTATCATGCTGCCCCTCGAGACCCCCTACCCCTGCTGGTAGGCTGAGGAGTTGCCGAAAGGTGCAAAAGTGGAAATCGATGCCTTGATTGCCCTCAGCCAAGCTGCGCGCCACCTGGACCGCAACGATCATGAACAACCATTGCTCCGGCGTCCCCGTTCAGCATAAACGTTCAGATAAACAAAGCTGTAGACGTTGACGATCGGAAGAGGAAAAACGGAGATGACGCTCACTGCTGCATTAACGAGGCATTTGAAAAATCCGGAGCAATTCCTCCGCCTAACCTCCGAGCCGAGCACGCACACGGCTACATCCATGAAGCGCTTTGCAGTCTTTAACCCGTCCACCGGTGACCTGCTGGCCGAGGTGCCGGACATGAGCGCTGAAGAGGTTTCCGTCGCCATTGACAAGGCGCATGCTGCCCAGGGGCGTTGGGCTGGACTCACCGCCCGGGAGCGCTCCGACATACTGTGGAACTGGCATCGGCTGATCCTCGAACATAGCGACGATCTTGCGGTGATCTTGACGGCCGAGATGGGAAAGCCACTCGGAGAGGCGAAGTCGGAAGTCTTGCACGCGGCGGCATATCTTCAATGGTACGCCGAAGAGGCTAACCGCATTTACGGCGAGACCATTTCAGCGCCCTCCAATGACAGGCGTATGCTGGTGATCAAGCAACCAATCGGTGTTGTCGGCGCCATTACCCCTTGGAACTTTCCGGCCTCGATGGTAGCGCGCAAGATTTCGCCGGCGCTTGCCGCTGGCTGTACCGTTGTCTTGAAGCCCGCCGAGCAAACGCCCCTGGTTGCCGGGGCCATGTTCGCCCTCGCGCGTGCAGCTGGTTTCCCGGAGGGCGTTGTCAATTTGGTCTATGCGTCAGAGGGTGACGCTATCGGTCGTGAATTGTGTTCAAACCCAAAGGTGCGAAAGATCAGTTTCACCGGGTCGACCGAAGTCGGCCGATTGCTGATGCGCCAGTGCTCCGACCAGATTAAGCGCATCAGCTTCGAACTCGGCGGGAACGCGCCTTTCATCGTCTTCGACGACGCTGATATCGACGCCGCCGTCGATGGCGCGATCCAAGCCAAATTTCGCAATGCTGGGCAGACCTGCGTGTCCGCCAATCGGCTGTACGTCCAAAAACGCGTCTATGACGAATTTGCTGAAAAGTTCACCGCGCACGCGCGAAGACTTCGCATTGGCGACGGCTTTGAACCGGACACCGCGATCGGGCCTCTGATCGACAATCATGCTCTGACAAAGATCGAAGCGCATGTCGACGACGCTGTCAAAAAAGGGGCAATAGTGCGATGTGGTGGGCGCCAGATCGGCACGTCCGGAACATTTTTTGAGCCGACCGTGATTACAAATGTCGTCAGCTCAATGCGCATCGCCCAGGAAGAGACTTTCGGTCCTCTGGCACCAATCATCCATTTCGACGACCCTGAGCAAGTCGTGCGAGACGCTAACGATACGATCTACTGCCTCGCCGCCTATTTCTATGCTTCGAACCTCAAGCGGGTCTGACGTGTGGCCGAAGCGCTGGAATACGGGATAGTCGGCATCAACACCGGCCGCATGTCGTCGGAGGCTGCACCCTTCGGAGGGATCAAGCAGTCAGGCATTGGACGTGAGGGGTCTCGTCACGGCCTCGAGGATTATCTTGAAATGAAGTACCTTTGCCTGGGTGGCCTCTGACGCGGATTACGACCTCCCGCGATTTGACGCTGTTGATACCAGTCTCTCACAAAAAAGAGGCTGCCGTCGAAACTTGTTCGGCGGCAGCCACGTCGCTTGGGAGGCGAATTCAAAGCTGAAGCGACTGATCCCCTAAACGAAGCCCTTTTCGTACGTGTCGCCGATCAGATACCTATCGCTTCATAGGCATCGGCGATCTGTCGGATTGACGCGACATAGGCGGCGGTTCGGTAGTCAGCGAGTTCCGGTTGCTGCTCCATCAGGTCAGCAATGCGCCCCCAGGTGCTTCGCATGACGTCTTCCAGTCCGGAGCGAACGAGATCGATCTCCGCCCCGCCTTCGAGGAACTCCTCGCGCATGTCCGCCGGAAAATCCTTGCCGGTCATGCGTTCGAGTGCTGCGGCGATCGTCTGGTTACGCCGCTCACGCCGACGCCGTTCCATCAGGCCGAAGGGAATATGCGTCAGGTTCTTCACCCACTCGAAGTAACTGACGACGACACCGCCGGCATTGACGTAGAGATCGGGAAGGATGGTGAGCCCACGGGTGCGCAGAACCTTGTCGGCCTCGAAGGTCACCGGGCCGTTGGCCGCTTCGACCACCAGGTTTGCCTCGATGCGTTTCGCATTCCCCGCATGGATGGCATTTTCCATCGCCGCCGGAATAAGGACGTCACATGGCTGCTCGATGCCCGTCATATCGCCGGGAAACGAGGTGGCGCCTACGAAGCCGAGGATGCTGCCGGTTTTGATTTGATGCTGCTTCAGCGCCTCGATCGCCAGACCATCGGCGTTGGCAATATAACCGTCCCGTTCAGCGACGACGGTAACCCGGGCGCCGTCTTCTTCGGAGAGAAACTTTGCCGCATGGTAGCCGACATTGCCGAAGCCCTGAACGATAACCGCAGTACCCTTCAGATCGCGCTTGCCGTTCAGACCGGCAGTGCGCGGATCGCGGAGATAGCTCTGGATGGCGAACTGGACGCCTCGGCCGGTTGCTTCGGTGCGCCCGGCAATGCCGCCCTTCGACAATGGCTTGCCGGTCACGCAAGCGCGGGCGTTGATGACATCGGTCGGATTGGCACGGCGGAACTCGTCCATCATCCAGGCCATCTCCCGCTCGCCCGTGCCGATGTCGGGCGCCGGAACGTTGACGCCGGGGCCGATCAGGCCACGTTTGTTGAGCTCCTGGGTGAAGCGGCGCGTGATGCGCTCGAGCTCCTGCGGCGTCCATTCGCGCGGATCGATCTTCAGCGCCCCCTTCGAGCCGCCGAACGGCACATCGACCAGCGAGCATTTGAGCGTCATCAGCGCTGCCAGCGCCTCGACCTCTTCGGCATCGGCATTCGATGCATAGCGAATGCCACCCTTCACCGGTTCGCAGTGCTCGCTGTGGACCGAACGCCAGCCGATGAAACTGTACATGCGGCCGCGCAGGCGGACGCCGAAACGAACCGTATAGGTCGAGTTGCACTGCATGATCCGCTCTGACAGTCCTTCCGGCAGGTCGAGGAAAGTCATGGCATGGCGGAAGTTCTGGTCAACGCTGTCCAGAAAGCCAGCGGAGCTGGTTTCCCCGTCCTGTACGTTGCGTTGTGGTATTGCATTCACTGGAGGTTCTCCTTGCTCGAGTAGCTCAGGCGCTGTGCTGTCTCAGCTCAACAAAATTCTTTGGTCCGCATTGCGCACAAGCAAAGCATAGATCAGCGTGAACAGCCGGCGGGCGGTGTCGTTGTCGATGTTCACTTTCGCTGACAATCGGCTTCTCAGCAGTTCGGCAGCCTCGTTGTGGAGGCCACGCCGACCCATATCGATTGCCTCAAGGCGCTCAGGCCCAGGGTGCCGGACGGCCTCGTAGTAGCTCTCGCAGATGCGGGTGTAATCCTTGAGCAGTCGGCGGAAGGGCGTTAGCGACAGGTAATGACTGACAACATGTTCGCCATGGTCGGCGGTGACATGCAGTGCCAGGCGTCCGTCAACCGCTTCGATCCTGAGGCGATAAGGTCCGCCGTCGTGACCGACTGGCATGAATGTATTGGATTCCAAGAGGTCGATGACCGCGAGCGCTTGCTCCCGTTCAATTCTTGCGTCCCGGCCACCGAAGGACCGGTCGACCGATACGTCGCAGAGACGGTACTCGGCGGAGGTCATGACCCTGCCCTCCCCTCAAAGCGTTTCTACGCACATGGCGACACCCATGCCGCCGCCGATGCAGAGCGTTGCAAGGCCCCTAGAAACGCCACGGCGCTTCATTTCGAACAGCAGCGTGTTGAGCACGCGGGCACCGGAAGCGCCGATCGGATGGCCGATGGCGATCGCGCCGCCATTGACGTTGACGATGCTGGGATCCCAGCCGAGGTCCTTATTGACCGCGCAGGCCTGGGCGGCGAAGGCCTCGTTGGCTTCGACGAGTTCCACATCACCGATCGCCCAGCCGGCTTTCGCCAGCGCCTTGCGCGACGCCGGGATCGGGCCGGTGCCCATGACCTGCGGATCGACGCCTGCCGTCGCCCAGGAGACGATCCGGGCGAGCGGCTGGATGCCGCGCTTCGATGCCTGTGCTTCGGTCATCAGCAGGGTCGCGGCGGCGCCGTCGTTAAGGCCGGAGGCATTTCCGGCCGTCACCGTGCCTTCCTTGTCGAAGGCGGGCCGCAGCTTGGTCACCTGGTCGAGCGTTGCGCCATGGCGGATATATTCGTCCTGGTCGACGGTGACGTCGCCCTTGCGGGTCTTGACGATGAAGGGAATGATTTCGTCGACGAACCGCCCGGCCTTCTGTGCAGCCGCGGCCTTGTTCTGCGAGGCGAGCGCGAACTGGTCCTGTTCCTCACGGCTGAGCTGCCACTGGCGAGCGACGTTCTCGGCGGTGACGCCCATGTGATAGCCGTAGAAGGCGTCGGTCAGGCCGTCCTTGATCATCGTGTCGATCATCTTGAAGTCGCCCATCTTCACGCCGCCGCGAAGATGTGAGCAATGCGGCGCCATCGACATGGATTCCATGCCGCCGGCAACGATGATCTTCGCATCACCGGTGGCAATCTGCTGCATGCCGAGTGCGACGGCGCGAAGACCGGAACCGCAAAGTTGGTTCATGCCCCAGGCGGTCTTTTCCTGTGGGACACCTGCCTTCATCGCCGCCTGGCGCGCCGGGTTCTGGCCCTCGCCGGCCTGCAGAACCTGGCCCAGGATCACTTCGTCGACTTCACCCGCTTCGACGCCGGCGCGCTCGAGCGCGCCCTTGATGACGGCAGCGCCGAGCTCGTGCGCCGGCGTATTGGCGAACGCGCCGTTGAAGGAGCCGACCGCAGTGCGGGCGGCGCTGGCGATGACGATCGATGGGGTGCTCATAGTAGTCTCCTCTATGGTCCTGGTAAGCCGGCAAAGGCCGGCTCCAGCGTTTCGACAATAAGCCTTCGGGCCTAGTTGACGATGGTCGCCTCTGTGGCGCTGCGGATCTCGCCGTCAGTGACCCCCTCGGCAAGCTCGACCACCTTCAGTCCGCCATCGACGACGTCGAGCACACCGAGATTGGTGATGATCCGATCGACGACGCCCTTTCCGGTCAGCGGCAAGGTGCAGGCCTTCAGCACCTTGGATTCGCCGGACTTGTTGGTGTGGTCCATGACGACGACCACACGCTTGACGCCGGCAACCAGATCCATCGCGCCGCCCATGCCCTTGACGAGCTTGCCGGGGATCATCCAGTTGGCGAGGTCGCCATTCTCGGCCACTTCCATGGCGCCGAGGATCGCCATGGCGATCTTGCCGCCGCGGATCATCGCGAAGCTCTGCGCTGAATCGAAGAAGGCCGAATGCGCCAATGCCGTTACCGTTTGCTTGCCGGCATTGATAAGGTCGGCATCGATCTGATCCTCCGTCGGGAATGGGCCGATGCCGAGCAGACCGTTCTCCGACTGCAGCGTCACATGGACGCCTTCAGGGATATAATTGGCAACCAGCGTCGGAATGCCTATGCCGAGATTGACGTAGGTGCCGTCTTCGAGTTCGCGGGCAGCACGTGCCGCCATCTGGTTTCTGTCCCAGGCCATGTCTCGTCCCCTTCCCTCAAGCAGCCACGCGCGTCGTGCGCTGTTCGATGCGTTTCTCGTGTTGCCCTTGGATCAGGCGATGCACATAGATCCCCGGCACATGGATGTGATCGGGATCGAGGGTGCCGACCGGCACGATCTCCTCGACTTCGGCGACGCAGATCTTGCCGCAGGTGGCGGCTGGCGGATTGAAGTTGCGGGCGGTCTTGCGGAAGACGAGATTTCCCGACGAGTCGGCTTTCCAGGCCTTTACGATCGACAGGTCGGCGACAATGCCGGTCTCCAGAACGAAGACCTCTCCATCAAAGATTTTCAGTTCCTTTCCTTTCGCAACGACGGTGCCGACGCCGGTCTTGGTATAGAAGCCAGCAATGCCGGCGCCGCCGGCGCGCATGCGTTCGGCGAGTGTTCCCTGCGGATTGAACTCGAGCTCGAGTTCGCCGCTGAGATATTGCCGCATAAACTCGGCGTTCTCGCCAACATATGAGGAGATCATCTTCTTGATCTGCTTGGTCTTGAGCAGCACGCCGAGGCCGAAGTCATCGACGCCACAGTTGTTCGAGGCGATCGTCAGGTCCTTGGTGCCGGCCTGGCGGATCGCATCGATCAGCAGTTCCGGAATGCCGCAAAGGCCAAAGCCACCCGCCGCGATGAACATGCCGTCGAACAGCAAGCCCTCAAGCGCCGACGGCGGATTGTCGAAGATTTTGTTCATTCTCCCCCCGTTAGGTTCGTCTGTTGCGGCGACGAGGCGCCGCCTGGATTCATTCACTTGGGTTCCAAAGTCCGGCAGCGGTACCAAACGGCTGCTAGGTCTCTTCACCCACGATTGATGCAAACGACCTTCGGCTGGGTCATCTCTTCATAGGCGAAGCGCACGCCTTCCCGGCCCATGCTGCCGTATTTGGAACCGCCGAACGGCATGGCATCGAAGCGATAGTCCGAGGAGTCGTTGATCATCACTCCGCCGGCTTCGATCCTGCCTGCGGCTTCAAGTGCGACATTGAGGTTGCTGGTGAAGATGCCCGCGTGCAGGCTGTATTCGGGTTCGTTGGCCAGCTCGATCGCTTCATCGAGCGTGGCAAATGGCGCAAGCATGACCACAGGCGCAAACACCTCCTCGTGCCACAGGCGGCAGGTGACCGGCGTGCCCTCCAGCACCGTCGGGTGATAGAGCGACCCCTCGCGCCTGTGACCGCAAAGCAGCTTCGCGCCAACATCAATCGCGTCATTGACCGCTGCTTCGGTGCGTTGGGCGACCTCCTTCGAGATCATCGGGCCGACATCTGTCTCCTCCTTCAGCGGATCGCCGGCGGTGAGTTTCTTCGTGGCGGCCACAACGGCATCTCGAAAGCGTTCATAAAGCTCCGCCTGCACCAGAACGCGCTGGGCGCCGATGCAGTTTTGGCCGGCGGCCCAGAAGGCGCCGGAGACGCAGCCTTCAACCGCCTTGTCGAAGTCGCAGTCGTTCATGACGATGACCGGCGCATTGCCACCCAACTCCATCGCGAGTTTCTTCAGGCCCGCTTTACGGCTTATGGCTTCTCCGGTAGCAAAGCCACCGGTGAAGGAGACCATACGGACGTCCCGCGCAGAGATCAGAGCTGTGACGATCTCGCGATCGCCGTGAATGACGGTAATGATCTCCGGTGGCAGCCCCGCTTCGTTCAGCACGTCGACTAGGTTGATCGAGGAGAACGGCGTCAGGTTCGATGGTTTCAGCAGCACTGAATTGCCGCCGGCAATCGCTGGACCGAGCTTGTGGGCCACCAAGTTCAGCGGATCGTTGTAGGGGGTAATGGCGGTGATGATGCCGAGCGGCTCGCGCGTGAACCAGCCCTGGCGCTGTTCCGATCCCACATAGGCATCGAAAGGCACGATCTCACCGGCATTGCGCTTTGCCTCTTCGGCAGACAGCTTCAGCGTGTTGACGCAACGAAGCACCTCCTTGCGCGCCTGGACGATCGTCTTGCCGGCTTCGCGCACGATGGTTTCGGCAAACGCTTCACTACGGCTCTCGATGATTTGCGCGGCCCCTTCCAGGATGCTGGCGCGCTCATGTCTCGGCAGCTTGGCTGAAAGCTCAGCCCCGCGACGGGCGCGAGCGAGGAGTTCGCCGATTTCGCTTGCATCAGTGGCCTCAATCGTTCCCAGCACAGACCCGTCATAGGGGCTGTGAACAGTGATCGGAGCCAAGCTGGTGGTGATATGAAGTTTGGCGGCGGTCATTGGCCGGCTTCCTCTTCCCTGATGGATGCGCCATCTGCGCGACGGTTGAGTTTGTCGGTCAGGGCAAGGAAAAAATCCCTGCCCTGCTCTCAATTCGATCGATGTGATTGGTTGCGGTCGGTACCGTCGACCGCCTTTTCGTCAGACCTTCTGACCGTCGCGGACGAGGTCGTCCATCACCGAGCGCACGGCCTTTTCGGCGATCGAGACGATCTCATCGATTTCCGCCTTGGTGGTCACGAGCGGCGGCGCAAAGCCGAGGATGTCGCCATGCGGCATGGCCCGGGCGATGAGGCCGCGGTCGCGAGCAGCCTTGGAAACGCGGGCCCCGACCTTCAGGGACGGGTCAAAGCGCTTCTTGTTCTCCCGATCGCCAACAAATTCGATCGCGCCCATCAGGCCGACACCACGCACTTCACCGACGATCGGCAGCTGTGCGAACTTTTCCTTGAGCTGGGCCTGGAAATAGGCGCCGACTTCGCGGGCGTTGCCCGGCAGGTTTTCCTTCTCGACGATATCGAGCACCGCATTGGCGGCAGCCGCGCCGATCGGGTGGCCGGAATAGGTGTAGCCATGCGAGAAAGCACCGACCTTGTCGGCCCCCTCTTCCATGACCTTGTAGACCTTCTCGCCGACGATGGCTGCCGACAGCGGGAAATACGCCGAAGTCAGGCCCTTGGCGACGGTGATCAGGTCGGGTTCGATCCCATAATGCTGCGAGCCGAACATCGAGCCGGTGCGGCCGAAGCCGGTGATGACTTCGTCGGCGATCAGAAGCACGTCGTGCTTCTTGAGCACAGCCTGGATTGCCTCCCAATAGCCTTCCGGCGGCGGTGTGATGCCACCGGTGCCAAGCACCGGCTCGGCGATGAAGGCGCCGACATTGTCCGGTCCGAGCGTCTCGATCATCTCGTCGAGCTCGGCGGCGCGGCGTGCAGAGAATTCGCGTTCGGTTTCGCCGGGGTTGGCACCCCAATAGTGGTGCGGAACACCGGCATGATCAATCTGCGGCAGCGGCAGATCCATGTGGTCGTGATAGAAGCTCATTCCGGTCATCGAGCCGGACACCACGCTGCAGCCGTGATAGCCACGTTCACGCGAGATGATCTTCTTCTTCGTCGGCTTGCCGCGCAGGTTATTGTAGTACCAGACGAGCTTGGCCTGGGTCTCGTTGGCGTCCGAACCGGACATGCCGTAGAACACCTTGCTCATCTTTCCGGGCGTCATCTTCACCAGGCGGTCAGAAAGGATCGCAAGCTCATCGGTGGTGTGTGCCGCATAGGAATGGTAATAGGCGAGGCGATACGCCTGGCGCGAAATCGCCTCGGCGACCTCGGTACGGCCGTAACCGACGTTGACGCAATAGAGACCGGCAAAACCGTCGATCAGCTGGTTGCCATGCGCATCCTGGATGCGGATCCCCTTGCCCGTCTCGACGATCGTCGGTTCGCCGAGCTTGCCGGTTGCGAAATCCTTCAACTGCGTGAACGGATGCAGGACCGAGTTGCGATCTTTCTCAGCGATGTCTTTGATGTTGATGGTCATTTCAATCCCTTCCACCGCCGCATCTCGGCTGTGAATTTTTGTATTTGTGAACTGGGCCAGATCGAGCAGGAGTACAAAACTTGAGTTTAGGACAGCTTCGCTTGCCCGACCCGCTCCGATGATAGTGCCTTCAAGTGCGAGCTAAATCGCACCATTTCGCTCCGGGATGGCGCAGCCTTCCTGCAAACTTTTCTGCTTAATGCAGTATTTCGCTATTAGGTGTGCGGGCTTGCAGATTTACCGTAACGGTCGGCTTGTGAAGCAGTTGCGGTTGCCGACACGTGAGTGAAAAGACAAAGCGGGGATCAGACCGTTCTAACCCCGCTTGCAGTAGCTGAAATCTGCAAGCTCCAACGACACATCGCCCACGAGACATGAGATTTCGCAGTTCCCGGTGTTGGTCAGTCGATGACCAACAACTTCCGGGGAACGTTCCACAAAAATTCGACTTGGCCATCGGTGATTAGGATGCTCTCGGTGATTTCGATGCCCCAATCGCCGTACCAGAGACCGGACATGAAATGGAACGTCATTCCCGGGCGGAGCTCCGTCTTGTCGCCCTCCCGGAAGCTCGCCGAGTTCTCGCCCCATGCTGGCGGATAACCCATCCAATCGGGTAGCCTGAGCGACTTGTCTTCTCAAAGCCGTATCGCGCCAAAGTTCCTGAATAGGCTCTGGCGATATCCTCGAAGAGGTTACCGGCAACGGCTTTTTCGAGCCCTGCGTGCATGCCGTCGAGAACGGCCTTTTCCGCGTCCAATATCCGCTGCGTAGGTCGCCCGAGGTAATAGGTGCGCGACAAGGGGCAGTGATACCGCTTGTGAACGCCGGCAAGCTCGAAGAAAATGCTCTCGTCGGCGCGTATAGGCCGGTCCGTCCAGGTCAGATGCGGGGCTGACGCATCTGCCCCGGCGCCAAGGTTCGGGAAGCAGGCCGGATAATCTTCCCAATAGACATCGACGCCGCGGGTGCCGAGATATGTGAGTTCGGCAATCACGTCAGATTGCTTTATTCCCGGTCGCAGCACTTCGCCGACACACTGATACATCGCTTCGACGATCTTGCCAGCGCCGCGCATGTACTCGATTTCTCGCCGGGACTTAACCAAGCGCTGCCCGTTGATCAGTCTGTCGGCATTCCTGAATTTTGCATTGGGGAGCGACGCGGACAGCGCCTCAAAAGATCGGGCCGACAGGCAGGCACTATCCTTTTCGACACCGATCGTTGCCGAGCCATGACCCTCGTCTGCAATGATCTGCCCCAGGGCCGACATTGCGTGCGAGGTATCGGACTGGACATATTCGTCACCGTACCATTTGATGCGGTCTTCGCCGATATAGGCCGTCCTGCGGCAACCGTTGGCGTCCATGCGCCGGCCGAACCAGAGCGGATCCTTGTCCTTGGACACCACGGCGCATTGAGGCACATAGTAGGAGCAGCCATCGTAACCCGTCAGCCAGCCCATATTGCAGGATCGGTTACGACCAACAAGTCGATGCCGGCCTGCTCCATTGCCCCGCGGGCCTTTTCGAGGCGATTTTTGTATTCGAACAACTCGAACCGTAGCGTTTCGCCGTCCACGTCAGATCCTCCCATTGAAGTCGAAATTTACGTCAAATGCGGCTGGTCGCTGCGGCGAGAGTCAGCCGGCAGAGGTCCGTGATGTCGTAGATGGGCAGCCCTGTCTTCGATCGCAGGGCACTTGCAACGGTGGAAAAGCCTGTGCACTCGAAGAGTATCATTGCGATATCGGGATGGTCTCCGCGAAGTTGGACTATGCGGTCACCAACTTCCCTCTCAATCTGGCCAACGTCGGTGCGGACGAAGGGGCGAGCCAAAGCATTGCGCACGTAAACGCCACCTTCGATTCCCCCGACGACCACGCGCTTTCGATCCGCGGGATTTTCGATGCCCAGTAGGTCTTCACTGCAATGTCGAGAGTCGGCGGTCAAAACAGCAAGTTTCTTTTGAGGCGCGAGTTGCCGCAGCAGAGCCGGAATAAGGAGCAAGCTGGAAGTCACCACCGGCACATTGACGGCCGCTGAGATTGCTTGCTGGTGACGGATAAAAAAACCGCAGTCTGCGGTAATCACGCCAGCACCTCGGGCGACCAGCCGCTCGGCGGCGGCTATACAGGCACTTTCGAGCGATGCAGCGCCAGGAATGATCACCTCCGCCAGAGCGCCTTCAACCATTTCTGTGATCACGGGTCGGTTGAAAGTCCCCGGGTGGAAGAGCGATCCTTCCCGTGGAGCGAAAGGCGGGCTGTCTGCCGTCAGGCCTTCATCGAGTTCAAGAATTCCGAGAGTGAGGTTGGTTTGCAAAGACATAAGATGAAGCTCCATTGGTTAAAACGGCTGTTACCGCCTTGAGAAGGATTCGGGTCAGCCTCGGCGCGAAACCAGTCATCACGCGTTTTGGAACAGCTCCCAGCAGTAACGGATAGCCAGTTCCGTTGTCGGGATTAGCGTCTTGTCCGAGACGGCGAAGATGGGCGTGTGCACACCGGACTCGTTTCCGGCTTCCTTGCTGCCGAACCAGAAATAAATCGATGGCAGGCAGCTGGCATAGAAGCCGAAGTCGTCGCTGCCGGAACTCGCCGAGCCTTCAACATACCTGTCCTCACCGTCAGTCTGCACCACGATGTGCTTAAACAGCGCGACCATTGCGCTGTCGTTAACCACAGGAGGTTCACCGGCATGCGAACTGAACTCCGCCCGTCCGCGGTGCATGGCAGCAACCCCTTCGGCGATTTCGCGAACACGCTGGACCAACAGCTTTCTCCGCTCGGGGCTGCTTGTCCGGATCGTTCCGGTCATCGTGACGGTCTGGCAGATGATGTTCGTCGCTTCCCCGCCACGGATGGTTCCGATGGTGACGATTGCGCCGTCGTCTACCGGCATTTCACGCGACACGACTTTCTGCACTTCATTGATGAAGGCGCCGGCGATCGCAATTGCGTCCACGCCGAGATGCGGTTTGGCGCCATGCGCCATGGTCCCGGTGAATTCGAGCGAGAACTGGTCGGCAGATTTCGTTACAGCGCCCGCACGAGCGCCGTATGAGCCGACTGGAATGTCGGTGCGGACATGAAATCCGACGGCTGCATCAAATCCTTCGAGCAACTTTTCATCGACAACGGTCCTGCCGCCAAGCGGCTCCGCTTCTTCGGCTGGCTGGAAGAAGACCCGCAGCTTTCCTGAGAAATTTTCGCTCATGCGATGGAAGGCCAGCGCCGTTCCCAAGGCGATTGATCCGTGCATGTCATGACCGCACGCATGCATGATGCCTGGCACTTGTGACCTGTACGGCAGATCCTCGCGGGCTTCCTGTATGGGAAGGGCGTCAATGTCGCCACGCAGTGCGATGGACCGATTTGGGCCTGGGGCCAAGCCCTGGATATCCACATAGACACCAGTCTTGTGGAAGGTCGCCACTTCGGTCAATCCGAAGCCGGCCAAGGTTTCGATGATCCGCTTCTGGGTCTTCCACTCGTTGTTGGAAAGTTCGGGCTCGCGATGCATGGCGTGTCGCATTTCGACAACCGCATTACGTTCGACTTCAGAGAGTAAGTTGTTGGTGGCGTTGCTCATCGTGATCTCATGGTCTTTTCATGGTTGTCTGGCATCGAGGCTAGCAGCATGTGAGCGGCAAAACCCGTCGATTTGAATGCAGATCTCGCAGTGTTCCTGCAAAACGGCGGTGGCGCGCGATTTGGAAAGGATCACCATTGCTACGCCTCGATAGGGATCGCGAAGCTCGCCTTGAGGCGATCCATCACCACCATGGTCTTGAAGCCTTTGATATCTGCATTTTCATAGAAGAACCGCCGCGTGAAATGTTCGTAATCCTCCATGTCCTTGGCGGTGACGACGAGCATGAAGTCGGCATCCCCCGTTACATAGAAGCCCATCATCACCTCACGGGTATTTCGTATCGCCGTTTTGAATCTGTCGACGATGTCAGCCCTTTCTCGCTCAAGGGACACCATGACGATCATGGTAATATGGCGTCCGACGGCTTTAGGTGAGACAATGGAAACATCGCCCTCGATCACACCCTCGTTGCGCAACCGCCTCAAGCGTCGTTGGCAAGCCGTTGGAGAGAGATGAACGACGCCCGCGAGTTCCTCCGAGGTCAGCCGGTTATTCTTTTGAACCGCTTGGAGAAGTGCGATGTCCGCGCGATCGAGTTCGACCATCATCTGCCCTCCCCAAGGATGCAAACTGGGGAGGCGCCGCGGACGCCTGCGAGGCCAATGAGGCCTCGCAAACTTCTGTCGCTCCTCGGTCTGCGGCGCAGATAGTCATCCGACTTGGTCACGCCATTTCGAGAGCGAAGCAGACATGCTGGAATCAGATGAGTATGCACCGAATTTAGTCTCTATTTCACGAACAACTTACGCGGGGTCATTGTCAGTGGCTCGTAACCCGTATCGGAGACCGCGAAGCTCTGTGTGATGGTGATGCCGACATTGTCGAGCCACAGGCCGGGCATCATGTGGAACACCATGCCGGGCTCAAGCATGGTCTCGTCGCCCTTGCGAATGCTCGCAGTGCGTTCGCCAGAGGCCGGAGGGAACCCAATGCCGGTCGGATAACCGATGCGAGACTCTTTCTCGATCCCGTTCCGCGCAAGGGCCTTCCGGAAGTCGCCATCGACCTCTGAGCAGGTTCGCCCGGGTCGAACTGCTTCCAGCCCGGCATTCAAGGCCTCAACAGCGATTTCCGACAGGTTCAGGAAAGCGGATGAAGGCTGGCCGACGACGATCGTGCGCGCAAGGTTGACCTGGTAGCGATGCCGGCAACCGTTCAGTTCCAGGTTGACAATGGTGGACTCCGGCAGGGGATCGTCCGTCCAGGCGGCATGCGGCGCGATTGAGCGTTCGCCAATGCATAAATCGGGAGGGCAACAAGGATAGTCGCCACCGAACTCGGACGTGCCCGAAATCTGCTGATGATAGATCGCAGCAGCAATATCGCACTCACGGACCCCGGCTTTCACCATATTGATGACGCGCGTCATGGCGGCGTCCGCAAGCTGGCCAGCTTGACGCATAATGGCCACCTCGGCTGGGCTCTTTACGAGCCGGATCCATCCAACAATGAGATCGGCGTCGACGAACTCGGCATGCGGCAAGGCTCGCGTGAGATCTGCGTGGCCGCGGGCCGGATAGTAATATCCCCCCATCTCGACGCCGATACGCGCCTTTTCCCCTCCGAGCTCCTTCACGATATCGGCCATGAAAGTATAGGCCGAGAGCGTTGCAGATTGAACATAGGTGTCCGGATAGGCCCGGATGTTGTCCTCGGCAAGATAGGTGGTCATGGAGGCGGAAACTCGGTCCATGAAACGTCCAATCCAGATCGGCTCTGCGTGGTTTTGTGCCACAATCACCATTTGGGGCGTGTAGAAGGAATAGGCATTGTAGCCGGTAAGGTAGTTCTGGTTGGGCGGTTCCGAGAGGAGGAGGATATCGATCCCTCTCTTCGCCATTTCCTTTTTGACTGCCGCCAGACGAGTTTCGAACTCGCCAAGTTCGAAGTGTAGTTCCTTTATCACCTTGTTCTCCACGTAAGACGTTCGACTGCTGCGAAGCTTTGATCGGAGCGCGCGGACGATGTCTGCCAACGCGCGGGCTTTTCGAGTGTGTTTCAGATGCGCCGCGCGACGCCTATTTAGGGTACAGGTACCGGTTGATCACGTTGCGGGTGACCTGCTCGACCATCGGATCGTTTCTCAGCAATCCGGCAACCCATTCGCAACTTCCGGCATGAAACACCTCACCCTCGTTGCGCTTGAAATTTATGATCATTCCATTGCCGCGCTTGAGCTTTTCGATATTTTCTCTTGTTGCCTCGCCGAAAAGCAATTCCGCGGTCTGGCGCACCTCGGAGTCGTCCAGCGCCAACTCTTCACGCGTCAAGTCGGCGCTCCACTCCATCTGTGCCGCCATTCCGATCGCGAGGATGTCCGTTCCTTCCGGCGCCCTGCTTGTCGCTGTAGGGTATGGCAACCCGTCGCGAATCTCATAGTCCAGGCCGTCCACCTCGTAGCCAAAGATGTGGCTCTCGGCACCGAGCACGTCACCGTAGAAAAGGCCGGTGTCGGCGAATGCCCAATGCTCCGGTCTATAGATGGGGAAGCCACGGGCGCCGCGTGGTGCACAGCCCAACCATCCGGCATAAATGCCCTTGGTGGAATTGAGGCCAAACGTATAGGCTTCCGGCCGGCCTACCTCCGGCGTTTCCCATAGGGTCGCCGTACGGCTGGTGTCGCTGGTCTTGTAGACCGGATCCTCTGCGCGGGCACGAGCTTTGTAGCAAACCTGCCGCCGCCCTTCGTCTTCGAGCCTCGTCTGCCAACAAAAGTTGCCCGCAAAACGCGCCACTCGACCGCCCTGATCGACATAGGCGTCGACGGCGTCGCGCATCTCCCAAGTCCAATACTCGTCATGGCCGACGAACACGACACAGTCATAGTCGGACAATATCTCGGGAGAGAAGTGCAGTTCGTGCTGACTGGCAAGATCAACGCTGTAACCGGCACGCTCGGCGAAACGAAAGAAGTGGCTGTCGTAGGTTGCCCAGCCGGCAGAGGCATACTTCTTCGAATGGCCGGTTGCATAGGCCCATTCCTTGTGGGGATGGCGCGGCGCTGTCTTGGGCGGCATCATCATTTCGAGCGGCACACGGGGTGCAGTCGGCGGCAGGACAACGAAGCCGCGTCCCCACGGCCGCTGGGTTGAAACGATAGGCGACCAAAGGTTCCGGTCTGGTCCGGTTATGCCATCGTAATGATTGGAGCCGCCCCACGTGTTGTAGGCAAGCCATGTCCCTGTTGCCGCCACCTGCAGGATTCGCCCCGGCTTGCGGCCGGTCTTCGGGAGCACAATGACGATGTGGTAGCAATGTATCGGCCGGCCGTCCCGCCCTTCGGCCGCAAGCTTCACGCGATAACCGCCCGACGGCCAATCCGCGCCGATTTCGAATTCATAGGCAGTGTCCCATCGGCAGCCTTCGACGGAGCAATGCTCCGGAGTGTCCTGCCAGCGAGCGGAAATCCCTGTCTTCTCGAGAAATGTCACGCAAGAGCCGCCGTCGCGAATGACCTCGATGGCGAATGACGACGCCGTCGAGCTGACATGCAATCGGACGGTTTCGCCCGGTTGATAGGAGAACTTATCGCTGTAGCACCAGATCTCGCCTCGCGCGCTGTCCATGCCGGCGAATTCGTAGAAGTGTTGCCGCTGCGCGAACTGCCTCTCCTCCGGCGTAAGTCCGAAATCTGGAAAGCTAGTCGGTAGTTTTGCCATCAACAAATGTCCTGTATTCTTGAGCAAGTCAGCTTGACGCAGCCTGAATTGGGTTGCGTACGAAACTGAGCCCCTAATGTTTCAGGATTTGACTGAGAAAGAGCTTGGTACGGTCGTGCTGCGGGTTTGTGAAAAACTCGTTCGGTGCAGCTTCTTCAACGATCCGGCCGGCATCCATGAAGATCACCCTGTCAGCCACGGCCCGGGCAAAACCCATTTCATGGGTGACACAGACCATGGTCATGCCGTCGCGCGCTAAGCCTGTCATCGTTTCGAGCACCTCGGAGACCATTTCCGGGTCGAGCGCGGAGGTGGGCTCGTCGAACAACATCACGGCAGGCTCCATGCATAGTGATCGGGCGATCGCGACGCGTTGCTGCTGCCCACCGGAGAGCTGAACGGGAAATTTATTGGCCTGTTCGGGAATGCGCACACGTTCAAGAAATCTCAGGGCCGTCTTCTTCGCTTCGGCCTCCGGCACGCCTTTGATCCACATTGGGCCGGCCATGCAATTCATCAGGACCGTCATGTGTGGAAAAAGGTTGAAGTGCTGGAACACCATGCCGACGTTTTTGCGGACTTCGGTGACGTTGCGCATTTTGTTATGCAGCGAGATTCCATTGACGGTTATCTCGCCCTCTTGATGTGCCTCCAATCGGTTGAAGCAGCGGATAAGCGTCGACTTACCCGAGCCCGACGGGCCGCAGATGACGATGCGCTCGCCCTTTCGGACCGTGAGATTAATGTTGCACAAGACCTGGAAGGAGCCGTACCACTTGGAAACGTTCGTCGCTTCGATAATCTTGTCCGCACTCATTGGGACCTGCTTCTGATTGGAATACGCTTGAGGGGAAAGTCGCTGCGCGTGCAGTAGATTGCTTGCGGTCATCGTACTTTACTCCTGGCAAAGTGGCGCTCGAGGCGCGATTGCAGGACTTCGAGGCATGCCGACATGATCCAGTAGATCAGCGACGCCGTTATGAGCATCTCCATGTGATGGAAGGTTGGCTGACCGATCGTGCGAGCGAGGAAGGTTAGCTCCCACACACCGAGCACTGAAACGAGCGAGCTGTCCTTCAGCATCGAGATGAACGTGTTTCCCATGGGAGGGATGATGACGGGCAGCGCCTGCGGCAAGATGATCCTGCGCATGGTGAGGCCAAATCCGAACCCGATGGATCGAGATGCTTCCCATTGACCGCGGTCAATGCTTTGGATGCCCGCGCGGAAGATTTCCGTCATGTAGGCGCCAACGCACAATGACAGAGCAAGGATGCCGGAAGGAACCGCGTCGAGGACGATGCCCAACTGCGGCAGCCCGAGATAGATCAGATAGATCTGCATGAGAAGAGGCAGGCCGCGAAAGAAGGATGTATAGAAGCTGGCAATGGCGTAGGCGAAACCATTGCTCGAAAGCTTGGCAATTGCCGCGAGGATCGCGAGGATCGACGCGAAGATCAGCGAAACCGTCGAGACATAGATCGTGGTCACGACCCCTTGCGTGATCAAATAGGGCAAGTTCTCCCAGATGAACGGCATACTGAGGTTAAACGACTTAAAGAAGGCGAGGAACAGCAGCAGCAGTTGGAACCAAACAATTGCGATCTGAAAAGCTAAGGAAGCAAACCCGATCAGCACAATGTTCAGGCAGAAGAGAACTGCGATCAGAAAGGCGATGGCAAAACGGCCATAAAGCCCGCTTTGTGCTGGATCGCCAATAACTGGGCGCATGAGATCGCCCATTGCGGTGCCTGTTAGATTGAACGCGAAAAAACACGCGAGCACGAGTGCGAAGATCGACGCCACAAACCAAGGCTTATGGACGAGCACCTCGGATTCGACAGTATCCTGATAAAGCATGGGGAATCCTCCACGTTATTGCGGCCCAAGCATCCCTGGGCCGCTCACGCTTTTCCGACCTACTTCTCGACGGTATAGTCGACGCCGTACCACTTCATCGAAAGCTTCGAGAGCGTGCCATCTGCCTTCATCTCCTTCAAGGCTGCCGCGACCTTGTCGTGAAAGTCCTTGTCACCAGGCAGGATCGCGATGGCTGCCGGAGAGGAGAACAGAGCAGGCTCCAGGACTTTCAATGGATAGCCAGCCTTGATCGCGTCCCGGGCAATCGTTTCGTCAGTTAAGACCCCATCGATGCGCACGCCGTCACCGAGACGCAGATCATCGAACGCAATATTGGTACTCGTGTAGGTCTTTACCTGGCCCGCCTTGAAGGGATATTCCACAGGCTTAGCGTTTTCCCAAGCCGGCTGGAACTTCTGATTGGCATAGGCCTCCGCGCCAGTGCCGGACGCAACGCCAATCACCTTCCCATCGAGGTCGGAAAGCTTGGTCGCCTTACTGTCCTTGTGGACGACGGCGACGTTCGGCCCCCAGATATAGAGTGCCGGGAAATCGAATACTTCCGCCCGTGCCTTTGTCGGTATCATTTGACCCATGGCGACGTGCCAACGTCCCTGCCATTTGCCGCCTGTAATGATATCCCAGCCGGGAGTGACGAAAGTGGTTCGCGTGCCAAGATATTTTGCGATGCCCTTGGCGACGTCCACGTCGTATCCGACAAGTTCGTGCTTCTCGTCCAGGTGCGAGATTGGTCCCCAGTCGGTCCCGACCGCGACTGTCAACGTCTTGTTCGAAAGCACGCGATCAAGAACTTCGCCGGCATACGCCGATGCAGAGAAGGCGACAGGGGCCAGAGCCAAGGACAAGCCGGCTGCGATATGGGTGTTTATCTTTTTCATGCGATGTTCCCCTGCTTTTTAACCGCGAGCACGTCACTGCCCGCAGATTCATTTTGGAACTCTAGCAAATCGCCCAGTGAGCAATGTGCGTTAAATTAGCACATCTACATCAAACTGCGGCATTTTGCAACAAATGTTTTATATTATTTGAAATGATACAAATGTATCGCAGAGGTTGCGCGGGCTCCCTATCCCAAGACTGACAATTCAGCAGGGATTCGCGGAAATTGGCTTCTCATAGAGGATGCTTGGCAATCTCGTCAGCAACGCCTTGGTCAATGGGTGTGTCGAAAGTCAGCAACACGTAACCGAGCACCGAATAGAAGCCGACCGTGACCATGAGATCGAATACGGCTTGCTGGCCCATGGCGGCAGAAATTGCTCGTTCGAGATGCGAAGGCAGGCGCGCTTCATCAAAAAGCGCATCGACGGCGCCCGCAATCAATCCATCCTCTCCATCCGGAGTGCCAGCCATCGCAAGTATTCGTGCATCGGAAATACCAAGCGCACGAGCGCGGCTCACGTGATGTGCCCACTCATAGGCGGAACCCATCCGATGAGCCGCCCGCAGAATCACGAGCTCGGAGCGGACCGCACCCAACGCGCTGTCTTTGACGATGTGCTGCCGTAAAGGGGCCCACGCTCGGAGGAGCGCGGGATGATGAGCCATGGTGCGATAGACGTTGAGCGCCCCGGCAAAACCAGTTTTCATATCCGCAATATCTGCAGGCCAGTTGTCATCAGTAATAGGCGGGCAGGACGATCTCATCATTTCACTGAAACTCAGTCCGCTACTGCGGCGCGGATCGCGTCGGAAAGCCGTTCAACGATCAGATCCACCTCATCAGGCTTAATAATATAAGGGGGGGCAAGCAGCACATGGTCGCCATGTACGCCGTCGATTGTGCCGCCCATTGGGTAACACATCAGACCACGGAGCATTGCTTCCTTCCTGATCCGTGAATGCATCTTGCGGGCTGGATCGAAAGGTTGCTTGGTGTCTTTGTCCGATACGATCTCCACGCCTCGGAACAGACCGCGGCCACGGATGTCACCGACATACGGCGATTGTCCCAGCGCCTCGTCGAGTCCGGCCTGCAGGCGATCACCCATTTTGAGAACGTTTGTCATCATCTCGGGGCGCGTGATTATTTCAACCACCTTACTTGCTGCCGCCGCTGCGATCGGATGTCCGATGTAGGTATGCCCATGCTGGAACATACCCGATCCGTCTGCGAACGCACGGTAGATCTTCTCGGAGAGCAACACGGCTCCGATCGGCTGAAAGCCGCCGCCCAGGCCCTTTGCAATGGTCACTAGATCCGCGACAATCCCCTCCTGTTCCAAAGCGAAGATCGTGCCGGTACGCCCCATTCCGCACATGACTTCGTCGAGGATCAGCAAGATGCCATACTTGTCGCACACCTGCCGAACCAGTTTGAAATAGTCAGCAACCGGCCCCACTGCGCCGAGCGTCGCTCCCACGACCGGCTCGGCGACGAACGCCATTACCTCGTCCTCTCCGAGTTCAAGGACTTTAACTTCCAGCTCCGCCGCAAGCCGCTCGGCATAAGCCTCCAGCGTTTCGCCTAACTGCAGGTCGCGGTAAGCATAGCAGGGAGAAACGTGATGTGTCTCAGGCAGAATTGGTTTGAATTGTGCGCGGCGCCAAGCATTGCCACCCGTGGCGAGAGCACCGATAGTGTTGCCGTGATAGCTCTGCCGACGCGCTATGATGTGGCGTCGTTGCGCTTGACCGATTTCGACGAAATACTGGCGCGCCATTTTGAGCGCAGCCTCGACAGCTTCTGAACCGCCCGAAACCAGGTAGACATAATCTAGACCTTCCGGTGCGAGTTCAATCAATTGCCCTGCCAACCGCTCGGCGACATCGGTCGTGAAGAACGACGTATGGGCATAGCTGATCCGGCCCATCTGCACCTTCATCGCATCCAGGACTTCTGGATGATTGTGCCCCAGGCAACTGACCGCGGCGCCACCCGATCCGTCCAGGTAGCTCCGTCCGTCGCGGTCCACGATGAAGATGCCTTCCCCTGCTGCCGCGGTGGGCAGAATTGTGCCGATCGTTCGATGGAGAATTTTGGTCATGGTGATCTCGGTGCTTATCCGTTCGGCTTTCGTACGTTTCCAACCATTGATTTGCAGGTTTCACCAAAATATGCAACAACCGTTTTATACAATAGGTTTTGACGCATTTGTTTTCAACGTTCTCCAGCCGTGTTTCTGAAGCGTCTTTGCTAAGGATTGGCCTTCAACTGTTTGACTTTTTTGTTCCCGAGAGAGATGGTCCGGGTGAATTATGACATCGTATGTGAGGCAAATGTTGCAAAAAGGTCCATTGCACGCTTTAATCATTGAGCGGTTCGACGAGATGTCTGAGCAGTTGCAACAAGCTGCTCGACACATATTGGAGTATCCGCAAGAAGTAGCGCTTGTTTCTATGCGCGAGCTCGCGCGCAATGCCGGTGTGCAGCCGTCGACGATGACTCGGCTGGCGAAGTTTCTTGGCTTCTCAGGATATGAAGATTTTAGAGGACATCACGCTAACGTCATCCGGGTGAGCACAGACGGCTTTGCCGCCCGCGCACTGCAAAGAGACGAAGGAGCGGCCAACGGAGAGGGCTTGGCGTATCGAATGCTTCAGGGCCTCTCAGGTCAGATCGACCGGCTATGCGATTCCGATACAATTCTGCGGCTCAACACGATGGCGGATCACCTCGCCAAAGCTCGGCGCATCTATGTGCTCGGGTTGCGCTCTTGCCATTCGGTCGCCTGGCATTTCCATTACGTTATGACGTTGCTTGGCGAAAAAACAGTTCATTTGGAGGGGCCGGCCGGCACAAGCGGCGATCCGCTCATTCGCGCCACCCAAGACGACGTGCTTTTAGCTATCTCCATAAATCCCTATTCGCTTCAGACCCTAGAATTGGCCGAGGCGGCCCGGGTAAAAGGGATGCCTATTTTGGCGATTACCGACAGCGAAGTGTCCCCTTTGGTAACGATCGCAGAGCACGTGGTGTTATTTCCGACCGAGAGCCAAACATTCTTTCATACGTTGACGCCGGCCCTGGCGGTCTCTGAGGTCTTATGTGGCCTTCTTGCAAGCCGCGACCGTGCAGCGGCGCTGGAAGAACTAAAGCGTGCGGACCGCCATCTTTCAGCCATGAATACCTATGCCACCTCCATTCCTCGACGAAAGATCTGAGGGCGGGTAGGCTGCGTCGTCGCTATAGCGGCAACGCCGATTTGTGACCCGACCGCCATAGACGCTCACGCGGTCTCACAACATTCCGACATAACGCCAGACGAGGCTTCTTCGCACTTATGTCACATGGCTTAAAAATGCGGAGGTGCATCGGCCCCGTAAGCGCCGTCTCCGCCCCATTGAATTGGCTATATTTTGAGGCTTGCCGGGTGTGCGAGAAGGTTTCCAGGACTATCTGGAGATTTGCATGGCAGATGATGGATTTGTTGGGCGTTACGAAGTTGTCGAGCCGCGCCGCGGAAACCGGCGTTGGCCGGACGATGTGAAGGCGCGGATCGTGGCGGAAAGCCTTGAGCCTGGCGTTCGTG
>NZ_JARWGH010000030.1:0-57890 GCF_036528765.1 Rhizobium sp. BR 362 | reverse complement strand
GCAGAAGCGGACATGCGTCGCCACTTTGAGGTGACCGCACCGTCTGTACACCAGATGGTGATAACCCTGGAAAAGGCCGGTCTCATTCAACGCCAGCCTGGAGTAGCGCGAAGCATTCAATTGCTCGTACAACCCGAAGCGCTGCCAATCTTGCGATAGCTCAACCCGTCAGAATCTCTGCGGAACGGTACTAGACGCAGCACGGGCTTACGCTAAGTCTCACCTTGCCTTCCGAACGGTCGTGAGTGCCATTTGGCCTAGCTCGTCCAGCGCATGAAATCAATATTCAGCGCCGTTTCCATCTGATAAGGGTGGTAAATCGTCCAGCCAACAGGCGCCCTCAACGTATGGGCGGGAAAATATTTTCCCAACCTTTTCCTGAGCCCTGTTCTGATGATATCGCATATACACACGGCCATCGCCTCCAAGGTCAAGTATCTCGATCTTTCCCGTGTAATGGGACATGATATATTTGAATGTCTTCTGGATGCCGCTGAGACGTTGGTTAATCCCGTGCGTAATCTCTAGTCCCCGACGCAGCGGAACCTGAAAATGCGACGCACCTTTCACCGGCCGACCCTGGAAGAGATAGTATGGGCGGACGCCAATCTGATGACATCTGGCGAAGGTCTCAGCCAGGATCCCGGGATCATCGTTGACCTTAGCCAGAAGTACGGACTGATTAAGAAACTGCACGCCTTGCGCACGCAAGAGGCTGATATTGCGCTCCGCGTCTGCCGAGATCTCACCAAAGTGATCAAAATGGGTGACGATGAGTGCAGTCTTACCTGCATCATGAATCCGTTTGAATAAGGTCACCAAGGTAGAGTCTTCGAACCTTTTGGGCGCGTACGCGAGCGCTTTTGTGCCAAAACGAATGGACATCAGATGCGGGAACGGCAACAGATGATCAAGAATCTCATGGAGCCTGCTGGTGCTGAGTACGAACGGGTCGCCTCCCGATACCAGTACGTTCGTCATCTCAGGATGATGTTCAATGTATTGTGCAATTTGCCCTAAGTCAGCTGCAATTTCATCTGAGTCTTTACCCACAATGCGTTTGCGGAAGCAATATCGGCAGTACGAAGCGCAACGGTCTGTTGCCAACAACAGTCCCGTCTGGGCGTACTTGTGCTGAAATCCGGGCACGACCGTGTTATCATGCTCACCACTAGTATCCAGACTGCCGTTATTGTCGAACTCTTCGAATGAGGGTTCCACGATAAATTTCAGCTGATCGTAATAATCACTTGTAATGATCTGTTCACGATAGAATCTTGTAACACCATAACGCGTGATGTTGTTGGCTTCCAGCTCTCCCCGGGTCACTGTCCGCGCGCCCTCAACGAAATTTATGACCTTAGACGACAACCGTGGGTCCGAACTAGTGAGCGGAGCCGTTTTACTTTGAATGATTCGTGTGGTCTTCATCTAGAGCCCCAATTTCAAGAACGCGAGACGCAATGGCCGTAACGGTTTCACTATTATGCCCATGCAATCCGCGTACCGTCGATGAGATGAAGCCGGCAAAGACGCCCAGTGAGGTGGTTAAGCAGGGGTCGACAGAATCTGCCTCTTCAGAGTGTCTGTCAGGGCCGGAACAGAAGTGAGCTTGAGTGGACACGCGCAATGTAAACGATGATGTGAGCCGTTGCTTTTCGAAGCTTCAGGGAAGGTTTGCCCATAAGGTTCAGTTAGTTAACCCCAGCCTCGTACTCCCGGATGATATCGCCGGCCTTCGCATCGTCGTGATGGGGCTCGTTTGTGAATTCGATCCCTTAGCCGCGACATCTTGCCCTGGCATCTCTTTGAAAACACAGAAGCATAATCGATTCCGTATCGCGATCTGCCCAACCCGACGGCGCCCTCTACAAAGGGGCCAATGTTCGCTGCTGATTGACACTCAAAGGCAATCGGCCGCGTCTCGCGAGCAAGACCAACATCGCACACTGCTTGCCTTTGGTGTTCAGATTCCTAAGAGATGCTCGTCGAAATCGCCGGCCGGCCCCCGTGATGCAATTCGCTCGAGCGCGTGTGTTAGCGAGAACTGCGAAACGTCGCCAGGCGGAAAACGACCAGTCAATTTTCAGCTCTTCATTACTCATGAGAGTTCGGGCCGACGCCGCTCTTCAAGACATAAGTGTCGAATTCCACAACTTGTTCTTCATGATCAGCCAGAGCTCGAAGAGCGCAGCTCCCGCGTCTCGCCGCGACCAGTTCCATGAGGCATTCTACTGCGGCCAATGCCGGGGTCATCGTGTGAATAAACGAAGGAACTTCGGTGCGAACGCGGATCACAACTTTAGAAATTTTAGCGATTGGAGACAGTTCGCTGTCGGTCAAAGCGACGAGTTTCGCACCACGGGACACGGCAAATTCGGCTGCCTGTATTGTGAAGCGAGTGTAAGGGCTGACTGTGACCGCCACCAAAATGTCCTCTGGACCGACAGACCGAAGCGCATCATCGGAGGAACCGCCCATCCCATCAATCAATGTTGTGGGAGAGCCAAGCAATGATCCAACATGATGCATTAAATAGGCGACGGGAAAGCTTGAGCGACGGCCGATGCATAAAATTTGTTTCGCCTCCGCTATTAGGTCGGCTGCTGCCGCCAATGCGGCAATCGCGGACGGCTGAGCGAACCTGCTCAGATGAGCCTGCAAAGCATCCACTGTATCGCAGATGAGGACGCCATCTCCCCCGATCTCCCCTCGTGCCAATAACTCCTCTCCACTTCCAGCGAAGCATTCCGGCCGTTCCCTAATGCTATCCGCGAATCCCTCCTTCAATTTGTCGAAACCATCGAAGCCAAGGCGTTTTGCAAGCCGCGTTAATGTTGCCGGAGGCACTCTTGCTCGGCGCGCCTGCTCCCTCATTGACAGCAGTGCGACCTCTGTCGGATGGTCAACCAACCAACGCGCAGCGACCTTCATTTGCCGGGGAAATCGCTCATAGCTGTTCTTTATGAGACTTGTGGTGGGAAAATCCATTCTTATTTCCTGATTAGGCGGATGCTCAAGCAACAAAGATCTTTTTCTTGGCCTATGGATTTCAAGGTCGCCGTTTTCGCGATGCCTCAAACAGCCCGTTGGCTAGCTCATCCACGAGCTGCAGCGTTCCCGGGAGCTGGTTTGATTGAATCTTTCTTGAAGATTAGGCCATGTATGTCGACCCGAGCGCACCAATATCGTCATAAGAACCAAGACGGCGCCGAACATGGAGTTTACTCGAGTGCGACACGCGCCTTTTACGTCCCACCATTATAAACTCGTCCTTGACGTGAAGATCTACAATCAATTGCTTCGTAATAAGGAGAAAGCAAAAGATGTGCCAACTATGCAGAATCAGCTAAGAAGAGCCTATTTCCACTGTTCAACTATTTAGGTGACGATGGGGCACACGCAGGGCCGAACATGCCGTGTCGGAAATCCGACAAATCTGAGTGGCCATTGACCGGTTTTCAGCATAGTCTTAGGAGACCTCCGCGTTTCCGAAATGCGACGACGGAGACCATTGGAAAGACGTGGTCGCCAGATTTTCAGAAAGATAGTTCTGGCCTTAGCCCCATTTGGGCGACCTCGTCAGCCAATAAGCTTGGCGGTCGTACTTTTTTAGAGCGCTAACAGGTTGCGAGGCCTTGGCGCCTGCCAGACCTCCGTGCGGCCGCGCGATTCGTGGATGAGCCGGTTGGTGCGAGCTGCGGTGCCCACAAACTACAATCGATGCCGTCGCCCGATTGCTTCGGCTCTGCCATGCCTTCAAGAGCCAAGCATAACTTTACAGGCTTGAGTGCACGGACTTCTCCAGGATATCCAGCCCACGTTGCAAGGTCTGCCGTTCAGTTGTCAATGGAGGAAGAAGCTTAATAACCTGATCTTCCGCGCCACATCGTTCTACTACAAGCCCTTCTTCAAAGGCTTTACGCACGATTTGCGCCGCCAATTTGCCGGTACTGCAGTCGAGCCCCAGCATCATGCCCCGTCCACGCACGCAAATGTTGGAATTTTGGTTGCTTTGGGCGACCTGCTGAAGGCGCTCTTTTAGAAGGCATCCTGTTTCGACAACTTCTCTAGATAGCTTTTCATTTGTCCAGTATTTTCGCAAAGCAGCGGTCGCTGTCACGAGTGCGAGATTGTTGCCCCTAAAGGTTCCACTGTGTTCGCCTGGTCGCCATACGTCAAATTCGGGTTTGAGCAGTAAGAGCGACAGCGGCAGCCCACAACCGCTGAGAGACTTCGACAAAAGAACAATGTCCGGAGAAATGTCCGCAAACTCGAAGCTGAAAAAATCGCCAGTTCGTCCGCAGCCCGCCTGAATGTCATCAACAATCAGGAGGATGTCGTTCTTCCTGCAAAGCCGCTCTAGCGACTGCAGCCAGTTTCTGCTCGCAGGATTGATGCCACCCTCACCCTGAACGGTTTCGAGAATAACAGCTGCAGGCAAATCGACGCCACTGCTACCATCCGCAAGCACTTTGTCCAGATATTCCGTCGTATCCTGATCAGGCCCCCAATAACCGTCGTAAGGCATGAAGACCGCGCCGGAAGGGGGAAGACCTGCGGCATTTCGGAAGTATCGATTACCAGTTACAGCAAGCGCGCCCAGGCTCACCCCATGATAACCGTTGGTGAATGAAACGATGCTATGACGTCCAGTGACCTTGCGTGCAAGTTTCAAAGCCGCCTCGACGGCGTCGGCGCCAGTGGGACTGACAAACTGGTATTTGTATGTAAGACCACGCGGGCGCAATATCAGCTCGCCAAAGAACTCCATAAACTCTCGTTTCGCCGACGTAGCCATGTCTAATGCGTGGACAATCTGATTTGATTGCAGGTATTCCACGGCAGCACTTACGATATCGGGGTCGTTGTGACCGTAGTTAAGGGCACTCGCGCCGGAAAGAAAATCAATGAACGCACAACCATTTTCGTCTTCGAGGATGGCTCCTGCCGCTTTCGTGAACACCACGGGGAATGATCGTGAATAGGATCGCACGTTCGATTCATGGTTTTCAAAGGCAGATAGGGAATTGGAAATGCTGTCACTACTCACGATTATCTCCTCAACCAGCAGCCATGACCCAGCAGCGCCCGTACCCTTGACGCCAATTACCGCGAAATCTCAGCAATGCCTCGAAATCCGGCGTCCATTTGGAAAGCTTTTGCAACTCTATACGACCATTGCTAACTGTGCTCCTACCTAGAATGATAGGTTCCTACTTGCTTATAATTGGCCTGTAGCAGGAAAACAGAGCTGCGGCAGCGGCAGCACTGCCGCCTAGAGACGAACGAACATCGCCTCCTACAGCTCGATAAATCCGAGATTTATTGCCTTAATAGCCGCAACCGTTCTGCTGGCAGCGTCCAACTTTCGCATGACGTTTTTAATGTGAAAATTAACAGTGTTTTCGGATATACTCATGATAATTCCTATGTCCCATGACGACTTTCCGCGTGCCACCCAGAGAATACATTCTTTCTCCCTGAGCGAGAGCTCGGGCACGTTCTCCAGGGCATCCGAATTCGCCACATTTGTAAGTCTCAGGTGGAAATGTATTGCCGCAAGTTGTAAGTAGGCGATTGCTCTTTGGTGGAATTCACGCTCTACTTGCTGGGCAAAGCTCATGATGGCGAAGCTTCCAGCCGAGCTGCGCAATGGAATAGTAATGCCTGACCTTACGCCAAAGCTTGCAGCCTCGTCGAAGATGCGCCGTTCGCTTGGAGTTGTGCTCGGGCCAACGTATGCCTCCCTCCATTGAATAGGGCCTGATCGCATTCGACTTTCCTCGATAATAGGAGCTTTCCGATCATAACCCATTTCGAGACATCGCTTCTGCCAGTCATCAGGATAGTTCAGGATCTCAAATGAAGGGCATCGAACCGGCTGTAGAACCTTGCGCTCGGTTGTAAGAGGACCGTAGGCTATCCACGCGCAGCCAAGATTCAGAGCAAAAGCTGATAAGTGCTCAAATAACTGTTTAGACTGAGCGATGGTGTGTGTCTGGTCAAGAAATCGGCCGAACTCGACCGCAAGTTCCCCTCGATTTAAAGCTTGAGAAGGTGGCGAGAGGTCCGAGGAATTCAGATCGGTAACTCGGCCGGTCTGCTTACTGACTTGAGTAGAACCGCAACCGTCCCGAAACAATCGACGCTCTCTCTCGGGTAAATAATGGCACGCCATGCTGTCGTCAGATGACGTCGCTGGCCGTGAGCGGCTACGGCTCTCCGAGCCTCCGGCGAACGTGATCGCTAGAGCTTTGGAAGCGGGCTGCGGAAGAGCTGACATCCTGCTTTCCTCTCGTTTTTCCGAGGGGTCGGAATTGCTGTCCGTAGTTCAAGAGTCGTGCCAATCTTGAAAGAACCCACAGAGCCTCTACCAAATTTTTTTACCGTTTATGCGAAATGCAGCATCGAATCAGCCGAGTACGGCGCGCCCTGAGTCGGATAAGCCTGACAATAGTTCTTTATGAGTCACCAACCTTGTGACGCCCAATCTGCGTCAGGCACCAAGCTTTGCATTTCGACAACAGGAACCGCATCTGGGTATCAAAGATTGCATTGCGTGCGCGGAAGGAACAGGGTTGCGGCCAGGTTCTTCAGTTGCGGCACTTAAAATCTGGCTGCATGGATGTTGTTGGTTCATCGTATTTCGCCCGGTTCGGCACACATGACATAGATTGGATCGCCGTGAAGCCCAAATGCTGCTTCAAAGAACTCCGGATCGTCATGCGAGCGAAGTTGCCGCCTCCGCGCAATCCTCCGAACCAACGCCGCATCAAATTTATAAACGCCGACGAGGCTCAAATCTGCAGACGCACTTTTATGGCTGTTGGAACCTTCGGGTACAATTGCTGTAAGGCGTTGCGCTTTGCCTGTCAGCACTCGTAGCGATCGTTTGCCGAGTGACTGGCTCACAACGACAACGTTGCGATATGATGAACGTACCAAGCGCTCCAGCATAGTGAAATTGATCACCATTTCCGCGGTAAATATTAAAATGATCCCATCGACATCAGCGACTTCCTCGGCCGCTGTCACATCAATAAGACGCCCGGGATATGGCGTGCGCAGGGGGCGTACGCGGAGCTCCATACCATACAGCTCGTGACAGAAACGATGGTCGACCTCCCCCATGCCTCCTAGTCCAAGGATAATCGTCTTTTGCACGCCAACACGTGCCAATTGAGATAATAAATGTTGCAGAACGGACGTGCCGCCGACCATAACTGCGCTGGCTGGGAAGCGCTCTTTGCCAGTTAATCTAATATGTCGGGGGCTTGCGATAACGATCGCACATTTCTCCATCAGCAGTGCCCTCGGATCGTGCACAGAAGGTGAGACTAACTCTGCAACGTACTCGGTCCACTCCCTAATCAGATAGTTGACTGGTTGGTGGATCAGCGCCTCTTCCGGGCTCATGTCCAAACGCTATTCGCAGCCATCGGCGACGGCGAAGCATCAAGGTCAGAGGGTCGAACAGGTGATCCGCGTCAAGCGTGTGTGGCTGTTCTTTCTGCCGCTGACAGATCCATTTCTTCACGAACCGAAAGCGCGTGTTAATGCAAGGTCGCTGGCTACCGATCCGGTTGTGGTATCTTTGCTTTAGGGACAAAGCGCTCAAGTCCGAGACTTCAAACATGTGCGCTCAGTTTTAGAGCCATGGCACTGTTTCAAAACAATCTTTACATTGGCACGATGTGTGCATGGCTATCCGCAAAATTGCCGACTGAGGAGTGAACTCCCTCCAGGATCAAGCCCATTCGCCGACGTGCCGTGATGGAAGGCTTCGGCGTGAGCCGCAGTTCTACAAACTGGATTTTGGAGATAAGTGCAAAACTTTGTTGGCGAAAAAATCTGAAGGTCGGTCGAACTTTCATTCGAGGATTTCACGCGATGTCGAAGAACGAGACTAATCGGGATTTCCACTCAGCGGCGGTGCTGATCACTGCACCAGACGATTGCTCTGGTCAGTTCTTGGAATGCGCATGTAAGTACATCAATACCAGCCATGGGAACGCCCTCGCCAAACACTTCCAAGAGGCAACGCCAGACGTGGTGTTTCTTAGGACGCATTTCCCTGACGTTGAGACGCAGACGCTCTGTATTCGGCTGCGTCTTTCTCGCCGGGCGCGGTCAACGTCGATCATTGCGATTGCGGCGGTTGCTGACGAAGTAACTCAAGAAGACACGGTCGCTTTCGATGACAATGAGCATGTTAGCCGATCGCGAGAGATAGCGCTGACGAGCATCGGCAGAATCTTGGACGGCTCGTGTCGGAGTTCCATTCCCAGCCATCAAGAACTACTTGCCTTTCACGACATTGAATTGGATATGGCCACGCATCGTGTGCGCCGAAACGGCCGGTCGGTTCATCTAGCTCCAACCCAGTTCCGCCTGCTGGAGCACTTTATGAGGAACCCATACCGAGCGTACTCGCGAGATGAACTAAAGAATGCAGCTTGGCCTCATGCCGTTCATATCGGGCCTCGCACTATCGATGTTCATATCGGTAACTTGCGCGCGGCACTAAATAGGGATAGCGACCGCGATCTGATACGGACTGTAAGATCTGTCGGCTACGCGCTTTCCGAAAAACCGGATTCGTAATTGCGGAATCGTCCTGAAGCTGACCGTGTAAGCGGCGCCAATTTGGCTGCGTCTTAATCAGTCAAAATAGGCGCACCCAACAGAGTAGGCATTATAATCAAAAATGCGCTTGATATTAGCAATTTCAGGCGGAGGTTTTTTAGTTGCCAACGGTAGCCATTGTTGCTGATGTCAGCGCACCTTCATATTCCTGAGATTAAAAAAAGGGCTGTCACCGGCAGAACTATGGCTTGTTGGCGCATCGGTAGAGCCTTCAAGTTTCGGGGCACACATGGAGACTCTTTCCTTCGGGATCAGCCGTCGCGAAACGTGTCGCTGTACGCATTGATTGCCGGAGCGCCGCCGAGATGCGCGAAGAGGATTCTCGACCCCTCTGGAAAGAAGCCTTTCTTGACGAGGTCTATCAGGGCTTGCATCGATTTGCCTTCATAGACGGGATCAGTGATTATGCCTTCCAGCCGCGCGCAAAGGCGAATGGCCTCGTTTGTTTCCTCGGAAGGAATGCCATAACGGGGGTGCGCATAGTCCGCGAGTAATACCACATCATCATTGGCGATTTCTCTTCCGAGTTCGACGAGCTTTGCAGTTTGCAGGGCGATGTTGAGCACCTGCGACTGGGCTTGGAGGGGAGTTGCCGAAGCATCGATGCCGATCACATTGCGCTGTCGTCCATCCTTTGCGAACCCAACGACCATGCCGGCTTGCGTCGAACCAGTCACCGTGCAAACCACGATATAGTCAAAGGCAAAACCAAGCTGTTTTTCCTGCGCGCGCACCTCCTCGGCAAAACCCACATAGCCGAGGCCGCCATATTTATGGACAGACGCACCGGCTGGGATCGCGTAGGGTCTGCCGCCCCTTTGCTTAACCTCGTCGAGCGCCCTTTCCCAACTGCTGCGGATGCCGATATTGAAGCCGTCGTCGACTAGCCGCACCTCTGCTCCCATGATCCGGCTTAAGAGGATATTGCCGACGCGATCGTAAACAGCGTCCTCATACGGTACCCAATTCTCCTGCACCAGAAGGCATTTCATGCCGATCTTGGCGGCTACCGCAGCGACCATGCGTGTGTGGTTGGACTGCACGCCACCAATGGAAACAAGCGTATCGGCATTGGACGCGATCGCGTCCGGGATGATGTACTCGAGTTTGCGGAGCTTGTTGCCGCCGAACGCCAGCCCCGAGTTGCAGTCCTCGCGCTTGGCATAGATCTCCACCTTGCCTCCTAGATACTCACTGAGCCGGTCAAGCTTTTCGATAGGGGTAGGTCCGAAGGTAAGAGGATATCGTTCAAAATTTTTCAGCATTCTCTCTTCCAGTATGTCTTTAAATCCAAGTCAGCTATGCACGATCCTTAAGCTGTTGGCGGCACTCTCCCCCGTTCGAAACAATACCATTCCCCTCGCCTTCGTTGGTCATCGAGACGACGCGAGCCCCACGCCAGTGGTCTGCGCTTCAGCGTCAAAGCGACCGAACAGCAGGAAACTCGTCAGGTTGCGACACCGTGGAAACGATCGCCGACAGCCACCGCGTAGTGGCTCCAATAACGTCATGCTCGATGATCAATGTCTTCTAAGGCGCCCGAGGCTCACAACTGATCTATTCCCGGCCCTCAAGAGCAGCAAACCGCACCATCGAGCCAAGCTGGGAGGACATCGGAGTCCTTCAGTCTTTCTCTCCGCAATGCTTTGGCCGGTAGCGCATTTCCTCGAGATCATCAAAACGCAAGGCCGGCTGGCTCCTCTTTGAAGCGCAACTGGCCCGCCAGATCAAAAAAAGCACGCTTGCGAAATAAACCACCTGAAGAAGGAGCCAAATTTCCAGCGTCGTGACCATTGCTCTGCGGATGGAATGTGAAACGAAGTAAGTGCCTAAAAGGCTGACGCACATGACCAGTTGCAGGAGACGACAGAAAATTGCAAAAGGCACCGCCGTTCTCCAGGTTTATGCGCCAGCACATGAAGCGAGCTTGTCAGCCGCGATATGAATTTGACAGTTCTTCGGGCAGACGCGGGCGCAGGCACCGCAGCCGATACAGCGCCCTGCTTCGTCCACGACCATGATCATACGATTGAGTTCACCATCGAAGTCGTCGTCTTCGTCGTCGCAGATACCGAGGATTTCACCCGCCTCATTGGCGCCGTAAAGATGCATGACATCGCGCGAGCAGACCTTGAAGCAGCGGCCGCAGCCGATGCAGGTTTTGCCATCGATAGCGGTAAGATACTCCGGCACCCAGGTGAATCCATCACGGGTAACGAAGGTCTCCGTCATCGTGAATCCTCCAAGGCGGCAAGCTCTTTCTTTGCCACATTCAACTCGGCGAATGCCTCGAACGTTTTTTCTGAGATCGTCTTGATCTTGGGCCAGTTGACCGGCAGGTCCTCGGCAAGGTCGTGCAACTCCATTTTCGCAGTTGCCGCTCGTGACTGCAGTTTACGGACCTTCTGAAGCTGCTCCACAATGTCTGACATCATCTCTTTCCTCAAAAACTGATTTCATGGCGCCCGCGCCACGTCGGGATAGGATTTAATGGCGGTGACAGCATCATCGACCAATTTCGTGCCGGCCTCGGTGAGCTTGCGAAGCGTCTCGAAGCCGAACCGATGCACGTCTCGGAGCGTCTTCGACAAAACGACCAAACGCCCTGTCGTGAGAACCACTCGCCCGAAGCCCTCGGGGTTCATCGTCACGATCGAGGAGGCGACGAGGCCGGAGTGCCCCTCGATTTCAAGCCCGACGCAGGTGTAAAAGATTTGAAGCCTCCAAATCACGTCCGGATCGGGGTCGCCGATGATCGGCATCTGCCGGCGCTGCTCCTTCGTCACAATGAAATCGGCAAGCAGGTCAGTGTCCGATTTTCCGTCCCACGACCCATGAGTATCCTGCGCCCTCACCAAGCGAACCAGGCGTTTCATGAACGGGGTCGCCATAGCGTCGCTATCATCATTTGTGAGTGTGTTCGCGAGGTTGCTGGGCGGCGTCATCGCCGATCTCCTTTAATCTTCATCGTCGAAGAACGGCTTGGCGAGACCCATGCCGGCATCTGCAAGCACCTTGCGCAGCCATGGCGGCGGGGCAGTTTTCAGCATGGTCTGGGTGCGCGTCAGCACCTCCTCGATGGAAGATGGCTCGGGCACCTTGATCGGATGGATTTTTGCCGCGACGACCTTCGCGGCGGAGGGTCCGCCGATCGCCAGGCAGAACAGCAGATGACATCCCTTCAACGCCTCGACCCTCATCGCGATGCGATCGGTGCCGCCGTCGTTCGTGTGCTTGCCGCTTTCGTCAGTTGCCTCACCAAAATCGACGGCTTCGACGATTTCCCAACCGGTTGGGGTGACGTCATAGACTGCAAAAAGCTTGGCAGATCCGAAATGGGCATTCAGCCTCTTCAGGTCCTGCGTCGCGATCGCAACGCGCAGAACTCCCTTCGGGCACTCTGGCGCAGGGGCAGGCCCCTCGTCAGTGACGAGTGAAAGACGTCTGACGGCCGTCATTTTTTGCCTCCATGTCTTGCAAGGGATTGAGCGCTTCGGGGCTCGGCCGGCGGCAGTTCGACTGGAAAATGTTGGCGGCCTCGAACAGGAAGTTGCGCGCGCCCTCATAGAGAATGGTTTTCTTATGCTGGCTGCCCAGCCGATCGAAGATCGGAAACCCGACCCTCATCAGCGGAACGCCAAGCCGCTCGGCCGCCTGACGGCCGTGGGAATGGGTCACGATCAAGTCACCGCCAGCGTGACGCGCCATGGTTTCGAGATCGGAAAGGTCGCCGACCTGCACAGCGTCGGCTGGCACCTTCTGCAGAATGCAGCTGGTACCGGTGGTCGTCACGGCGGCGACTATTTCGGCGCCCATCCCTTTGAAGAACGTCGCAAGTTGAAAAAGATGATCTGGCTCCGCCGCAATCGCAATGCGCTTTCCGCCGAAATAAAAATGGCCGTCGAGGAGTGCGTCCTGCAATTGTGCGCGGCGGCGGCGCACCGTGGCCGGCACGGGATTGCCGGCGATCATCGCCAGCATCGTCATGAAACGGTCGATTGCTTTCAAGCCGACAAGCTGCTCGAAGAGGACATAAGGCACGCCGGTCTTCGCCTGCAGGGCCGCGGCGGCCGTGCGCATATGCTCGCCAATCGCAACCGCCTGGAAGCAGGTGCCGAGTTCGCGGATTTCCTCTACCTTCGTGCCGCCATAGGTAGTCGGCACCCAGCGGTCGTCAGGAACCGTGCCGTCGAGCGAGCCCGAGACGTCCGGCAGGATCACCGGCTTCAGACCAAAGCTTTCGACCGTTTCGCGCAGAAGCTCAATATCGGCGACCGTCAGGTGCCAACCGGGGAGGATCGCAATCTTCTTCAGATCGCGGGGCCGGCCGCCTGGGGTCGTAATGCCTTCGATCATGGAGGTGACTGCCTTTGCCCAACCCTCCTCGATCGCACCGTCGAAATCGGGTGTGCTCGCTAGCACGACCTCGGTACCTGCTAGCTCTTCGGCACGCTCCAGCTTGATATTGACAAGATCGCCCTCGAAATTCTCGCCGCGGGTTTCCACCAGCGCCGTCGTGCAGATCCCGATCAGCTTCGGTTTAGCGCGTGTTTTGATATTGAGGAGCGCCTCTTCCAAATTGCCGGCGCCGCCGAGGATCGTCGCGACTGCGTCCATCGCCGTTGTCTGCAGGGGGATGGCTTCCTTGAAATGGCGCACGAAGAGCACCAGCGCGAAGCTGGTGCAGCCTTGGCTGCCGTGGAACAGCGGTATCGCACCATCGACGCCAAGATAGGCTAGAGCGGCACCGAGGGGCTGCGACGATTTCAGCGGATTGACCGCCGCCGACTTGGTCTGCGGGAGAATGCAGGCCATCAGCTTTCCTCACCACCCGCGGAAGCCGGCGGCGGAGGCGCCGACGAGATCTGTGAGGCGGGGAACGTCTCGCTCTCGCTTTGCGTGCTTTGCAGTTCTTCCTTCATTGCGGGCTGGGCGTCCCATGGTGCCGGCTCCCGCACCTCGCTCCAGATCGGGTTGTGGATAGCAAGATCGATCTGGCGAACGAGCTCCACCATGCCCTCATAGCCGGCATAGGGATGATGGCGCTCCTGGTTGATATCAAGCCAGGGCGTTTTTGCCTTCAGCGCGACATATTGCGTACGCCCACCAGACAGCATGATGTCGGCTTTGTGTTCTGCGAGAATGTCGTACATCTCCCGCGATCCCATCGACTCGAACATGCGGTGATCCTCCTTCAGAATTTCCTTGATGCGCTCCTTGTCTTCGGCCGTCGATTTCTTGGTCGAGGTGCCCACAATTTCGACGCCGATCTCCATCAGCGCGTGGGCAATCGACCAGGCCTTCACACCGCCGGTATTAAGCAGCACACGCTTGCCTTGAAGCCGCGACCGGTATGCCGCGAGCTTTTTCCAGGCGATCGCCTCCTGCTCTGCGATCAGCGCCTCGGTGCGCTCAAGAATCTCCGGATCGGCGCCCTTCCTGACGAGCAGCTCAGCGATCTGCCGCAGCGATTGCGACGTGTCGGTAATGCCGTAGAAGGACCCTTCGAAGAACGGAATGTCCCAGAGTTCCTCCATTTTGCGGGCAAGATTTATGAGTGCGGTCGAGCACACCATCATCGCTGCCCGGGCACGATGCGCTGAGGCAATGTCACGATAACGCGCGTCACCGGGGATGCAGGCGCGCACGCGAATGCCAAGCCGATCAAGAAGCGGCTTTACCAGCCAGAACTCGCCGGAAAGATTGAATTCGCCGAGGATATTGATGTCGTAGGGGCCGGCATCATCGGGCTCCACCGTGCCGATGACATGATCGAGCAGCGCCTCGCCGGCGAGCTTGTTTCCAAGATTCTTGGAGCCGGAAAAGCCGGGCGCATTGATCGGCACCACCGGCAAGCCGAATTTTTCCGCAGCGCGCTTACAGACCGCTTCGATGTCGTCGCCGATTAGCGCCGTAACGCATGTCGAATAGACGAAGATCGCCGGTGGCGCGTGGGTTTCCTTGATCTGGCGGATCGCTTTGAAAAGCTTCCGCTCGGCGTGGCCCATCACCACGTCGAGTTCGGTAAGATCGGTGGTGAAGCTCGTGCGCCAGAGCATCGGGCCGGACGAAGCCGTACCACGGTTATCCCAGGAATTGCCTTCGCAGGCGAGCGGAGCATGGATCAGATGCGCGACGTCGGTGATCGGCTGCAGCACGATCTTTGCGCCGTCGAACGCGCAGCCACCGGCTGCCGCCCCGGGGGTGAGCGGCTTGGAACAACCCTTCTTGCGGACATTGGCATCTTTGCCGCGGTTCATCTCGCAAGCGGGTTCCTCGAAGACGTCCTGGATCCTGGCATCGAGCGACCGGCTTGCGCCGGCCTTAGATGTCGATTGCAAGACACTCGGCGGCGGAGCCGAGCGTTTGCCGTTAGCGTGTGAGGTCATAGGAATAGTCCGTGACACCTGTTTGGCTCGTCTCGCGGTCGAGTTTGTCGAATATCGTGTCGAGAATTGTCGTTAAGACACGCAGCCCGCCTTGGTAGCCCATCAGCGGGAAGCGATGATGATGGTGCCGGTCGAAAATCGGAAACGTCAGCCGGATCAGCGGCGTGCCGGTGTCGCGCTCCAGATATTTGCCATAGGAATTGCCGATCAACAGGTCCACCGGTTCGGTGAAAAGCAGTGAGCGCAGTGCCCAGAGGTCCTTGCCCGCCCAGACCTTGGCATCCTTTCCGAACGGCGAGGATGCAAGCAATGCCTTCATTTCGCTTTCCCACGCAGATGTGCCGTTGGTCGCGAGGCAATGTGTGGGCTCGCCGCCGGTTTCCATCACGAACCGGGCCACCGCATAGACAAAATCTGGATCGCCGTAGATCGCGTATTTCTTTCCGTGCAGCCAGGCTTGGCTGTCCGCCATGGCGTCGACGAGGCGCCCACGCTCCAGTCCGATCGCGGAAGGGATTTCCTTGCCGGAAACCTCCGAGATTTTCACCAGCAATTCGTCGGTTGCTTTAACGCCAAGGGGATAATGGAAGGAAGCCGTCGGCTGTCCGAACTCCTTGCAATATTCCAGCGTCTTGCGGGTGTTGTAGTGCTGCAGCGATAGTGTCGCTTCGGCGCCAAGAGCTTCCTTGACGTCTCCGATCGTCGTGCCGCCATCATACATGCGATACATGCCATCCGAGGGAGTATCGAACTGGTCGGATGCGTCCTGGATGAGGGTATACGATACGCCCATGAGGTTCAGCAGGCGCTTGAGCTCGCGGTTGTTGCCGACGCAGAAGCCGTCGAACCCGGGTATGATGTTGATGGTGCCGTTCGGTTCCTTGCGCTCCCTGCCCTTCCAGAAGTGCTCCAGGATGCCCTTGACCATGCCGTCATAGCCATCGACATGGCTGCCGACGAAGGCGGGCGTGTGGGCGAAAGGAACATCGAAGTCTAAGGGGACCGAGCCTTCGCTCTTGGCGTTTTCGATAAAGCCGTGCAAATCGTCGCCGATAACCTCCGCCATGCAGGTGGTCGAGACGGCAATCATCGACGGGTCGTAGAGCGCATAGGTGTTGGCGAGCCCGTCGACCATGTTCTTCAGTCCGCCAAATACCGCCGCGTCCTCAGTCATCGAGGACGAAACCGCCGACGAAGGCTCCTTGAAGTGTCGCGAAAGGTGCGACCGGTAATAGGCAACGCAGCCCTGGCTGCCGTGGACGAAGGACATGGTCCGCTCGAAGCCCGCAGCCGCAAAGACGGCCCCGAGCGGCTGGCAGGCTTTGGCGGGATTTATCACCAGGGCTTCGCGGGCAAGATTTTTCTCCCTGTACTCCCAGGTCTTGGTGAACTCGCTTTGATCGGCAACGACCTGGTCCGGGTGCGGACATTCGAAATTCAGCTTCTTTTCGGCAAGCATTCGCCTGTATTCCGGCTCGCGGAACAGAGGCGCGTGGTCGAGAATTTTTTCCGCCGACTGCGGCATGGTAATCGCCTTTCGTTTCATCGTGCCGCACCAATGGCGGCAAAGGACGTCGAGATGTTCGAGGTGTCAGGATCAAATCCGCGGCGAGAGCCTAGCCTGCCCCTGCTCCAAGACAGGCCAGGCCCTCATTCGGCCGCAACCGCCTCAGCCGGCGCGACCTTTCTCTTCCAGGGGGCGTCGTAAAGATCCCAGACTGGATTGTTGATGGCGAGGTCCATGTCTTTGGCAAAGATGGCAAAGCCGTCGTAGCCATGATACGGGCCGGAGTAGTCCCACGAATGCATCTGGCGGAATGGAATGCCCATCTTCTGCACCGGGTACTTTTCCTTGATACCGGAGCCTACGAGATCGGGGCGGATCCCCTCAATGAACTTTTCCAGTTCATAACCGGTCGCGTCGTCGTAGATGAGCGTGCCTTTTTTCACGTAATGGCCGGTGCGCTGATAGTCGTCGTTGTGGGCGAACTCGTAGCCGGTGCCAACGATCTCCATACCGAGATCCTCGTAGGCCGTGACCACGTGACGAGGGCGCAAACCGCCGACGTAGAGCATCACGGTCTTGCTTTGGAGGCGTGGTCGGTATTTGGCGATGATGGCGTCGACCAAAGGCCGGTACTTGGCAATGACTTTCTCGGTCTTTTCCTCAATTTCCGGCCCGAAATGCTTGGCAAGCTTGCGCAAAGAGGCTTCGATCTGCGACGGACCAAAGAAATTGTATTCCATCCATGGAATGCCGTACTTTTCCTCCATGTGCCGACAGATGTAGTTCATCGACCGGTAACAGTGGATGAGGTTGAGCTTGGCCTTCGGCGCCCGCTCCACTTCGGCAAGCGTGGCGTCTCCAGACCAGTTGCCGACCACGCGCAACCCCATCTCCTCCAGGAGGATGCGCGTGGCCCACGCATCGCCGCCGATATTGTAATCGCCGACGACGTTGATGTCGTAAGGACCCGCCTCGAACTCGACATCCGTTTTCTCGAAAACCCAGTCACGGATGGAATCGTTGGCGATATGGTGGCCAAGTGATTGCGATACGCCGCGGAAGCCCTCACAGCGCACCGGCACGATCGTCTTGTCGTGTTCCTTCGCCTTCTTGCGCGACACAGCCTCGATGTCATCGCCAATCAGACCGATCGGGCATTCCGATTGGATGCTGACGCCTTTGTTCAGCGGGAATAATTCCTCGATCTCATCGATGATCTTGTCCAACCTCTTGTCGCCGCCGAAAACGATGTCTCTTTCCTGGAAGTCGGAGGTGAACTGCATCGTCACGAAGGTGTCGATCCCTGTCGTGCCGACATAATAATTGCGACGCTGCGACCAGGAATATTGGCCGCAACCAACCGGTCCATGGGAGATGTGGACCATATCCTTGATCGGCCCCCACACGACACCTTTGGAACCGGCATAGGCGCAGCCGCGGATGGTCATAACGCCCGGAATGGATTTGATATTCGATTTGACGCTGCATTCGGAAAGAACGTCGTCCTCCTTGTCGGTCGCGTCTTTGCCCGTTGCAACGCCGAGGTGCTTGTTGCGGCGCTTCGCCGCCTTGTCCGGATATTGCGACAGCACGTCCGCTATAAGCTTTTCATGCAAAGCGCCGTTTTTCTCGTAGTCGAGGCTCATAGGGCCTGCCCTCTTTTAAGGTTCGGATGTCGCCTCGCGCTGAGGCGCGTTCTCGGGAAGGACGCGCCGGGTCAAGGGCCGGCGCGTCCGTCGAAAGCGGCGGTTATTGGGCGGCCGCCACCTTCGATTCCTTGGCCTGAAGTTCCGCAAGCATCTGCTCGTCGGTCTTCATGATGCCGAAGTCGAGCAGCATGTCCTCGAGCTCTTCCATGGTGATCGGGGTCGGGACGGTCCCTTGACCCGAATTGGCATGAATTTTCTCAGCCAGGGTGCGATATTCTCCGGCCTGTTTGGAATCCGGCGCATACTGGATGACCGTCATCTTCCTGAGCTCGGCGTGCTGGACGATGTTGTCGCGCGGCACGAAATGGATGAGCTTGGAATTGAGCCTGGAGGCCAGGGCCTCGGCGAGGTCGATCTCGCGGTCCGTCTGGCGCTCGTTGCAGATCAGACCCCCGAGCCTCACGCCGCCTGCATGGGCATATTTCAGGATGCCCTTGGCGATGTTGTTTGCCGCGTAAAGCGCCATCATCTCGCCGGACATGACGATGTAGATTTCCTGGGCCTTGTTCTCGCGGATCGGCATAGCGAAGCCGCCGCACACGACGTCGCCGAGCACGTCATAGGAGACATAGTCGACATTGTCGTAGGCGCCGTTTTCCTCAAGGAAGTTGATGGAGGTGATGACGCCGCGGCCGGCGCAACCAACACCCGGCTCCGGGCCGCCGGACTCTACGCACTTGATGCCCTTATAGCCGATTTTGAGCACGTCCTCGAGTTCGAGGTCCTCCACCGAACCTTCCTCTGCCGCTAGATGCAGAACGGTGTCCTGCGCCTTCGAGTTCAGGATCAGGCGGGTGGAGTCGGCTTTGGGATCGCAGCCGACGATCAGGATCTTCTGCCCGAGATCGACAAGGGCTGCGAGCGTATTTTGTGAGGTGGTGGACTTGCCGATGCCCCCTTTGCCGTAGAATGCGATTTGACGCAAATCTGACATGTTGCCTTCCTTCTTTCGTTCCATCCATCGCGGAGTACGGTCGGCAGCTCGCGCCGCCCGCCAAGAAGCGTTTCAAAACGCGTGCCAAGTTGGCGGCCGACTTGAAGGGAAACTCTCTTGATTGTTTTTCAGCTATTTAGCTGCGCCAGACATGCGCTCCAACTGGACAAGCCTTTGTCGCGGGCCCGACAAATCGGACGCAATGTGTCGCAGTAAACTGATAAAGCCTGGCGATCGGAGGGTGCCGCAGGTTGGCCAAGACCACAGCGGGACCAAAGAATTTTTAAAATTGGAGACAATCCCACATCAAATCGTGCCACTGGCGAAGCACCCGGGTTGGCCTCAAAACAATGCCAAACCAGTTGAGACCCCAACTGCTTGTTCGGCCGCATCATGCCCCAGGATCGAAAGCGGCATATCCATGCGGCGCGACCCACACGAAACGGATAGGACAGCCTTGGCAATTTATGCGTTTAGAATCAGCGGTAAGCGCAGGGATCCAGGTAAGCTGCGCAATATTCCTGGCGGCCGGTCGCGGACAAGCTCGCATGCCCAATGGCTTGAAAAGTTTGAATGCATCGCAGCCGCATCAAGCGAGCCGGCCGTTTATCCGGCGTAAACTTTCGGACGAGTGGGCTTCATTGTCGGAGCATCTTGACGTTCCGCAGCCGGCGGCGAAACCATCCGGGCAGCCTCCCGAATTAATGTCTCCCGCATCCAAAGGCTTGCCGCATCGCTATTGTGGAGCGCGGGCCATTGGACGGCCTCGGTCAATGTGGCGATCGGAAGCGGAAGCTCCATGATGCGCAGGGGCGTCGTTTTCGCACAGTGCTGCGCCAGCCGCAAAGGCATTGTCCCTATACGGTCGGTACCTGCTAGCATGGGCGGTATCATGCTAAAGGATTGCACCACGACCTCGATACGTCGCTTGAAACCCCGCTCGCGCAAATACCATTCGTCAATGGCAGGCCTAAGGCCACTTCCAAATCTGACCGCAACATGGCCCATCGACATGTATTGCTCGAACGTGAACGGCTCTGATAGCTGCTTGTTCGTACTACACCCTACGCACACGAATATATCGTCGAACAGTGCAGCATGAGGATGCTTCGACATGAACACTTTCGGCATAATGAGGAAGTCGACGTCGCCGCGCTGGAGGAGCTCATCGAAGTCGTCTGAAACAGGTAGAAACTCGAAGCTGATGGCAGGAGCTTCCTGCGCCATACGCTCGACGACCTTTTCAAGAAACACGAGTGTCACGTAGTCGGATAGGATGATCTTGAAGCAGCGATCCGAATGAGCCGGATCGAACGGTTCCCAGGCAATAACGGAGAGCTGGATATACAGCAAAGCCTCTCGGACGGCCACGGCGAGCCTTTCGGCACGTGGCGTTGGGACAAGTTCACGGCCAACCATCGTAAAGAGATCGTCGCGGAAATAGCTTCGCAGCCGCGCGACGGCCGCGCTCATCGCGGGCTGGCTCAGATTGATGCTTCGTGCCGCTGCTGTGAGGTTGCGCTCGGTCATGAGGGCGTCGAGCACGACAAGGAGATTTAGATCAAGACCTTTAAAGCGCATGTTTTCCTTCATCCACGGCGTGGAGGTGTGCCATACACGCCATCGATCATCGTGCCTATTGAAAGAATATAAGTTGACCGAAATCAAGTAAATCGAGTGCACAGTTGCATTGGCTCGCCCGAACGGTCGCATAAATCGGCCTTGGGGATGTTTGGGGTTTACTCTCGTTGCGCGTCTTGGCAACTCTCTTAACCGGGCAACCCCTTTGGGGGCGGTCGTGAGACGACAAGACGTGGAACCTTCCACGCATCGTTGCATGGTATCGGACAAAATTTCGGGCCGACCCAGGAGCTCGGCATAAAGGCCTCCACTCACGTCATCGCGGCAAGAGCAATCGCTTGGTTCGAATATCAGAGCGAACGTGGCAAGCACCCGCCGTTGCCGAACACGCCGCCGTACGGGATCCACGCGAAGGAGATCGGCTATCAGCGCGTTTAATATCCGCTCATCCCCATTCCTTAACGCCTTGGCGATCTGACATCCGGTGGGGAGTCTTCAACAGGAAACTGCCGTACGGAAATGCCGGTGTAGATCGGCATCATGAACGGGTCTCAGTCCCTGAAACTGCGGAGCTGTGTCTTGATTTATCCATATCGTAAATAAGCGTTATCTAAACAATAAATTTGCAAACGAAGTCAAGAATCGGTTCCTATGCCTCCACATTGATCGTTCGAAAACAAACTTTAGGGAAATTGATGTTCAGTCATGCAATCAAAGCCGGTGCTCCCGATTTCCGCTCATTGGGCTAGGTCCGACTGCGCCTAATGTCAAATCTGGTTTCAATAAGAGGACCAACGAACACATTCCCTTGAACGAATCCTCCCCTGGACAAGGCCAGCAAAGGCGGCGTGCGACAGCACACCGCCTTTGCACATTCCGTTGATCCGTTACTGGATTTCATAGCATCAACAGGAACACGTTTTGTCGAGACTATCCGTATCGAGTGCAGGTTCTTGCCCGCAGGAGGAACTTCCATCATCCATGAAAGGCGATCGAATGCTCAGCTCCGCAAACTCCAACCCGAAGGACCTCGAACAGATCGCGCGCAACGGCGGGGTATTTCGTCGGATGGTGTCTCGAATTCCAACCTATCTCACTGATATGCGGGAGAACCCGGCTTGGCTACCAATGTTCCTGCTGGCACGCACGATGCCGTTCCGCAAGGCACATTGGCTGACCGCAAGACAAGCGCCGCGGCAGGAAAGTCGCAAGCCCTCGATGTTTGGTGACCTCAAGGCAGAGACGATCGCAGCCGAATTGAGAAGTACGGGCCTTTTTGCCGGCTTGACGCTTCCCACCGCAATCTGCGAGGAAATTGCCCGTTTTGGACATGAGACGCCTTGCTTCGGCAATTTCGACCGAAGGTTCGACTTCTTGGCCAGCGACCATGTCGAAGCCGAGGGGTGGTTTGGCAGGACGATACTAAGTGGCCACCATTACGAACGGGCGTTACGATGTGATGCCGTCGTTGCCGTTCAGCAAGATCCGCTGCTTCTCGACGTGGCAAGGCATTATCTCGGCGGCAACGCGAGATTGATCACCACGCGGACGTGGTGGAGCTTTCCGACGAAAAACGCTTCGGATGCGGATCTGAGCCGCGCTTCCTTCAAGTTTCACTTCGATCTTGATGATTGGCGGATGCTGAAGTTTTTCTTTTATCTCTCCGACGTCGATGGCAATTCCGGTCCGCATGTCTACGTGCGCGGCAGCCACAACCGTCGGCGCTTGAGGCATCAATTGACTCTGCTCGTTGGCCATCCGGCGCACGAGGTGCTTGATTTCTATGGCGCAGAAAATGCCATCACTTTGACCGGCAAAGCGGGTTCAGGTTTCGTCGAGGATCCTTTCGGCTTTCATATGGGTACCTTGGCAAAGCAGAGGCCGCGACTGATGATGGAGGTCGGTTTTGGCGTCTCAAAACCATCAAAACGCCGTTTCCATGGAGAGCCGGTTCTTCGCTAGACGAGCAACCGTTCCGGCGCGGATCCAAGTTCTGACAGGCCGCTTTCGCCTGTTGGAATGCACTCCGACTGCCTTCCTGGCAGGCCCTCTTCTGCCATGCAGTTGCCGCGCGGCGACCTAAGGGTCGATGATACCGTTTATGATGGAGGGAGTGCCTCGCCGCTTCAAGTCGATCTGCTGCTTTCCTCAACCAGTCACAGACGTTCCGAAAAGCCGATCGCATCGCGAAGGAAACCGTAACCTAGGGCTAGGAACGCCGCCTGCTCGCGATCGTCCGCGCCGGCACCATGACCACCGACCTCAGCTTCGTAGAAGTAAGCGGGGCAGCCGAGTGCCTGCAGCTTTGCAGCCATCTTACGTGCGTGCCCCGGATGGACGCGGTCGTCCCCTCTTCGGGTCGCGAGCAGGATGGGCGGGTAGAATTGCCCGGCTTCGGCCGTGTGATAGGCAGACATTTGACTGAGAAAGGCCCAATCCTCCGGCTTGTCGGGATCACCCTTTTCGTCAATCCGGCTCGCGCCCGCGAGGAGCTTGGTGTAACGACGCAGATCGAGAACGGGTACTGTGCAAAAGAGTGCGCCGAAACGCTCCGGATATCGAGTTAGCATGTTGGCGATCAGGAGACCGCCATTTGAACCGCCCTCGGCAGCGATCCGTCCGGGACGCGTGACACCCCGGCGCACCAGGTCGGCGGCCACGGTGGCGAAATCGTCATGGGCAAGACGCCTTTTCGCCCTTTTTCCAGCCTCGCGCCAGCGCGTACCGAACTCGCTGCCGCCGCGGATGTTGGCCACCACGCTCGTGCCGCCGGGTTCGAGCCACAGCTTGCCTATCGCGGAGTTGTAATGGGGCAGAACCGATTTGCCGTAGTCGCCACAGGCGGTGAGGTGGACCGGCGCATTTCCGTTTCCGTTTTCCGGCCCGACCTGTGTATAGGGGATTATTTCACCATCCGTCGAACCCGCCTCGTGACGCGTGACCAGCAATCCTGATGCATCGAATTTGTCTGGATCGCGTTTCAGGACGACGGGGGCGCCGAGCCGCGGCGCCCCGTTAAGATTGAACAAGAGAAGCTGCGGCGGCGTCACTGGATCTTCAGCCGAGACGAGGACTTCCCCATTGCTCTCGTGAACTTCCGCATCTAAGGGCCAGGCTCGAACAGTCGTCGCAGCGGGCATGGTGTCCAACGTTCGGTGCGTCCAATCCTGTCGTCCAGGCGTGAACATATCGAAGCGAGGAACGAGATTGTCGAGGAGGGATACCACGAGCTTTCCATCGTTCCAGAAGAAGGACTGCAGGGCGCACCTTTCGTCCGGTTCAAACAGCGTAGCAAAGTTACGCGCGCCGGCGATGAACGAGGACAGGGAGATGCCGATCAGTGCGTCAGCTGAATGGGTCTTTCCTCCGACCGTCCATGCGTTACGCAACTTCACAGCCAGCCAATCACCGAAGACGTTCCAGCTAGCATCTCGAGGAAGATCGATCTTGGTCTTCGGACCGCTCCTGTCGCCGATCCAGCCGACCGTACTGAAAAAGCCCCGCTCGATGAACCAAACGCGTTCGCTTGCGGCGGTACGATCCAGAAAGCCGAACACGAGGATGGAATCGGGACCCGCCTCGAAGATAACCGGTGCGGCGAGCGGATCGGAGTCACGCGTCCATAACCGCACTGTGCGCGCATAGCCGGAGCGCGTGGCCATGCCATCGCCGAGAGCGATGGAAAGCAAAAGAGTGTCGTAATCGAGCCAGGCAACATTGCCTTTGGCCTCCGGGAGATTGAAGCCGTCGGTAACGAGGCTTCGCGTGGTTAGATCGTACTCGCGATGCACGACCGCATCGCTGCCACCCAGCGACAGGTGAAGGACGGCGCTTTCGCATCTGCCCGGTTCGATCGAGGCACTGTCCCATATTCAGTCCTTTCCCTCGGCCTTGGCAAGGGCATCCACGTCGAGAACGATCTCCCACTCCGGCTCCGCCGCCATGTAGGCGGCGAGTGTTGTTCTGCGCCACACGCCTCTCGGGTTTTCGGCATCGCGCCAGAAATTATAAAGGTATCGGTCCCGGCGCGTGATCCCCGCAATCTTGTCAGGGCAGTCGAAAATGCCCGCGAGCGTGTCGCGGTCTCCTTCGAACGGCGGCCCGCCAAAACGCGAAAGCGTTCGCGCCGATTGCTCAGTGACCCAAATCAAAGCTTTCTCGCCATCGATGTCTTCGAGCCAGAGATAAGGGTCGTCATCGGGGGCATTCAGTGTCGGCCGAGCATCGATAACACTCATGTGCGAAAAACTCCTAATCGGGAAGAACTCCGTTGTGCGGGGAGGTAAGTCTGTGATGGCGGGCACGATGGCCGTACGATCTGTCCCGAGAACGGATGGTATTGTCCTTGCCTGGTTTTGTGTTGCCGAGCCTCCGAAGGTGAGAAACACGTGGCTGTCTTAGCCGACCAAATGGATTTAGCCCTGCCAGAAATCGTTACTGCTCCCGTGGCCGCTGGGCGATGATCTCCGCAAACGGAGCAATCGTCAGACGGTTCGGTCTAGGCTCGCGGAAAGCTCGCACAGAACTAGGGCTCCACTCACCTCCGCAGGAAAAATCGTAGCTGGCGCGGCAAAGAAAAGGCGGTCCTCAATTTGGCGCCAGAACGGCTGTTTCACCGCCGCACCTGCGCGACTCTAATCCGACTAATGCGAAAGTCGGGTAAGCACATGTTCATTGAAACCAGCGGGGTTCATTGGCGACTATTGGTCGAGCCGAGTAATTATGAGAACGCCGCCACTCCAGCAATCGAGCGTTCCGATGCCAGGCAGGTAACGGTCCTTTTGGACTTAATGCGGATCTGCGCCAGACTTGGCATGATGCCTTTCTCCTCCTTTCATCGGATCGATCTCGTCACAGGTCATCGTTTCTATCACCTCCTGGCAAAGGAACTTCAAAAGCCGTGCCAGCTGCGCAAAGAGCGTGAAATGACCGCTATCCCAACGGTTCAAGCATGGATGCGTCAGTTGGCGAACACGTCGGTGTCGCGGACGGAACAAATCCGACATCGTCCCCCGAAGCAAAAACATCGCGAAGATTTATTGAAGTTTCAGGCGAGCGCGTGCCGGTTCATCACAGACCCGGTAATCGCGCCAATCGGCCAGAAAGCGGCAATACCGTCGGGAAGCTGACACACGGTTGACAGTGGCCGAGGCGCTGTTTGGCAAGCTGTTTGCTTGCAGAGCTTGGGGCAGCAAAGTCGACAAAGCATGGTCGGCAGCCAGTGGCGACATTGGGTTCTACTAATCAGCCCACAGGAGGAGCGACGGCGGATGACATGCATTGTCGGTTTGATCAGCGACGGATCTGTTCACATCGGCGGCGATAGCGCTGGTGTGGCCGGCTATTCGCTTACCCTCCGAGCCGATCGCAAAGTTTTCCGCAACCAGGACTTTCTCTTCGGGTTTACCTCTTCGTTCAGAATGGGCCAGCTATTGGCACATTCGCTCAAGCCGCCCAAAAGAGATCCTGAAACGGATGTCTATGCCTTCATGGTGACGGATTTCGTCGACGCGCTTCGCCAGTGCCTGAAAGATGGCGGCTACGCACGGCGGCAGGACGAAGTCGAGCGCGGCGGCACCTTCCTCGTCGGCTATGCCGGAAGGCTTTTCAGAATTGACGATGATTACCAGGTTGTTGAGCCGGTCGATGGCTTTGACGCCTGTGGATGTGGTCAGCAAATAGCACTGGGCGCGCTCTATGCATCATCAAGCTCACCGCCTCGCGAAAGGTTAGAGATGGCTCTGAACGCCGCCGAGCGTTTTTCCGCCGGGGTACGCGGCCCATTTCACTTCGAGACACTCAGTCTCGCTGGGTGATGATGGTCACTACGGCAGTTTATTGTAGCGAGTTCGCCAAAGTCTAAATCGCCGTCTCTTCTGGCCAGAGATCCGGATCGTCAGCGAGGGCCGTTCGCCGTGAACCGAGACCGACTTCAGTGATATCCAGACGGTTCATCATCAAAAATTGCTCTGTGATCTCGGAAGGGGTTATCCGGTCATGGCTGCGCATGACCGAGCGACTTGTTGACAGCCGGGATGATCTTGTCTCCCCAGAGTTCGATTTGCCGCAGCATCGCCTGATGATCGAAATCGCCCAATTGGCAGTGAATTGCGATCTGGGACGGCTTCAGCACACTGATCTCTTCGAGCAGGCGATCGATCACCCGATTCACACTGCCGATTGGTAGATTGTCGCGCATCGTCTGAAACGACAGGTCCTGCTTGGTCGGGGTTTCCTGCAGAAGATAGCCGTCCTCGGTTTGTTGGCGGCGCTGATGAAGCGCTTCCGATAGCCGGCGCTGGAAACGGGCGTTGTCGAGATAGCTGTTGATCTCCGTTTCGTTATCGCTGGCATAACAACAACGCAACAGCGAAATCTTGGCATCCGCGGCATCCTTACCTTTTGCGAGTGCCGCGTTCTCGACGCTCTCGCGAAGCTTGCTTAAAGCGCCCAAGCCATCGTGGAATGCCGTGACGAAAAGATTGTGTCCTTCCCGATAGGCCCGGCCCATGTTGTATCCGGACGCCGTAGCGATCCAGATTGGGGGGGCCGGCTTCTGGATAGTCCGCACCGAAATCGCCGTCGGTGGTACCTTTAAATATTGGCCATTGTGCTCAAAAATCTTTTGCGTGAGGCCCTTGAGAAGGACGTCCAGATATTCCGAAAAGACAGCGGGCGCCTCATCGATATCGACACCAAAGCGGTCAAACTCAAACTGCTGATATCCAGAGCCGACGCCAAGCTCCAGGCGGCCGCTCGAAACGATATCGGCGAAACCTATCTCGGAAAGCAGGCGCTGCGGTTGATAAAGCGGCAATACGCAAACACCAGTGCCGAGGCGGATGGAGTTCGTCCGGCCGGCGCAATGGGCCACCATCATCAACGGCGATGGAACGAGGCTATAGTTGTTGAAGTGGTGTTCGGCAAACCATGCGGTGTTGAAGCCAGCTTGCTCCGAAAGGACTGCCTGTTCGATTGAGTTGCGGATGATTCTGTCGGCCGATTGATGATAGCCCCGCTGGGAGGCAAGGATGAAGGTCGCAAATTCCATAACGTTTCCTCATTCACGTTGGGTCCATTCGCGAATGGTCAGCGGGCATGTATCCGTGGCTACTGATCCAATCGGCTTTTTTGATATTCGGGGCTTTGAAACAAAATCGCTTGCCGTTCCCCGGCCGCAAGTGCTCCTTAAAACTGTCAAATTCGATGACGTTCCGGATGCCGTTTGGCACACAGTGTCGTTTTCGATTTCCCGTGAATGCTTCCGATCGTGGGTAGAATACAACATTGTCCGAAGTCAGCCGGCGCCGACGTAGAGGGTCGATCCGTTGATGTATGAAGCATCTGGCGAAGCTAGGAAGAACGCGGCGTTTGCCATGCCTTCGAACTGCCCCCCGCCAAGGGCTGGGTTGCGGCGGCTGATCGCGTTCTGTGCGCTATCAGGTGTGTGAATGAAGCCAAGAGCAATCGTCGCAGTCCGAATGCCAACCGGCCCGAGTTCGGCCGCCATGCAGCGGGTCAGCATTTCCAAGCCCGCCTTTGATGCGCCATATGCATGGCGCTGGGCAATCGTCAGGGAGCGGTTGATGGATCCGATATTCAGGATTACCCCGTCGGGCCGCATCATTTTGATAGCCTCACGCGCGCAGGTGAAGGCACCGGTGAGGTTGACATCAATGACGCGCGCGATCTCGGCAGGCGTTTGCTCAACTCCCGACTTGCAACTGTCGGGCCAAGCGGCACTGTTGACGAGGACATCAAGCCCCCCGAACCGCTCCCGCAAATCGTCGAACAGTGCTACCACCTGCATTTCGCTTGCAATGTCCACGGATTTTCCAATGTGCTCGCCGCCGAGGGATTTTGCGAACTTCGCCGCCGCGGCGCCGTTTATGTCGGCAAGTACGACGGTATCGCCATTTGCTGCAAAGCGGCGAGCAACGGCCGCGCCTATGCTGGTCGCGCCGCCCGTGACGAGGACAATCCGCTTATTGGTTGATTGTGGCGGACGGGAAAGTTCGGCTTGTGGTATTTCGCTTACTCGCGGGTGCGCGTCGCCAGGCTGGTTGAAGGACATCCACCCGCCATCAATTGTCAGCACCGTGCCGTTGATACAGTGCGCATCCGGGCTGGCGAGAAACCGCACGGCTCGTGCAATTTCGTCCGGACGCGCCATGCGCCCCATCGGCACACGGCTGCGCACCGCCTCTAAGTTCGTCTGGCCAGCGTGTTCCAATTGCGCGACCATCGGCGTTCGCACATAGCCCGGCGCCACTGCCATCACGCGGATGCCAAGTGAAGCCAACTCGCAGGCGAGCGACTTCGTAATCGAGATAAGGCCCGCTTTCGAAGCAGCGTAGGCGTTGCGTTTTGGATTGCCAATTATCCCCCGCCATCGAGGCGACGTTGATAATCGCAGCACCTGGCTGCATCCGCCGTGCGGCTTCGCGAGCCATGAGGAAGGGCCCGATCAGATTTACCGCCAATACGCGTCGGAAGTCGTCGATGGGGGTCTGCGTGGTCGCGGCCATGCTGGGCCCCATCGCCGCGTTATTGACAAGAACGTCGATGTGGTCGAACTGCGCGTCGATCCGCTCATAAAGGGCAAGGATGTCCTCTTCCCGTGAGACATCGAATTCAAGTCCGAGATCCGCAGCGCCGAAAGCGCGAGCCAGTTCAAGCACACCGCTGTCCGGGAGGTCCGCGGCAACAACAATGTCCCCGACATTGAGATGAGCGTCGACGAGTGCGCGGCCGATCCCGCCTGCAGCGCCTGTAATGATGACGACGCGTTGCTTTCTCATGAGGAATTCTCCTGACCGTTTCCCGGACCTTTTTTCCGGACAACCATCCCGACATGGCGGTAGACAGAAAGGTCACGTTTCCATTTCGCCGCCGACGAAGATCTGAAACCGCTCATCACCGAGGCGTTTTCGCCATGTGGCCTTCACGTTTCTGAAGAAAACGACGGTTCAAGAGCGCATAGACCGGATCGATTGGATATGATGCCCCGATCGGCTGCCGGAGACCGAAACGCTCCGTCTCGGAGGTCACTGGCGCGGGCTGTTCCTCGAACCAATCGTAGACGACAGTCCGCTCGGCGATGCGCCACTCACCTTCCCTTTTCTGAAACAGATCGCAATAACGGCCGCACAAGAGAACCTGACGTAGTGTCCTTGCCCCGTCCGGTCCGCGTTGCAGCGCAGTGAAGTAACTCTCGACGGCAGCCTCCGCCGGGTCGATGAACTCGATCAGAATGTTCGTGATCTGATGGATGTTGCGCTGTTCGGTCTTGAAGACACCGCGCGCGAACTCTATGAACCCCTCTGCCGAGCCCGAATAAGCGCCGTGGTTGTCATGCGCATCCGGCCAGTACGCACTGCGCAGCGCCGCCTCGTCTGCCCGATCTATCCCGCGACAGTATCGATAAAGACAATCACGGATCGCCTCCCGATCAAGTAATTCGGTAATTTGTTCGTGGCGCATCGCTTTGTCGCTAATTTCAAGATGGGAAGAGGCATTCGTACATTGAGCGACGCCGCAACGGCGCCAGGATATTCGGAGCCGGCGGATCATCGAGGAGATGCTACACTTTGCACCTGGCACGGGGCGGCCCGCCAATATGCTTCTCATCTGTCAAACCGTCGTTTGGTTCGACGTCCGTAAGTTCGCTCAGCCGCGGCTTAAAGTTGTCGGGAATATGGCACGTCAGACCGTTCGCTCTTTTGGCTTCCATTGTTCTCTTCTTTGACAAAATCCGATTGGACGATTTGATACGGTCCGCCTTTTCTCCTGCCGACCGGATCGAATAATCGTTTACAGGTCAGCATCGCCATTCCAGCACCCATCCCATTCAAATCTCACGCCAACGCGACCCGTGTCGCCGGACGGAATGGTTTCGTTCGTCAATTTCAAATGTTTAGCGTGGGACGGCGAGAAATTGACTTAACAAAACCCGTGTCGGTTATCTGACGAATTGGACAGTGTGTGCGTTTGAATCTTCACGACGCCGCCTCTGAGGTGTTCGCTATCTTCAGCCCTAAGTCGGTAGGAAACATTGAGAAAACTTTTCGCGGGCTCGCTCTGCAAAGTTGGCATGGTTTTTGAGGTTGTTGCGACGCAGTGAGAGCCGCCGAGACATATTTCTCTCGTTGGTCGCTGCGTGGAACACTGGATCATGTAGGCCTACAGCTAAATGAAAGGCCCGTCAGCTTGAGCATCCCGGACAAAGAGCCGTAGCACGTTCGAGACGTCTCCAACATCGTTCGGTGAAGAATTGCGGAGAAATGGAGGAAGAGCGACTTTTCAAACGCGACGAAACTTCTCGACATTAGGTTCAACGTAATCGAGCTTGCTCTCCCAAATGGCGTTGAACGGATGCAGTTGTACGCTGCGGCTTTTCAGAAGGTCTCAGTTCTCCATCTGACATCGAGAAGCCCGCAAAACCTACATGGCGCCTTCACAGTGGCAGGGCGAGGTTCAGGCATGTTCACCCAAAGTCTTCCCCCATGCGGCTTTTCAATAGTTGTCAAGTTCCACGGAAGCCTCATGCATGATCTGTCGGTTTTTAGGACGGCTGTCGCCGAACTCGAGCGCTTGGTCGAGCGTGGACATCGAATTTTGGTCGTTCCTGGCGGAGACTTAAACGACAAGGCGATTGAGCGTGTTGAAGACCTATATCCTCCCCCATCGGTGATGACCCATCACGCGTGCGCTCTTGTCCAAGATGAGACAGGATATTTGCTGGCGAATCGTGCCTTCTCTTCGAAACTTGTTCCGTCTGCAACGTTGAGCGAATGTCGGAGCCTGGCAAAGGTTGGCAAAATTCCGGTTCTGCTTGCCTCGCGCATGCTCTTCACAACGGATTCGGTCGAATGGAGTTTGGACATAACGTCTAACGCTGTGGCGGCGTGGATTGCGTGGGTAACCAATGCTCCGCTAATGGCAATTCTGACCGATGTAGACGGCGTCTATCGCAATGCGGCAACTCACGATCCGGGGGCGTTGATCGAGGAAATAGATGCCCACGATCTTGCCGAGCTTGGTCATGCGTCAGTCGATGCTTGTGCAGCTCATTTCATGTCATTGCGGGGTGCTGCGGGGGTCGTTATCAACGGCACCCATCCAAACCGGCTGCGTGATTGGACCGAGGGAAAGCATGTGAGAGCGACCTACATCACCACAAATGAAAGGGTCCCATCATGTTCTGCTTAGTTAACGATAATGCCGACTTCAAACGGCCGATCGTGGTACCTTTCTGCGGCACGTTCTTTCAAAATCTCGTCACCGATCACAGTGACGGCGGCTCCGCATCCTCGATAGGCTCGATGATATCGGGGCGGTCATTCAAAGCCCACATCCTTGCCGATCGGCCACATTGTCATCAGCTCGGCGGGAAAGTGTCTCATTAAGTCGTCCGGATCGGGCTCCGCAGACACCGTACCGAGGCTGACCGCTTCAGCTTACAAATGCTAATCACGCGCGCAGAGAGATACCGATTTTCGCCGAAGACGGTTCACCATAACGCAGCGGGTCCGTCGTCGAGCTTCGCGACCTCCTGCCCAATCGGCCCGGCGCTTGCTTCGGCGATGATCCAGTTGTACGCGGCCCGCATACCTGCAATCGCTGCACGCATCGCATGGTTGACCCAGACGACATTCGAGATGCCAGCCTCATGATGCGCTGAAATGACTGTGCGATAGTAATTCGAAGGCGCAATCATGATAGGAAGCCGTTTCCATTGCTTCGCAAAGGTGAGAACCTCGTGCGTCTTCGCTTCCCCCGAGTGGATCAGGATTGCATCGGCGCCGGCGTTCGCGTAGGCGTCCGCGCGCAATAGTGCCGCCTTGAGACCGTAACCGGCGATCAAGGCTTCGGTGCGAGCGACAAGCACGAGGTCGTTTCCCGTGGCATCCTTAATCGCCTTTAGGCGGCCGGAAAACTTTTCGATATCGTCCAGCGGAGGACGATTGCCGACAGAGGAATTCATTTTCGGGAAGCTCTTATCATCGATGCACACACCAGAGGCACCATGCTGCAAGAGCCTTGCTGTCATTAACCGCGCGCCATTCATGTTCCCGAAGCCGGAATCACCGTCAGCGAGGATCGGCAGGCCGCTGGCGTCCGCCATTCGTTCCATCACCTCTATCAAATGTGTCCAGCTTGCCTCCTTGACGTCGCGATAGCCGAGGCTCTTCGAAATGCACGGGCCAGACGCCCAAATGGCCTTGAAGCCCGCCTGCATGGCGACCGCCGCGGAAAGCCCATCATGCGCTCCCATCAGGTGCGTCAGGTCTGGGGAGGAAATCAGATCGCGGAGCGATTTCGTCGGATCCTCAATCGCCCCGATGCTCTTTGGAACGAAAACCTTTTGATCCATGTCATGCTCCATCAAAAATCGGAAAGTTCCAAGCGCAGCGAACAATCAAAGACGCAAGTTGCATGCCGGATGAGCGCGGGCGGCCGCACTGCACGACTTGCCCCGGCCGGCGGCCAGGCCTTGTAATCCAATCGTCGGTCTCCCGACATTCTTGTCCCGTTTCGCACATCAAAAGGTTGGCGAATGACCCCGCGAGGGAGAACCTAATCATTCAATAGCGATGACACGGCACGAACTTTTAATCTCATTGCGACCGGACACGCGGGCGCCTTGCCGAAGAGCTGGAGGGTGGCGCACGTCCCGATCTTGATATGATCGAGAGCAACAACAGCGGCACATCAGTCGGTGCAATGAGAAGAGCTGTCTCGGCAAATCGCTATGCCTAAGAACGCGAGCACGGCGGCCACGTCAAAGCCTGCCGGCGGTGCTCGTTCAAGGATCTGACATGACTATCCGAAACGGTTCCGTCTTTTGCGAACATCGGACGCTTGCCGATAACAAGCGACCCAACCGATGTCACCGCGGCGGAGGTCATTCGAGGTGAGAAGGTTGGGTCAGCGCCCTTGTCGGAGGCGCTCCTACTCAAACCCAGGCTCCTTCCGGCAGTACAATGATTTTCTGCATTTAAGGCAAATGGCATGGCGCTTGCTTGATCAATATATATCGACCGAGATCGGATATGCAGCCGCAATCGCCAAACATCGCGTCAATTGTCGGTATGAGGAACAGTTAGATGAACATCAAAAAGAAGGTTCCCTTCGTCACATTCCGGACGCGTGTTCGCGATGAGGCCCTACCAGGGCCGAACCCTTATCGGTGGAAAGACAAGACATCCGACGACTATTTCCGCGGCAAGCGCGTCATCTTGTTTTCGCTGCCAGGCGCCTTCACCCCCACCTGCACCAACCAACAGCTACCGGATTTCGAAAGGCTTTATGGGGAGTTTCAAAAGAAGGGCATCGATGAGATTTACTGTCTCTCCGTAAACGATGCATTCGTCATGAACGCCTGGGGCAAGTCCGTAGGGCTTCTCAACGTCAAGCTCATCCCTGACGGGTCGGGAGAATTTACTCGCAAGATGGGCATGCTCGTTGCCAAGCACAATCTCGGTTTCGGAATGCGCTCCTGGCGCTACGCGGCGCTGGTCGATAACGGCGTGGTAGAGCAGTGGTTTGAGGAAGAAGGCTTCTCGGACAACTGTCAAACCGATCCCTACGGCATTTCATCGCCGCAAAACGTCCTGGAAACGCTGAAGGCCACGGCCGCAGCATAAGCACCGGAGGACTGAAGCCTCATAAAATGAAAAATTCGCGCGACTAAGTACCAAGATCGATAGGGGTTTCTCTCTTAGGATGCAGTATTTAGCAAACCTTCTCCAGCGCCAAAAGCAATCGCTGGTTATTACGCCTCAGCTCATCCAATCTATTCGCTTGCTGCAACTGGCGCATGGCGAACTGCATCAGTTCATCGAGCAGGAATTGGAGAAGAACCCGTTTCTAGAACTGGCTTCAAGTGACGGCATCGCCTCTGACGATGTCGTCTCGACCTCGGAGAACAGGCCCGATAGTGCCACACACGATGGCAAGGTTGATGCGCCGACAAGGCTCGAGGCTCCCGAGCCACTTGGAGAATGGAAATCAATTCGAAGTTCCGCCAACGCGTCGTCAGAGCACCCGCCGGGCTTCGAGGAGTTTGCTGCTTCTACTGAAACATTGCACGACGATGTCGCCCGGCAGATCGCCCTCACAGCATTCAGCTCACGAGATCGGCTGATTGCCGGTGCGCTTGCCAATCATCTGGAAAGCACTGGATATCTTCAGGTGCACCTATCAGAGCTGGCGGCAAGGCTGGGTGTCCACGAGGCTGACGTCGAGCGAGTCCTCGCGACCTTGCAGCATTTCGATCCACCTGGAATCTTTGCACGAACTCTTAGGGAATGCCTCGAGATACAGTTACGGCAGCAAGATCGGTTCGACCCTGCTATGGAAGCGCTGGTCGCAAATCTTGAGTTGGTTGCACAACGTGACTTTCGCGCATTGAAGCGGCGCTGCGGTGTCGACGACGACGACCTTCTCGACATGTTGCATGAGATCCGGACACTCGATCCGAGGCCCGGAAACCGGTTCCAATCGGGACGGCCGGAGGCCATCATACCGGACGTTCGAGTTCTGCCCTCGACCGCAGGCGGGTGGCAGATCGAACTCAATCCCGAGATGTTGCCCAAGGTGCTCATCAACCAAACCTATTTTGCCGAAGTCTCTCGTCTGACCGCGCATGATACCGGTGATCAGGCATTCCTCAACGAATGCTTCCAGAACGCGAACTGGTTGGTTCGCAGCCTCGATCAGCGGGCCAAGACGATCCTTAAGGTAGCAACTGAAATCGTCCGCCAGCAGGATGTCTTTCTGGAACGCGGCACTGCCTATCTTCGGCCTCTCAATCTTAAGACTGTCGCCGACGCGATCGAGATGCATGAGTCGACGGTGAGCCGTGTGACTTCGAACAAATACATGCTCACCCCTCGCGGCGTGTTCGAACTGAAGTATTTTTTCACGGTCGCGATTGCATCCTCGGAAGGCGGCGAGGCACACTCGGCCGAAGCGATCCGCCATCGCATCAGGGCAATGATCGCCGCGGAAACGGAGGACAGTGTGCTCTCCGACGACAATATGGTCGCCCAACTTCGGGAAAGCGGGATCGATATTGCGCGCCGCACCGTCGCAAAATACCGGGAAGCAATGAATATCCCCTCTTCCGTTCAACGTCGTCGAGAGATCCGTGCGGGATTTGTATAGGCGCCGACCAAGCGCTGACGATCTTGCACTGCTCGCGAAAGCGACTTAACGACGGGCTTCATCCGTTTCGGGGCCGAAGCACGCGTTAAAATCACTGCATTCCTGACAGCTGGGAGCGGCGCAGAGCGAGAAACCTTCAGCCTCGCAGAGCTTGCGGTAAAGGTACTTCTTCCACCTCATATTGTTGGTATTGCCTGCCGCTAGCGTCGGAAAATGCATGGCAAACAACCGACCAAGCTCGGCTCGGTCAAATAGACCAAGGTCCTGCCATAGATGGTCGTCGCGCAGGGCACGGCGGGCAATGATTTTAGCAAACCGGGCGCTGAATGGATCGTTTGGACGGGCATGCGAAAGTAGCAAGTCACGCAGGAGCTCTTCCTCCGTGCCGAGCTCTGGATCGCTCGCCTCTTCCGGAAAAAAGGCGTCGATGAGCTTGGCATGAAAACTTCGTGTCAGGATGTCCCGCAGCTCGGCGCGAGAAAGCCCGGTCGCCTCGGTCGCCGACGCCTGGCCAGCTTCAATCTCCTGAAGCGCTCGCGAAAAGACACAGGTAAGTACATAGTCGTCAAAGTCTATCTCCAAGCCCATTCGCAGCCATAGCCTGGCATTGGATGACTGTGAATGTCGCCACCGATCAGACATTAGTATCCTGGGACTGATGCTCTTTCCCTTTAAGATCTGGAATTGATGCTGATCTGACACGGCGCTTTTGCTCCTTCGTTTCATTGATCAAGGTCGCCTGCAGCTATAGCGGCCATGACGAGAAAGCTTCAAAAATTATGCCAGCCTGGCGATAAACAGCGTCGGCACAACTCTCCGGGAGTTTCTCAACAACGTGATGAGCGTGCAAATACAGATTGGCCAACGCAAAATGTCGGCTAATCGACAAACCAGACAATCGTTGTTGGTACCCAGGGCCTTTCCCGGTGCGCCTGCTACAAACCTTTTCCCAGCTACGATGACGGCAACGGCGTGAAAATGGCGCAGTGATGTCTTTGGCGGGCGTCCCCAAATCACGGGTGACTGCTCCTTTTTGATGTTGGACGTTCAGTGATGTCGGACATTGTCGGGCATGCGCATGCATATTGCCAGCGGAAGATCCGACGCCTGCTCAATGCTTTTCTCTTTGGCACGGCACATGCAAGGTCATTTGCAAATTTCCCGACGACCAATGAGAACCATATTTATGATCACGCTCACAGAGAACGCCGTTGCCGCCATGAAGATTGCGCTCAGCCGAGCGGACGAGCCGGCCGAAGGCCTGCGCATCGCGGTCGAGACCGGCGGCTGCGCCGGGCTCAAATACCTGATGGGACCGGAGAGCGGCCCACGCGAGGGCGATGCGATCATCGAAACAGGCGGGATTACACTGTTCGTGGACGTAGGCTCTCAACCACACGTCAACGGCATGACGGTGGACTTCGTTACACGGCTGGAGTCCTCAGGATTTGTCTTCGACAACCCCAACGCGGCAGAGATGTGCGCTTGTGGTAAGTCCTTTGCCTGACCATCCGGGGTTGGTGTGAAAAGTCATGCGGAAGTATCGCGGCAAGCTCAAGACATCATTTTGCGATCACAAGGGCGCCCGCATTCTGCAAACAGCCAAATCTGAAAACAAGGTCGCATCTGGGGATGCGGTTGAATTAATGATGGGATTCGATCGGCCGACGGAAGCGATCAGTGCCGCAACACTGCAGTCGCTCCGAACCCGTTTCGCGATCGCCTGCTCGTCCGAGTTCATCGAATTTATTGTGGGCAAGAGCGCCTATGAAGCCATTCGAAACATCAATTGCGACTTAACGTATGTTGTCGACCGGCCGCCATCCACCTCGCCGTCGCCGTTTGCCTCATGTGTGGCGCAAAGTCGCGCGATCCGGTCACATGCTTCACAGCTGTCGAAGAAGCGACTGTTACGGTCCCTGCGGCGCTGTTCATTGAAGGCCTCGTTAGGTCAGAGACGAGTTTGTCGGCAGGCACAAAGGAAGGCAGCGTACTCGAGGTCCAAGAAATATCTTTGTAACCGACGGGGTTTTTCGGCGGCATGTCGCCGCGGATCGAGGATGCTTGGAGCTCGCCTGAACAAAGTTCACCGGAGCCTGAAATTGCCAGATAACGTTCCTGCAGCCAATTCGACCAATCGAACGCTGCGGCGATTGTTCTTGCCCGAGCGGTGAACGACGGAGCCTACCCGAGGTCACTCCGCCAACTGAGGATCGCTTCCATGAGATCTGTCTATCTCGACAACAATGCAACGACGCGAGTTGATCCTGAAGTCGTACAAGCGATGTTGCCGTTCTTTACTGATCAATTTGCCAATCCTTCGTCCAGTCACAGTTTTGGTGCCTCGGCAAGTGCCGCGATAATGACCGCGCGCAAACGATTGCAAGCTTTGATCGGTGCAGAGTTCGAGCATGAGATCGTCTTTACCTCCGGCGGCACGGAAAGCGATAATGCAGCGATCCTGTCAGCGCTCGAAATCATGCCCGATCGCACACAGATCGTGACGTCCGCAGTCGAGCATCCGGCCGTGCTAACGCTCTGCGCGCACCTTGAGAGGACGCGTGGCATAAAGGTGCACAGGATTCCAGTCGATCGGCATGGTCGCCTCGACCTGCGCACATACCGGGCTGCCCTCACCCCACATGTTGCACTCGTCTCGATCATGTGGGCAAACAATGAAACGGGCGCGATTTTTCCTGTCGCTGACCTCGCTAAGTTGGCCAAGGAAGTTGGCGCTTTTTTCCATACAGACGCAGTGCAGGCGGTCGGCAAGCTGCCGATGGACCTGAAATCGAGTGCGATCGACATGTTGTCGCTCTCGGGCCACAAGCTGCACGGACCCAAAGGGATTGGTGCGCTTTGGGTAAAGCGCGGCGTGCGCTTCGATCCGATGATCAAGGGGGGACATCAGGAGCGCGACCGGCGCGCCGGCACGGAAAATACCGCTGGCATCGTCGGGCTCGGCAAGGCCGCTGAACTTGCGTCGAGCTTCATGAAGGAAGAGAACGGACGAGTAAGATCGCTGCGAGATCGCCTGGAAAGAGGGCTTCTGCAGCGCATCCCAGATGCGTTCGTCACCGGCGATAAGCAAAAGCGGTTGCCGAACACCTCCAACATCGCCTTCGACCAAGTCGACGGTGATGGCTTACTGCTTCTCCTCGACCGCTATGGCATCGCCTGTTCTTCCGGCTCGGCTTGCACTTCTCAGTCGCCGCAGCCGAGCCATGTCCTGACCGCGATGAACATTCCCGATATCTCGAGCCACGGGGTCATTCGCTTCTCCCTGTCGCGTGATAATTGCGAGGAGGATATAGATCGCGTGCTCGATGTCTTACCCGGAATCGTCGGCAGTTTACGAGATGGTTCTTCGTTTAAGCCGACGCCGGCAAAGCGGCGAAGACCTTTGGCTTTTATGAAGCCTACGGAGACGGACGGAAACACCTCATGAAGCGGTTCACTTTCTGAAGACTCGATCTGGCTTGACGGAACCAGGCGATGTTCGTCGCTGTTGCGAGGCAGAAGAGCTCGGACTGGCAAAGCCACTTGTAGCCGTAAGAGCGAGCACTTTTCCTGCGGGGCTTTCGCGACCGCGGGTCATCGCACCGGAGCACCACAGAGCATCGTTCCAAACGGGGAGAATGTTATGAACAGTTTTTGCAACGCCAGTCGAACCAGCGATACGGCCGAAATCCTCGCGCGGTTGAAAAATCTGTCTGCCGCGGAGGAGTTTTTCGCGCTGCTTGACGTCGCCTATGATCCGAAGGTGCTTGACGTCTCGCGGCTTCACATCATGAAGCGGATGGGACAATACCTCGCCGAAGAGGATTTCGCCGATCTCCCGGAACAGGTGATTGCTGCCAGAGCACGCGCCATGCTTGAACGCGCCTACGAAGATTTTGCGACGTCCTCGCCACTTGCGCACCGGGTCTTCAAGGTGCTCAACGATCACAATCCGGCCAAGCCTGCCCAACCGGGTCACACGTTCGTGCCATTCGATTCTATCTTGAAGCGTTTCGGCAGGGAGTGAATGCGACATGGTTCCGGCTTGAACGATGTCGCGAAGCCGACAATGGCGAGTCCAGTGTCGGCACCTCAGCATAAATCATTGAAATTTCAAAGGGATGCCACATTCAAAAACCTTGGCACAGATAGTGCTTTAGAGGACACGAAGCGCCAAACCCGCCATTTAACAGCAGCTAGGAGACCACATGCACGTCGTAGTCTGTATCAAGCAGGTGCCGGACTCCGCACAGATTCGCGTCCATCCTGTAACGAACACGATCATGCGCCAGGGTGTGCCGACCATCATAAATCCTTACGATCTATTCGCCCTTGAAGAAGCACTGCGGTTGCGTGACGTGCATGGCGGCGAGGTCACCGTGCTCACGATGGGCCCGCCCATGGCAGAGGATTCGTTGCGCAAGGCGCTCACTTACGGTGCGGATCGGGCGGTATTGTTGACCGACCGCTATTTTGCGGGATCCGATACCCTGGCGACTTCCTTTGCTTTGTCGCAGGCGATTGCAAAAATCGGCGAGACCTTCGGCGCCCCCGACATCGTTTTCACGGGCAAGCAGAGCATCGACGGCGACACTGCCCAAGTCGGGCCGGGCATTGCTAAGCGCCTCGACCTCCTGCAACTCACTTACGTTTCGAAGATTTGCTCCCTCGATCTTGATGCACGCGAAATTAAGGTCGACCGCCGTTCGGAAGGCGGTACCCAGATGCTGCATGGCAGGCTTCCCTGCCTCATCACTATGCTGGAAGGCACCAACGAAATCCGCCGCGGCTCGCTTGATGACGCGCTACGTGCCGCACGCAGTCAGATCGTAAAATGGAGCGCGGGCGACGCCGGCATCGAGGACCTCAGCAAGTGTGGACTGCGTGGTTCGCCGACGGTCGTCAAACGCGTCTTTGCCCCGACAGTAAGGACGGAAAAGGCAGGGCAAATCACCACCACCGATAAGGCGCTCGGCGATCTTGCTGATGAGTTGATTGTCGAAATCTTCGCCCGTCAGCCGGCGCTCGAACACGAACTCGCCTTCGACGCCAGCGCATAACGGCAAGGAGCCATGACGTTGACCGCAAATCAAGAAATACCGCGCCCAGCCGTCGGCCGCGCGGGAATGAAGAAAGAACTGCCCGATCATTTCAAAGACTACCGCCATGTTTGGGTCTTCATCGAAGTGGAGCGCGGAAATGTCCATCCCGTCTCCTTCGAACTGCTGGGAGAAGGCCGCAAGCTGGCGGACAAGCTTGGCGTCAAACTCGCAGGTGTCGTGCTCGGACCTCCGGGGGACGCCACGCAGCTGGCCATCGCAGAGGCGTTTGCCTATGGCGCCGACGTTGCGTATCTGGTGGAGAACCCCCTGCTCGAAGACTATAGGAACGAGCCCTTCACCAAAGCTCTGACAAATCTCGTCGCCACTTACCAACCCGAGATCCTGCTTCTCGGTGCGACGACGCTTGGTCGCGACCTTGCCGGTTCCGTGGCGACGACCTTGTTGACGGGGCTCACCGCGGACTGCACCGAACTCGATGTGGATGCGGACGGTTCGCTTGCCGCAACGCGGCCGACTTTCGGCGGCTCTCTACTATGCACAATCTACACGCTCAACTGCAGACCGCAGATGGCGACAGTGCGGCCAAGGGTCATGGCGATGCCGCAGCGCACGAACAAGCCTATCGGCTGCGTCATTCAGCATGGGGTCCTGATGGTCGAGGAGGAGATCGTCACCAAAGTCCTCGGGTTCATTTCCGACGTGCAATCGACAAATTCCAATCTCGCCTATGCCGATGTGGTGGTGGGCGGCGGCCTCGGTCTTGGAACATCGGAGAACCTGAAGCTGGCGAAGAATCTCGCGCGGGTAATTGGAGCCGAATACGGCTGTTCACGGCCGCTGGTCCAGAAAGGCTGGATGCCGGCTGATCGGCAGATCGGGCAAACGGGTAAGACTATCCGGCCGAAGCTCTATATAGCGGCCGGGATTTCCGGCGCCATTCAGCACCGGGTTGGCGTCGAGGGCGCTGATCTCATTGTGGCGATCAACACCGATCCGAACGCGCCGATTTTCGACTTCGCCCACGTTGGCGTCGTGACGGATGCGATCCGCTTCTTGCCGGCCCTCACTGATGTTTTCACCCAACGGCTGTCGCCGCACAGTCGCGATAAGCTTGCGAATTAGGGGGCACGGGTTATGAGCGGGGAAAAGTTTGACGCCATCGTGATTGGCGCGGGCATGGCCGGGAATGCGGCTGCTTACACCATGGCGAGCCGTGGCTTGAAAGTCCTGCAATTGGAGCGTGGCGAGTATCCGGGCTCAAAGAACGTCCAGGGCGCAATCATGTACGCGAACATGCTGGAGAAAATCATCCCGAATTTTCGAGATGATGCGCCTCTTGAGCGGCATCTCGTCGAGCAGCGCTTCTGGATGATGGATGACACATCCCACGTTGGGATCCAATACCGATCGGATGATTTCAACGAGTCGACGCCAGAGCGCTATACAATCATTCGCGCTCAGTTCGACCGTTGGTTTTCGCGTAAGGTGCGTGAGGCGGGAGCGACAGTCCTTTGCGAGACGACGGCGACAGAACTTGCCCAGGAAGGGGGCAAGGTGATCGGCGTGCGCACTGACCGTACTGGCGATGTCATACTTGCGGACACGGTCGTTCTTGCGGAAGGCGCCAATGGGTTGCTCGGCGCCCGGGCCGGTTTGCGTCAGACGCCGACTTCGGAGAGCGTGGCTCTCGCTGTCAAGGAAATACATTTTCTGCCAGAAGACGTGATCGATCAGCGCTTCGGTCTTCATGGCAACGAGGGTTGTGTGATCGAGGCGGCCGGCACCATCTCCCGCGGCATGGCCGGGCTCGCCTTCCTTTATACCAATAAGGAGTCGATCTCTCTTGGCATCGGTTGCCTCGTCTCCGACTTCGCCGCAACGTGCGAAAGCCCTTACGAGTTGCTCGAAGCGTTCAAGAACCATCCGTCGATCAAACATCTGATCGCGGATTCGGAAGTCAAGGAATATGCAGCTCATCTCATTCCCGAAGGTGGGTACAAGGCAATTCCCGCGCTCTTCGGCGATGGCTGGGTCGTTGTCGGCGACGCAGCACAGCTCAACAATGCCGTTCACCGCGAAGGTTCCAATCTCGCCATGACGTCAGGTCGCATCGCCGGGGAGGCTATTTTCGAGGTCAAGAGCCGCGGAGGTCGAATGACCAAAAGAAACCTCGCACTATACAAGACGATGCTGGACGATTCCTTTGTCATTAAAGATCTTAGGAAATACAAAGACATGCCGGCCCTACTTCATACCAATTCCCGCAATTTCTTCATGACATACCCGAAGTTGATGTCTGAAGCTTCGAAAAATTTCATGCGTGTCGATGGTACGCCGAAGATCGAAAATGAAAGGGCGACAACGGCCGCTTTCATAAAGGCGCGTTCGCGCTGGGGGCTGGTCAGCGACGCGGTGCGTCTGGCATTGGCTTGGCGTTGAAGGAGAAATAGGATGACCGTTGCAGTGACGAAGTTGCGTGTTGAGGACAAGCTTTTCCAGAATCGCTATCTGGTTGATCAGGGACGCCCGCACATTAAGGTGCGGCCGCACGAGCATCCGAGTGCAAACCTTTTGGCGCTAACACGCATCTGCCCGGCAAAATGCTATGAACTGAATGACAAAGGCCAAGTGGAGATTGCCGCCGACGGCTGCATGGAGTGCGGCACATGCAGGGTGCTGTGTGAGGCAAGTGGGGACATCACGTGGAACTATCCACGAGGCGGCTTTGGTGTTCTCTTCAAGTTCGGGTGAACAATTTATTGTTAAACTTTTGAAAAACACATTATGTCGTCACAGCCAGGCGCTGCATCAATTTTGACAGGAACCAGCTTGCAATTTCAGAAACTACCATTAGAGTTTCCGCTTATACAAATAAGCACAAACAGTGGTTGGAATGGGGGCATTCTACACAGCTAGGGGTGTTGAAAATGACCCGCATTCTACGCGATTGCGTCGATGAAGTTGGACCTTTGCCCGGGGTATCCAGCAAAACGCCTGAAGTCGGAATCTCCTGCAGCGGGATCTACGAAATATCGAAGCTCCTAACGGCCGCTGCCCCGCTGGAGATCACGCTTGTCAAGGTCGCCAATATCCTCCCCACGTTTTTGCGAATGCGTCATGGGGCAATCGTTATATGGGCGAGCGAAGGGGAGCCGGAAATTACCGCGTCGGCCGGCGTCGCCGATTCTCGTCAATCCGGCGCACGCCACACCATCCCACCGGCTGCAATGGATCAGATCGTGACGACCGGACAGCCGCTGGTGATAAGGGAGACCAGTAAATCCGAACTTTTTCGGGCTGACCCTCAGCCGTCTTTGAGCAGCGACACGATCCCCATCACATTTATCGGGGTTCCTTTGAGGGCTGCGCACAAACTGGTCGGGACGTTATGGATCGACCGCTTCAGGGACAGCGCCACTGAACTGCGTCACAACGAGGATATTCGCTTCCTTACCATGGTCGCCGATCTTATCGGCCAGACGATCGCGTTCCACCGAGCCCTGAGCACGTCCGGTCCGCAAATCATCCAGCTGCACCGGAAATCCGCCGAAGGGGGACGGAATGATCCGAGCCAAAACTCAAGAGCCAAAGTCGACTGGATCGTCGGAGAAAGCCCTGCAGTCAGGCGGGTGTTGGAAATCGTCTCTGCGGTGGCTATGACGAATACCACAGTGCTTCTGCGGGGTGAAAGCGGCACTGGCAAGGAATTTTTCGCACAGGCCATTCATGAGCTTTCCCCTCGCCGCAAGAAGTCTTTTGTCAAATTGAACTGCGCCGCACTGCCTGAAGGTGTCCTGGAATCGGAACTCTTCGGACATGAAAAGGGCGCTTTCACCGGTGCTGTATCGCAGCGCGCGGGGCGTTTCGAATTGGCAAATGGCGGAACGCTGCTCCTTGATGAAATTGGCGAAATTTCGCCTGCCTTTCAAGCCAAGCTTTTGCGCGTGCTGCAGGAAGGCGAGCTGGAGCGGGTTGGCGGAACCAAGACCCTCAAAGTCGACATCAGACTCGTATGCGCAACCAACAAGGACCTCGAGGCGGCTGTTGCAAATGGCGAGTTCAGAGCCGACCTTTACTATCGCATCAATGTCGTGCCGATCGTCTTGCCACCACTCAGAGAGCGGCCCGGAGACATTTCGCGCCTTTCAAAAGTCTTTCTCGACCGTTTCAACCGGGAGAACAATCGCGAGCACGCCTTCACGGCGCAGGCGCTAGACCTGATTTCGCAATGCTATTTTCCTGGGAACGTCCGCGAGCTGGAAAATTGCGTGCGTAGGACGGCGACGTTGGCGCGCTCGAAGACGATCGTTCCCTCGGATTTTGCGTGCCAGAACAACCAATGTCTTTCGGCTCGTCTTTGGAAAGGCGACGGCGGCGGCCGCGAGGGTAAGCCTATCGATGAGCTCACTCGGGGTGGAACAACGCCGGCAGTATCGCCGCTCTCTACCCAACCAGGCAGCGTCTCGCATCCCGAGGTAGCGCCCTTCAAGGCCTGCGACCCCAATGGTCCGGCTTGCCCAGCCCTATCACCGCGCCTCACAGAGCGGGACCGGCTGATCGAGGCAATGGAGAAAGTCGGATGGGTTCAGGCCAAAGCGGCTCGTATGCTCGGCCTCACGCCCCGTCAGGTCGGCTATGCTCTGCGCCGGCACAATATCGAGATGAAAAAGTTCTAAGCCTATGTCGTTCGTCAGGTCGGAAATGCGCTCTCGGCACTCTACGTGACAGAGGCGCGTCGCATTCGCGACGAGATCCATGTGCCGATTGTCATGAACGAACGAAATCGTGCGGGAGCAAGTGTATGCAATCCAACGCGAAACACTAAAACGCCGGACATAAGACAATCCCGGGCCCTGGCATAGGTCTTGCAGTTTGAACTGCAATCTTCACCAGCAACGGAATTGCTAGATGACCGCATCGATGATTTCGCTTGATAGCTCGGCCAGCGCCAAAACGTCCGACAATAGGCTGACCAATGCGAAGTCCGACAGCTGCAAATCCTCATCCTGCGGCTCAACCGCAAAACCGGATGACATGGATCCAGCGACATGGGAGAAGATAAAGGATCATCCCTGCTACTCGGAAGAAGCACACCACTATTTCGCGCGCATGCACGTCGCCGTCGCACCGGCTTGCAATATCCAGTGCAACTACTGCAATCGGAAATATGACTGCGCAAACGAAAGCCGGCCCGGTGTCGTCTCGGAAAAGCTGACGCCAGAGCAGGCGCTGCGCAAAGTTATTTCGGTCGCCAACGAAGTGCCGCAGCTTTCGGTCGTCGGAATCGCCGGTCCGGGCGATGCCTGTTACGACTGGAGGAGAACCAAGGCGACCTTCGAAAAAGTTGCCGCGGAAATTCCCGACGTCAAGCTGTGTATCTCCACCAACGGGCTAGCATTGCCAGATCATGTCGATGAGCTTGCACGCATGAATGTCGATCACGTGACCATCACAATCAACATGGTCGACCCGCAAATCGGCGCAAAGATATATCCCTGGGTCTTTTACAATCACCGGCGCTACACCGGCATCGAAGCCGCCGAAATCCTGCACAAGCGACAGATGTTGGGTTTGGAAATGCTGGCGGCGCGGGGCATCCTCGTCAAGGTCAATTCGGTCATGATACCCGGGGTCAATGACGAGCACCTGATCGAGGTGAACAGATGGGTGAAAGAGCGCGGCGCGTTCTTGCATAATGTGATGCCCCTGATTTCGGACCCAGCGCACGGCACTTACTATGGCCTGACCGGACAGCGCGCTCCGCGGGCAATCGAATTGAAGGCGCTTCAAGGTCGTCTCGAAAAAGGCGCCAAGCTGATGCGTCATTGTCGGCAATGCCGGGCCGATGCCGTCGGTCTGCTCGGCGAGGATCGTGGCAAAGAATTCACGCTCGACCACATTCCCGATGCAGTCTCGTACGACGAGCGCAATCGCGAGGCATACCGGGAAGTAGTGGCGCGGGAGAGAGGCAATCACGCAGCAGCCAAGAGCGAGGCGATCGAAATGGTCAAAGCAGCCGGCCCCGACGGGTCGCTTCACGTCGCGGTGGCGACCAAGGGCGGCGGCCGCATAAACGAACATTTCGGCCATGCGAAAGAGTTCCAGATTTATGAAGCCTCTCCGAGAGGAATCGCCTTCGTGGGGCATCGCAAGGTCGAGCAATATTGCCGCGGCGGTTGGGGTGACGACGCTACACTCGACGGTGTGATAGTTGCGCTCGAGGGGATCGACATCGTGCTCTGCGCAAAGATCGGAGATTGCCCTAAAAAGCGGTTGGCGGACGCGGGCATTCGAGCAGTGGACTCTTATACCTATGAGTACATCGAAACCGCCATCAGCATGGTTTATGCCACCGAGTTTGGAGTCGACCTGCTGACAGGGACGGCGTGAATTTTTTTTAGTTTAACCTCCTCAGGAGTTGAAAATGGCCTTCAAGATCATCGCATCCCAATGCACCCAGTGCGGAGCCTGCGAGTTCGAATGTCCATCAGGTGCGATAGAACTGATGGGCGAGAACTACGTGATCGATCCGAAGAAGTGCACAGAATGCGAGGGAGCTTTCGAGACGCAGCAATGCGCATCGGTATGTCCGGTACCGAAGACCTGCGTTCCAGCCTGATCGCCTGTTCGCTGGCCGCCGAAGGCAATATCTCGTCCAAAGGTTTGACCTCCGCGGTTAAGCCGAGCAGTCTCAAGAAAGTGAGGCACCACCGTGGGCATAGGACGCGAACAAGAAGTGGAAATCGGCTGTTCACCGCAATTTCTACCAGGCGAGCGGGTTCGTGCCACGCGCCACATAAAGAATGACGGCACCTATCCCGGCAAAGACGTTGGCGAAAACCTGGTGCGAAAGGGCGATGAGGGTTATGTGCGCGACATCGGCACCTTTCTCCAGCAGTTCTATATCTATGCGGTCGAATGGGTGGATCGCGGCACCATCGTCGGCATGCGCGCGCGTGAACTGACGAGCCTCGACAAAGCCGCAGCAAGCATTGCCGAAACGACTACCAGCGCCAGGGAAGGAATAGCCCCGTGAAAGTGATGATCCGCAGAACCGGAACCGGCTTATCGGCATATGTTTCCAAGAAGGATCTCGAAGAGCCGATCATTGCTATGGAAAATGAAAATCTATGGGGCGGCTGCGTGCTGCTTAGGAATGGATGGAGGCTAGCCCTGCCCGATCTGCCAAAGGACACGCGCCTGCCCATTACGGTCGAGGCAAAGAAGATATCTGAGGAGGACTAAACGCTGCTAACGAACGACAAAAAGCGACAGCGGCATGCCCGTGCTTCCTAAATCCGATCATCTTTTGGTCTGCCGGGGCGATTACGCCGAAAAGCAACTTTATTTGCTGAAGGAAGCGCTCGCCGCAGACGCAATAATCCCATATCTCGGTCCCGGGCTTCTCCGGCAAAGTTCGGCGGCACCGCCTGTACCTGATGGTCCAGAAGGCGTTGCAGCAGCTCTTAACACACGGGCGACAGCACCTTCCAAGATACGCAGCAACATGTGGTCGGTCGCACAGTTTATCGAGCAGCGCAGGCATCGTCGGACGCTTCAAGCCTGGATGGCGGAGATATTCGCCTCATCCGCGCCGCTGACCGGCCTCCATGCCTGGCTTGCAACGCTGCCACTCTCGCTCATCATCGACAGCTGGTACGACGGGACGATGCGCGCGGCTCTCGTGGCGAATGGCCGAACAGACGTGGTCGAGATACAAGGCGTTACGCGGGCAAATGAGAACCGCGATATATGGACGAGAACCTACGATTTGTCCGGAAAGGAACTCAGGCCCGGTCCGGCAGCAAAAACGGTGTTGTATACGCCTCATGGAAGCGTTCGGCCCGCTGCTAATTTTCTCGTGTCAGATGCGGACTATGTCGAAGTTCTGACAGAGATCGATATCCAGACGCCGATCCCCGAAGCCGTCAAAGCACGGCGCACCAACCGCGGCTTTTTCTTTCTGGGCTGCCGCTTCGACGATCAGATGTTGCGCATCTTTGCCCGCCAGATCATGAAGCGCTCCAACGGCCCACACTTCGCTGTGATTGATGCCAAAACCATGACCAAGAACGAACGCCGCTTCTGCACGGAATGCGGCATCACCCTGATTGACCTGCCGATTGGTGAAGTTGCGGCTGCTCTTGTCAATCCGGCATAGCCGCAAGCGTGAGCCAGGGAGCGCTTCGCAGCGGCACCGATCGCTTGCTCAAACTGAGAGCGAGTGACGAAGAGCGTGATTTATGGGCACGAGAGACTGCACCATCATTGTTGGGACGACGGCTAGAATCCCCAAAATCAACATCCCGACAACCGTCTTGGCCAGGCCCGAGCGTTAGGTCAGGCGGGGGCTTAATCGCTACACGAAGAACTTACAGCAAAGCGCAATGGCAAAAACCCCAAACGGCCATGCAATGACTAGCATGGCGCTGGCCCACTCCTGCTCGACGGGCGGCAGATTTTCTTTGTCGTTTGCCGCTGATTTCATGGTCCCCTCCACGATTAAGCTCAAATCCTATCAGGCATTTTAGCCTTGTCGCATCAAAGATGATGTCAGCGCGTCACACGGCCGGCATCTCCTAAATCACCTCCATCATTCCACCTTTCCGGGCCCGCCTTGCGTGGGCTTTTATGGGTGCGGCGACGATATCGTTAGCCGTCTGGAGGCCCGCGGTTTCGTCCCCAGAGATTGTATCGACAATATCGAATATTTTTGGATTACCGAACACGGTCTCGAAGCATATAAGGCTACAGCCACATCCCTCGGAGACGCCCAAATGATCGACGAGACGAGAGAATACCTACTGGATCACCGCGGCAAGCTGTTGTTCCAGATCGAGCGGGCGAAGCACCACCTTGCCGGTCTTGAAGCTGACGAGATCAAGATTATCAACAGCAGGGCGTCCCTGCCGGCGGCCGATATCGCCAGTATCACCGGGGACTTGGCCGAGCACCTGAGAAGCGAGATCGAGGCGCTCTGTTGGGCGATCGACCACATTGACCATGAGCTGGAATATCTGCACGGCGATGATGAATTTGAGCCGTTCACAGGGCGCCACGCTCGCACGCATAGTTGACTCGACTCTTAGATCATTCCCGATAATCATTGCGGTAATTGGGGGATTGCTATGCATCACGCCGTCGTCGTTGCCGCACTGTCGCTCATCATGGTCCCTTCTGCCTTTGCGGCCAGCGACAACGATCTGACGCTCTCGATAACCATGAGCAAAGGAAATCCACCGTCTTTTAACGGGATAACCAACCTGGTGGACGGCACATTGATCTCATTCACAGTCAGGGGTGATTTGCCAGGTTGCATCCAGCGATGTGGCTACGAGGGCGATGCCAGGACGGAAGGTGGCCGGTTCCATGTGGAGATCATCTCAGATCGATACCTTGAAGACGATAGCTATACCATTGATGTGGTCACAACTGATCAAAGCCGTCGCCTCAAGTTTCCGACGTTGGACCCGACCGACAACAACCACATGATTAGATGGACAGCTCGCCTCGAGGTCGACGCCGACGAGTCCAAGATTGTGCCCGGAACGGCTCGGCTTCTTCCATTCTTATACGATGCCAAATACTTGCGAGATGAATCCGATCACGGACATCAACCAACCCAATGAACTGCGCGCAATATTAGCGCAACTTCACCGCAACGCCTCGTGGTCAGGAACCTTTGCTGCAGCTAAAGGTTACGTCCCAGAGGAGTACTCAGATGAGCAACGACATCAACAAGCGTGCCCCAGATCTCAGAACGACACCGGTACGTCGCCAACCTTGGATGCCATGGGTTGTCATTCTCGGGATTATTGTAGTCGCAGCTCTCGCCTGGGCTTTCTGGCCCCACACCAGCACGACAAATCCCAACGCCCCAGCCCAGACGACAACGACACAGCCGACCACCACAACGCCGCCCGCGACAACGCCCGCTCAGCAGTAAAGTGGCGGCGCCGAGAAGATGCTCAAAGAAATGATGCCTCAGGTTGCGAGAATGTTGCCTGGAGTGTAAACGTGCGTTGTATACTCATGCACGATCGGAGAGCAGCGGATGGTTTCGGATTCTCCCGAGATGGGGTCACCGGTATCCAGCCCGGCGGAGCGGCATGATGAGGATGGTTCGCCGTTTTCCCAATATATTCGAAACCATGAGGCAATCTTTGGTCTGCGTGACCTAGAGATTTGTCAGCTTGCTTTCGAGCAGATTTTCTCAAGATTGAACCTAATGAAAGATGTAAATGAAGCCCAGCGACTGGCACCAATCGTTGTCACTCTTTATAAGCAAGGCATTCATGACGAACGCCACCTCGCCAGACTTGCTGGTGCATGGCCACTTTTAGCGAACCCCTTCTTGGTAAAATACTTTGCCATTGATCCGTAGTCGGACGATTGGGGCAAGAAGCCCTTGATTATGAAATTTCCAGATAGCGAAGCGATAGGAAGCATTGGCAGAATCTATCGTTCAGGGCTTGATTCCACTTCTGCATGCTTGAAACAAAGCGGAGGCCTAACCCCAGCTTCCGCGCGCTCGCTTTGCCCAGCTTCGCGCGGCGGCCCCTCCAACTATTTGGCGAACAAAGATAGCCGATCTACATTACCGCTGCAGGGACAACCCTTACGATGAGAACATCATGGATGGGAATAGAGTTGAAGGAAATTGGAAGCAGATCAAGGGCAAGGTGAAAGAGCAGTGGGGACAGCTCACGGATGACGACCTTGGATCTAATCGACGGACGCCGAGATCAGCTCGAAGGCAAGATCCAAGAACAACGCTACGGCTTGGAAAAAGATCGGGCGCGGCGCGACATCGACGATTGGTACAATCGACAGACCTGGGAGTAACAGGCCGCGTTGTACCATCGGACTGCATGACAACGGTATTTCGTACAGCAATGCCCAAGCACACCCACAAAAAGCCCCTATCCGAATAGGGATAGGGGCAGAGTTTCCATCAAGTGCTCGTTTCAATTACGGTCGTGGGCACGGCCGACTGTTGAATTAGAACATGGTAATGTCATCAATGATATACGCCCTTTGAGGAGGCACTCCTCGACAAATTTCCTTGTATAATCGGCCGTATTGTAGATCGGCGGTGACCTGCCACTCTGCGGTCTATGACAACAAACCTTAAAGACTTGTCGGTTTGCCTGCGTTGGGCGGCTTCATCCTCGCGGGTTCTGGCGCCACCGGTCTTGATGATGTCCTCGCGCCGACGGGCGAAGTTTTCCGCGGCGGAATGGAGGTATTGCGGCATGCTGCTTCCGAATGCCTTCGGCCCGACCCTTACGGGCTGCGCGATATCCGTCTCCATCGCCTCGATCAGGCGCTCCAAAATCATCTCTCCCAGGAGTTACGCCATTCATTGCATCCGTTCACGACGTACATGGCGTCACGCCAGATCGTTGCCGGCTCGTCCTTCTTGAAATAATCGATGATCCATTGGGTAGCGTGCAGCATGCCGGTAAGCTCGATGACATTGTTCGCGGTCTCACCGAGCCTGCGGACAATGCAGCGATTTCCCGGCCGTCCTTGTAGACGACGACCTAACCGCCGCTTCCAGGATTCGGTTCGCAGGCCCCATCACGCCGAATGGTATTCGAATGGGCTATTAAGTTCTGCCTGGCGACTCTAGCTAGTTTCCGTCCACGAACATCAASTTATTGATATTATTAAGTGAATCTGAATTTTGCGCAAGCAAGGCCCGGCGGTTTCAGGTATACTTTGGGCTCATGCCACTGATTCCGAAGCACAATCTGCAACCGCCGGAGCCGACAATGCGCCAGGAACGCACCGTCCAAGCCAGTATATTCGATCTTTTCGCCACGCACGAGATCGGCCACGAACTGAAGTCGATGTCGCAGTGGCTGGACGAGCACCACGATCTGTTTGGCTTGGTGGGGCGGGATCTGGGTCGGCACGGCGTCAAGGCCACCGGACGGCAAGGGCTGCCGGCCGAGGCAGTGCTGCGTTGCGCATTGCTCAAGCAATACCGGCAGCTGAGCTACCAGGAACTGGCGTTCCATCTCGAGGACTCTGCGTCGTTTCGGGCCTTTGCGCGCCTGCCGTGGTCATGGAGCCCGCAAAAGTCAGTGCTGCAAAAGACGATCAGCGCGATCCGACCCGAGACCTGGGAAGCGATCAATCGGGCGCTGCTGTCGAGCGCTCGGCAGGCGAAGCTGGAAGACGGCACGGTCGTGCGGCTGGACAGTACAGTGACCTCGGCACTCATGCACGAACCGAGCGACAGCAGCCTGCTGTGGGATGCCGTGCGGGTCATGGTGCGCCTGCTGAAGAAGGCAGATACCTTGGTCGGCGCCGGCCTGGCATGGCGCGATCATTGCCGCGCGGCCAAGAAGCGTGCCCGCGAGATCCAGTTCACACGCGGTCAGCCCAATCGGGTCCGGCTCTACCGTGAGCTGATCGCGATCGCCTGCGCGACCTTGGCATACCTGAAGCAGGCAACCGAGCGACTGGCAGCGGCGAGCAATCCGCTCGTCCAACTCTGGCAGGCCCAGGTTTGCCGCTATCGACCGCTGATCGAACGCATCATCAAACAGAGCGAGCGGCGAGTACTGGCGGGCGAGAAGCTGCCGGCGGGCGAGAAGCTGGTAAGCCTGTTCGAACCCCATGCCGATATCATCGTCAAAGGTAGCCGCGAGACCGAATACGGCCACAAGCTCAACCTGACCACCGGCAGAAGCGGCATGATCCTCGATCTGGTGATCGAGGCAGGTAATCCGCCCGACAGCGAGCGGCTGCTGCCGATGCTGGAGCGCCACATCGCCGTCTATGGAAACGCGCCGCGGCAGGCGGCGGCCGACGGCGGCTTTGCCAGTCGCGGCAACCTGGCCACAGCCAAGACCTGGGGCGTTCGCGACATGGCATTCCACAAGAAAGCTGGCCTCAAGGTCGAGGACATGGTCAGAAGCAATTGGGTCTATCGCAAGTTGCGCAACTTCCGCGCCGGTATCGAAGCCGGAATATCATGCCTCAAGCGTGCCTACGGCCTGGCACGCTGCACCTGGCGGGGCCTTGACCACTTCAAGACCTACGTCTGGTCCTCCGTCGTGGCTTACAACCTCGTCCTCTTCATCCGCCTCAAACCGACCTGAACTCCGACCAGCTTTTAGAATTGCGCCGTCGCTACAATGCCGGCCTCGTGGCGTACGCCTCAGCGCCGCCAACTGTATACTGCCCAATCACAAGCGTTCATGATCCTGTCCGTCGCCCCAAAACCACTCTCACCGCAAAGGACAAACCCTTGTAAACGCGCTTAAATACGCCTGTTTGTGGACGGAAACTAGCTAGTTAATCTGTTGACGCTTTATGACCCGAGCCGCCTTCCGCCAAGCGGATGCGGCGCATCATTCGTTCAGTAGGGGCAACATGGACAAAAGCACCCTTCACCTTCACCTGGACAACCTCTCCTCGGCATCGCCTTAACTGAGCTTGCTGTGGAAGTGTGACGCAACCCGGTCAGCAGCTTGACGCACTGTCTCAGCTTGGTCGTAAAAGTCGAAGTGTTTTCCCTCAATCCAATGAAGGTCTTTCGGGCCTGCCAAAAGGTCATACACTTTGCGAGCCTGATCAGGGAACGCCGCACCATCTGAGTGAACGACGAGTGCTGGTGCCGTAACATGGGGAGCCTGCGCCAAAGGGTCAAAAGCAAGCCAAGGCTCCCAGGCCATAACCGCAAACTCGTTGCGCCAGGCACGAACGCTCCCGCCGCGTGACTGATCCATATAGTATTCGCTGGGGCTGGGGCTCACTGCCGATTTGTCGTTCGGCATATACGCGAAGACCGTTTCGATTACCCCATTTTCGTCGTATCGTTTACGCGCCTGTCGACCTGCCGCGATCCGGTTGTCGATACCTTCACGGCCGAACATCTTCAACCCGAGTTCGGGGTCGGAGAAAAACCCTGCAACGGTGGCTAACGCACCCACGTTGGGGTCCTTCGCAGCCGTGTAGAGACCCGTGCCCCCTGATGTGCAAATCCCGAGAATCCCTGTCCCGGTCACGTCGCTACGTTTCTTCAAATACCGAAGCGCGGCCGATAAGTCCTCCGCCTTCGAAGCCTGCTCCTCGAACTGGCGCATCGCACCGCTACTCTCGCCGTAATTGCGATAATCAATTGCGAGCGCAATGATGCCGCGCCGGGCAAGTTCGCCAGCATAATTTCCGCCCATCTGCTCCTTCACCGAGGTTAGCGAACCACCGACCGCGACGGCCGGATAGCGACGCGATGGATCATGTCCCTCTGGAAGATATAGATTGGCGACGACGAACCCGTCCTCGCTTTCAAAACTGACTTTCTGCGCCGCTGGTTGGCTTCGTTCGGTCAGTGTCTGTGCCATGGTATTTTTTCCTGTGCTGAAGAGAACGGCAGTCGCCCCAATAGCGAGGCCGAGGTTCCGGCGTGTGATCGATGCAATAGGCATCGGCGACAACTCCTAACGAAGGCTCTAAAGATACCCGGTGGAGTTTGGTTTGATAATCTGCAAAAAACTAAAAGGGTTTGTAAGGCGAGTTTGATAATGAGAGCTGACCTCCTGGAAGGAATAGTCGTCTTCACTCGTGTCGCGGAACGACGGAGCTTTACTGCTGCTGCGCTTGAACTCGGCGTGACACCTGCTGCAATCAGTTGGACGATCAAGCAACTGGAGGCGCGTGTGGGCGCACCGCTCTTCACGCGCACAACGCGTTCCGTTGGCCTTACCGAAGCGGGACAAGTCTTTTTGGAGCAGGCTTCAGCGGGCGTCGCCTACGTTGAAGCTGCATATGAGGCCGCTCAGCGCCTCAGTGATAACCCCAGAGGGCTTCTGCGGTTTGAACCGCGCCGGGTTTGCCGGAGACCGTTTGGTTTAAGTTATGCGGCCATAGCTGGTGCGTCCAGCATGGCGTAGTATCGTTCTTCTGCCTCTGCTGGCGGAATATTCCCGATGGGTTCCAGAAGACGGCGGAGGTTGAACCAGTCGACCCATTCGAGCGTGGCGAACTCCACGGCTTCGAAGTTGCGCCATGGTCCTCGCCGATGGATGACCTCTGCCTTGTAAAGACCGTTGATCGTTTCGGCGAGAGCATTGTCGTAACTGTCGCCAACGCTTCCGACAGACGGCTCGATGCCCGCCTCCGCCAGCCGTTCGGAATAGCGAATGGACACATATTGCGAGCCGCGGTCGGAATGATGAACCAGCCCGCCACGTTTAACGGGCCTCCGATCATGAAGCGCCTGATCGAGGGCATCGAGTACAAAGCCCGCATGGGCCGTTCGGCTTGCCCGCCAACCGACGATACGGCGGGCGAAGGCATCAATGACGAAGGCCACGTAAACGAAGCCCTGCCAGGTCGCGAAATCGGATAACCACAGCATGTTCGGCGCTGGAGCGCAGAACTGTCGGTTCACCCGGTCGAGCGGACATGGAGCGGACTTGTCCGACACAGTGGTTTTGACTGGCTTGCCGCGAATGACGCCTTGAAGCCCCATCATTCTCATAAGCCGAGCGACGGTGCAGCGGGCGATGTCGTAACCTTCTCGCTGCAACTGCCGCCAGACTTTGCGCACACCATAGACCTGGAAGTTCTCGTTGAACACCCGACGTATCTCGACTTTCATGGCAATATCATTCCGTTCGCGGGCCGATAGGCGGTCCACGTCCATGCGCTTGGCGATAACCTCATAACAGGTGGACGGGGCAATCGGCAGCAGTCTGCAGATCGGCTCGACCCCGAGCACCGAGCGGTGTTCGTCGATGAAGGAGATCATCGCTTCAGTGGGCGGTCGAGCTCCGCCTGGGCAAAATACGCCGAGGCTTTGCGTAGAATCTCATTCGCCTGACGAAGCTCGCGGTTCTCCCGCTCCAGAGCCTTCATCTTCTCCGCCACGTCACTCGGCAAACCTGCACGCTTGCCGCTGTCGACCTCGGCCTTCTTCACCCATTCATGGAGGGTATGCGCCGAGCAACCGATCTTGGCCGCTATCGATGATACCGCCGCCCAGCGGGAGGGATGTTCGGCTTCATGCTCCGTCACCATCCGAACGGCGCGGGCACGAACTTCAGGAGAGAATTTGTTCGTCGTCTTGCTTGTCATAGACCCTACTTCTCACGAGTTGGGGTCTCCGGCAAACCCGGCGCGGTTCACTCCGAGGGTGGTCGTGGGGTCACCTGCTTACTTCGCAAAACGCGGTAAGCCGCTGCGGCCAGAAGAGCTTGAGCGTCACTCCTGTATCAATATTCGGCTCGCTGGAGGCGCAGTCTACCGCTGGGATTTTGTCGAGCACACCGAGGAGATTGGGACTCGGAGCTTCGTGATGGATGTGGCAGGAGGTCTCACCGTAAATGGACCCGCGACTTCTCTTTCAGCCGCGCAGGCAGGTGTCGGTTTAGCCTACAATATCGCTGGCGTTGTCGAGCCGCTGATCCGCCAGGGTCTCCTCGAAACCTGCCTCGAAACGTTCATGCCCACGAGTCCGGGTTTTTTCATCTATTTTCCGGATCGAAAACAAGCGCTACCCAAATTGCGGGCGTTTGTGGATTACTGGCACAATTATCATCCCTCTCAAGCCAACTCGCTCAATGCTATTGTCGAGCAAAAGGCGAAATCCGAGTCCGGCGCAACCTGATTAACGTGTTAGGGCAACAGCGCTTAGTGCGGCTGCAAAGCCGATGAAAGATAGTTGATGAAAGTTCAGTACGGAGAAGAAGTGGCGAATCACTCTGACCCCGAGTCATGCGGCGCACATCGCGAGGTATGCGTCGAAGCGTTGACAGGGGAAACCGGCAGGCCAGCCATAGAGCCGCGAAATGAAAAATCCGGGATGCCGACGCTGTTAAGCGAAGCGGAAGGCAACACGGTGCATGGCGTCAATCGCAAGCCATGCCC
>NZ_JARWGH010000029.1:0-60466 GCF_036528765.1 Rhizobium sp. BR 362 | reverse complement strand
GCCTTGAACATCAGCGTCGGATCAAGTGGAGGACGGCCGTTGTCGGGGCAGTAAAGCCCGGCAACACGATCATGGATGAAAGAAAAGTCGATCACCGCATCAATCTTGCGAAGCAAGTGATCCTTCGGAACCAGCTGATCGAGTGTTACCATCTCGAGCGCCGTCTGTTCAGCAGCAGGTTTCTTCAACATGTCCCTATGAATCACAAACCCCTGGACGAAGCCAGGGGTTTGTCAGCAGTCTGAGGCGGCCCGAAGGCCGCCTTAATCTCTGCAATCCGAGGGGAAAGCTTATTCTGCTGCCGATTCCGCGGCGGCTGCAGCGGCCTCGGCTGCTGCCTTTGCTTCGGCGGCTTCTGCTGCTGCCTTTTCGGCTGCGAGAGCCTGAGCCGCGGCAACCTTTTCAGCCTCGACGCGAGCCTTTTCATCGGCAACGGCCTGGCGCTCGGAATCGTTGAGCTTGCGGGCGCGGGTACCGGTGTTTTCGACGATACGGGCTGCCTTACCGCGCAGGTCGCGCAGGTAGTAGAGCTTGGCGCGACGGACCTTACCGCGGCGAACGACTTCGACGCTTTCGATCATCGGTGAATAGACCGGGAATACGCGCTCGACGCCTTCGCCGTAGGAGATCTTGCGGACGGTGAAGTTTTCCTGCAGGCCACCGCCGGAGCGGGCGATGCAGACGCCTTCATAGGCCTGAACGCGGGTACGGTTGCCTTCCGTGACCTTCACGTTGACGCGGACGGTATCGCCAGCCGAGAACTCGGGAAGGGTACGCTTGGCCTCGATCTTGGCGGCCTGTTCGGCTTCCAACTGCTGAATGATGTTCATGTTATCAACCTCTTTGTTGGTTCAACAGCCAGAGCGCCCTGAACGATCTATCTTTGGTCGGACCTTTAGGTCTCGCCTTGGATATATGCCCGCAAAGGCAGGAGCGAATACGTCTGCTTTTCTTTGGTGGTTGATGGGAAATTTCCCATGCCGGGCGCGCACATATCCTATTGTTGCGGCTTTGTCACCCCTTATGGACCAATTTCATGAGCGAGACGTCGCTTTTGAGGGACGTGCTCCGTCCGCTGGCTAAAAAATAAGCCGATATCCGAAGCGTTTAAATAATTGTCAAAATTCACGTCGTGCGGCACACTTCTTTCGTTAGGGGAACTGATAAAAAGTTTCGCCAGGGGAACTGAGAAAAGGGACAGTCATGACAGTGAATAATCCATCGCCCTCGCTTTACAACGAGGATCTGGCACCAGCCGAAGAGCGGAAATGGGGAGCTTTCAGCATTTTCAACGTCTGGACCTCAGACGTCCATAGCCTGTGGGGCTACTATCTCGCTGCCAGTCTTTTTCTGCTCTGCGGCAGCTTCATCAACTTTGTTATCGCCATCGGCATCGGGTCGCTGGTGATCTTCTTCTTCATGAGCCTGGTAGGCAATGCCGGCGTCAAGACTGGCGTGCCCTTCCCGGTGCTGGCGCGTGCTTCGTTCGGTACATTCGGCGCCAATCTACCGGCGCTGGTCCGCGCCGTCGTCGCCTGCTTCTGGTATGGCGCGCAGACGGCGGCTGCCTCGGGTGCGATCGTTGCACTGCTGACGCGCAACGACAGCATTCTTGCCTTCCATCAGAACAGCCATTTGCTCGGCCATTCCACGCTGGAAATCATCTGCTATATCATCGTATGGGCCTTGCAGTTGCTGATCATTCAGCACGGCATGGAGACGGTGCGCAGGTTCCAGGACTGGGCCGGTCCGGCCGTCTGGGTGATGATGCTTTTTCTCGCCGTCTATCTGGTGGTGAAGTCCGGCACTTTCTCCTTCGGCGCCGAAATTCCGCGGGATGTGCTGCTCGACAAGACCAAGGATGCCGGCGTGCCGGGTGAGCCGGGCAGCTTTGCCGCGCTCGCCGCAGTCGCCGCGACCTGGATCACCTATTTCGCGGCGCTCTATTTGAACTTCTGCGATTTCTCACGTTATGCCAAGGATACGAAAACTCTGCGCACGGGCAATCTTTGGGGTCTGCCGATCAACCTGCTGGCATTCTGCCTCGTTGCGGGCGTAACGACGACGGCAGCATTTGCCGTTTACGGCGAAGTACTGCTGCATCCGGAAGCGATCTCGGCAAAATTCGATAGTTGGTTCCTGGCATTGCTGGCGGCGCTCACCTTCGCGGTGGCAACGCTCGGCATCAACGTCGTGGCGAATTTCGTCTCGCCGGCCTTCGACTTCGCCAATGTCTTCCCGAAGCACATCAGCTTCAAGCGCGGCGGCTATATCGCGGCGTTGATCGCGCTGGTGCTTTATCCGTTCGCGCCATGGGAGACGGGTGCCGCACATTTCGTCAACTTCATCGGTTCCACCATGGGCCCGATCTTCGGCATCATGATGGTGGACTACTATCTGATCCGCAAAGGTCAGCTCAACGTCGAGGCGCTCTATCAGGAGAAAGGCGAGTTCGAGTTCCAGAGCGGTTGGCACGTCAACGCCTTGATCGCTTTCGTCATCGGCGGCCTGTTCTCGTCGATCCTGCCGACCTTCACCAGCATTCTGCCGGATTGGTGGGGGACCTACGGCTGGTTCTTCGGCGTCGCCATCGGCGGAGGTGTCTATTACGTGCTCAGGATGCGCGGCGTGCCGGCTGCCGCCGCTTTGCAAAAGTAATATTGCGCCCGGCTTCGGTCGGGCCTTTCTGCCAGGAAGCTTCGATCCGCCACGCCTGACGTGGCGGATCGATGAAATCCAGCGGGCGTTCTTTCGTCCGCTTTATCGTCCCTGCTTCTGTCATTTAGCAACGGCGCCGTCGTCCTGGGCAAAGTCCCACGACTCGTCGTCGCAACTCAGGACGGCAGTCGCCTGCCGGCTTGCTCGCTGACCATGTATTCGGCGTACCAATTCGGCCAATCCTCATCGCGCTGACCGATCCGCTTCTCGTGCTCGCCATGGGCCATCTCGGCGCGGCGGAGCGCGCTTGCGAGCTCGGTCGGCGAGGTGAATGTCGTGGCGTTGGCGTCCACGCGTCCGGGCAGTCTCGCCGTGATTTCCTGCAATAGCCAGCCGTTGCCATCCGGATCATTGAACGAGGCGAAGGAACGGTAGCTGCGATGATCGGGATCCCGACCGCTGACCCGGAGCCGTCCGAACAAATAGGGTTCGTCCGTGCCGGCATAAACGCCACCGGCATCGTGGAACACTTCGCTAATCTCGGCGCCACGGGCAAGCAGTTCCTTGCGGGCGGCTTCGATATCGGAGACGATCAGGTACAGACCCTTTGCCGAGCCGGGTGCCGCCGCGGTGACGTTCTTGCCGAAGATGACAGAGCAGCCGGAGCCCGGCGGCGTAAACTGGATGACTCGGAAGCTGCCATCGTCGGCGGCGAAATCGGCGTCGAGCCTCCAACCCAGCCCGTCATAAAAGCGCTTGGCACGATCGACATCTGACACAGGGATGACGACAATCTCGAACTTCATGTCAAACATATTGCTCATGTTCAGCTCCTTAGGTTTGGAATGCCTTGAGAGGAATGACACATGTTCAAATTCAAGCAGGCGGATGATAGTGAGGGGGCGCGGTCCAATCAATTACCCCGAGGTATTAGCGAGGAACGCACCGCTTTTGATTGGGTGAAATTGCGATAGAACGATGAGGTCGGTTCGACATTCTCATCGCCTGCGATCGGCTATTTCTCATGCGTTTGAGCAAGCAAGTCCGGCCGGCGTTCCTTCGTCAGTTTTTCCGCCTCTTGCCTCTGCCATTTGGCGATGGCGCCATGATTGCCTGATGTCAGTACCGCCGGAATCTCGTGCCCCTCCCAGACCTGCGGCCGCGTGTATTGTGGGTGCTCCAGCAGGCCGCCTTCGAAACTTTCGTGCAGGCCGGAAAGATCATTGCCCATGACGCCGGGCAAAATGCGGACGATGGCATCGAGAAGGATCAGGGCGGCCGGCTCACCGCCGGAGAGAATGTAATCGCCGATCGAGACCTCTTCGAGATTGCGCCCATCGATCACCCGCTGGTCGACGCCCTCGAAACGGCCGCAGACGATGATGACGCCGTCGCCGGCGGCGAGTTCCCGAACGCGCTTCTGGGTCAGCGGTTTTCCGCGCGGGCTCATCAATAGGCGGGGGCGATTGTCGTTTTCGCTGGCGTGGTCGATGGCGCGGGCAAGCACGTCCGGTTTCAGCACCATGCCGGCGCCGCCACCGGCTGGCGTGTCGTCGACCGTCCGGTGCTTGTCGGTCGTAAAATCGCGGATCTGCACCGTGTCTAGCGACCACTGCCCGCGTTCCATCGCCTTGCCGGCAAGCGAGACGCCGAGGTGGCCCGGAAACATCTCGGGGTATAGCGTCAGGATGGTTGCCCGGAAACTCATGGCCGGGTCATTTCTTTGTTTTGCCGGAGCGCTTCGGTGGCTTGCCCGGGAAATCGTCTGGGTTGTCGACCAAGCCTGCGGCCATCGGGTCGATCAGGATCTTGCCGCCTTCAAGATCGATTTCCAGCACGGCGGCTTCGGAGAAGGGGATGAGCACCGGGCGTTTGCCGGGGCCCTTCAGCTCCAGGAGGTCGCCGGCGCCGAAATCGTAGATGCCGCTGACCGTGCCATAGCCGGTGCCCTTGTCATCGACGGCTTCCAGGCCTTCGAGATCGGCATAAAAGAACTCGTCGTCCTCCAGCTCGTCGTCGGGCAGGTTATCACGCTCGATATAGAGCTCCAGCCCGTTCAGCGCCTCGGCGGCATTGCGGTCGTTGACGCCGCGAAAGCGGACGATCACCACGTTCTTGGCTTCACGGATTTCCAGTACCTCGAAGGTGCGGCCGTCGAGGCTGTGCAGATGACCGTAATCGCCGAGCGCTGTGGGATCGGAGGTAAATGCGCGGGCGCGCACTTCGCCTCTCAGGCCCTGCGCGGCGCCGATGGTGGCCATCAATACCGGGTTTTCAAGTTTCGTCATTGTCCTGCGCCGACTGCCAGAGGATCGATTGCGTTCTCTCATAAGATGAACGCTCGCCGATGGGAACAAAAAACGGGCGGCATGTCGCCATGCCACCCGTTTCAAATAGGCGTTGCGGCTGATTATTCAGCAGCAGCGGCGGCGTCAGCAGCCTTCTGTGCCTTTTCAGCAGCGCGTTCCTGAGCGCGCTTGCCCGGCTTTGCCTTTTCCGGGTTGTTCTTGGCTTCGCGCGTAGCAATGCCGGCTTCGGCGAGGAAGCGCAGAACGCGATCGGTCGGCTGGGCGCCGTGGTCGAGCCAATGCTTGATGCGCTCGGCCTTGAGTTCAACGCGCTTGGCGTCGTCCTTGGCAAGCATCGGGTTCCAGGAGCCGAGGGTCTCCAGGAAACGGCCGTCGCGGGGCGAACGGGCGTCGGCCAGGACGACGTGATAGTACGGGCGCTTCTTGGAGCCACCGCGGGCGAGACGAATTTTCAGTGCCATGTCTTTACTCCTTAGGCTTTTCTTGACCGCTTCGTTTGGGCGGTATGGTTACTTCGCGCTGCTGCTTTTATGTGTCGCATGATCTCTTCCGAAAACCGCTTCACACGTTTCGGGATCACGCTTTGAGATCAGCAGCGATCTGTTCGTGATGCCGGATGACTTCCTTGATGACGAAGTTCAGGAACTTCTCGGCGAAATCCGGGTCCAGATTTGCATCCTTTGCCAGGCGGCGCAGGCGTTCGATCTGGTATTCCTCGCGCGCCGGATCGGCCGGCGGCAGATTGTATTTGGCCTTCAGCACGCCGACTTCTTTGGTGCAGCGGAAGCGTTCGGCCAGCATGTGCACCAGTGCGGCATCGATATTGTCGATCGACTGGCGGTAGTTGCCCAATTGGGCTTTGACGTCTGGATCAATCATGGGGGTCCGCGATCCTTCTCACTTCTTCTTCGGCAAACCGGGCAATCCCGGGAAACCACCGCCGAGGCCGGGGAGCTTAGCGCCGCCGAGACCCGGCAAACCACCGCCGCCGCCAAGACCCGGCAATCCGCCCGGCATGCCGCCGGGACGGCCGAGGCCGGCGGCTTCGGCCTGCTTCTGCAGGGCTTCCAACTGCTTGGGATCGATGTTCGACAGATCGGGCATGCCGCCCATTCCACCCATGCCGCCGCCGAGGCCCATCTTGCCGGCAAGGCCGCCCATGAGCTGCTTCATCATGCCGCCTTTGCCCTTGCCGCCCATCATCTTCATCATGTCCGCCATCTGGCGGTGCATCTTCAGAAGCTTGTTGATGTCGGCGGCATCGGTGCCGGAGCCGCTAGCGATGCGCTTCTTGCGCGAATGCTTCAAAAGGTCCGGATTGGCGCGCTCGGCCTTGGTCATCGACGAGATGATGGCGAGCTGGCGGCCGAACAGCTTGTCGTTGAGCCCTGCGGCAGCCATCTTGTCCTTCATGCCGGCCATGCCGGGCATCAGGCCCATGATGCCGCCCATGCCGCCCATCTTCTGCATCTGCCTGAGCTGATCGGCGAGATCGTTCAGGTCGAACTTGCCCTTGGCCATCTTGGCGGCCATGGCAGCGGCCTTCTCGGCGTCGATGTTCTCGGCGGCCTTTTCGACGAGCGAGACGATATCGCCCATGCCAAGGATGCGGTCGGCGATACGGCGAGGGTGAAACTCCTCGAGCTCGCCCATCTTTTCGCCGACACCGATCAGCTTGATCGGCTTGCCGGTGACGGCGCGCATCGAAAGGGCGGCACCGCCGCGGCCGTCGCCGTCCATGCGGGTCAGCACGAGGCCGGTGATGCCGACGCGCTCGTCGAAATTGCGGGCGAGATTGACGGCGTCCTGACCGGTCAAGCTATCGGCGACCAGCAGGATTTCATGCGGATTGGACTTCTTCTTGATGTCCGCCATCTCGACCATGAGCGGCTCGTCGATATGCGTCCGGCCGGCGGTGTCGAGGATGACGATGTCATGGCCGCCGAGCTTGGCGGCCTGCACGGCGCGAGCGGCAATATCGGTCGGCGATTGGCCGGCGATGATCGGCAGCGTATCGACGCCCGTCTGGACGCCGAGCTGGCGCAACTGCTCCTGCGCGGCCGGACGGCGTGTGTCGAGCGAGGCCATCAGCACCTTCTTGCGGTCGCGGCTCGTCATGCGGCTGGCGATCTTCGCCGTGGTGGTCGTCTTACCAGAACCCTGCAGACCAACCATCATGACGACGACCGGGGCTGGCGCGTTGAGGTCGATGCCGACGCCTTCGCCGCCGAGCATTTCGATCAGCTCGTCATGGACGATCTTGACGACCATCTGGCCGGGCTTGATCGACTTCAGGATTTCGGCGCCGACGGCCTTTTCACGGACGCGGTCGGTGAAGGAGCGTACGACATCCAGAGCCACGTCGGCTTCAAGAAGCGCGCGGCGAACCTCGCGAAGTGCTGCGGAAACATCGGCTTCCGAAAGCGCGCCGCGGCCTGTCAGTCCATTCAGAATGGAACCAAGACGGTCCTGGAGGTTTTCAAACATCGGTTCTTCCTTATCGATCGCTTGGGATTGGCTTTGCGCAACTTGCGCGGTTCCTCGCCCGAAAACGTCGTGCTTTTCCATGACGAAAACAAGACGCAAAGCCAAAAAGCACCCGAGGGCGCATCGCGCTGTCGGGTGTGGACCTCCGGGATCTCTTTATACCTTAACGGGTCCCGGTCGGTGGCTCGGAGGCTTGTGCTCGTCGCAGATTGGCGGGGATAAACAGGAAACGGCTGGGAAAGTCAAGCCAAGAGGGCGGAAAGGCTTTCAAAAGCCTGATGTTTACCCCACATCTGCGCCAACAGAAAAATCCAACGGCGCATTCATGACAGATAGATCCGGCTCCCGGAAGACATCGAACCCCTATTATCAAGGTCCAATTTCCGATCACTTCGACGGGCTACGCTTCTTCAACCCAGACGGCGTGGAACCGGGTGGTTTTCGGGACCTGTTGAAATGGCAACTCGGCGGCGGGCGGGCGCGTTGGCCGCGTCCGGTCGTCAGCCTGTTTCCGCCGGCGAAGCCCGACAGCCGTGTTTTCGGCGACGCATTGCGGGTGACGATGGTTGGCCATGCCACGATGCTGATCCAGGCGGCCGGTCTCAATATATTGACCGATCCGGTGTGGTCGGACCGCGTGAGCCCTTTCACCTTCATCGGGCCCAAGCGGGCGGTTCCGCCCGGCATCCGCTTCGAAGACTTGCCGCCGATCGATCTCGTGTTGGTCTCGCACAATCACTATGACCATCTCGACCTCGCGACGCTGAAGCGATTGCACGAGACGCATGCGCCGAAAATCCTCACGCCGCTCGGCAATGATGCCATTATCCGCCGCGGGGCGCCCGACGCGCGGATCGCGACGATGGATTGGGGCGATCGCATCAGCGTCACCGACAAGGTGGTCGTCGACGCCGAGCCCTGCCATCACTGGTCGGCGCGTGGCACCGGCGATCGCCGCATGGCGCTCTGGGCCGCTTTCGTCATCACGACTCCCGCCGGCAAGATCTACCATATCGGCGACACCGGCTTTCATGGCGGCTTGAATTATGAGGCGGCGCGGCAAAAGCATGGTGGCTTCCGCCTCGCCATCCTGCCTTTCGGCGCCTATGAGCCGCGCTGGTTCATGAAGGGCCAGCATCAGAATCCGGAAGAAGCGGTCAAGGGCATGAAGCTCTGCAATGCCGCTCACGTCGCCGGCCACCATTTCGCGACCTTCCAGCTCACCGACGAGGCGATCGATGCGCCGGTCAAGGCGCTGGATGCGGCGCTGCGGGAGGAAGGCGTGGAGGCGGATCGCTTCAGGCCGCTGAGGGCAGGGGAAGTCTTCGACGTACCGGTTGTCTGAGCGTTTCAGCTTTCATGGAAACGCTGAAACGCTCTATCTCTTTATTTTCCGCAATTCCGGACGGAAACGGATACGCTAGTGGTTCTTATTCGGACCTTTTCCGGTGGTGAAATTGCAGGTCTTCATTTTGCATTTCGGATCGTCGCTGGTGGGAACGCTGGCGCTGGCCATCGCTCCTTGTCCGAGGCAGGACATCGAATTCGATACGTAACGATTGTACATCATAAGGCCCGGATGGCTTGACGGATATTGCAGCACCACAGTGCCTTCCTGCGCCATTTTATCGCGGACCGACGAACAGGTCATCGATTTGGAATTATACATGGGTCCGGCGATCGCGTTGGTGCAAACCATTCCCATTGCCGCGAGCATGATGATCTTCTTCATGGGTTTTCCTTTAGTCGTTCCGACATCTCGAATGAAAGACCCAACGGGGAGGCGCGGACCTGTCATTCTTCGTGGGTGTTCAGGCAAATGCGGTAGGCATTAGAACGTGCGCTCAAAACGAAGGATGCCGGAGAAGGTGTCATCGCCCGGCAGGTCGTAATGAACGTATGTGACTTCCGGCTCTATGAGCAGGTTCTTGACGGGGTTGAACTTCACGTTCGTCGTTGCTTCGAAGATCTTCGAGTCGGTGTAGGCGAGCTGCAGGTTCCACTTCAGCTTTTCGTTGATCGGAACGCCAACACCGCCCCAAAGCGCCCAGTCGCCCCAGCCGCAATCTGCGCCGTGAACAACGCCGTCAGACGTGGTGCATGCGGAGACGTTCTGGTTCGAACCGGCATACTGGTTCAGCTTGTCGCCATCGGTGTTCCAGCCGCCCATCAAGAAGGCCGAGAAGGCGCCGAAGTCAGTGTCCACACGGGCCTTGATGGCGCCTTCTTCGACGATGGAGTCATAACCGCCGACAATGCGGAACTGCCAAGCGCCAGCCTTGTAGCCAGCACCGGCAACGACGTTCGGAGCATAGTGGTCAGCCTCGGACAACTGCCAGGCGCCGCCATAAGCGGTGCTGGTGGTGCCGGAGTTGCTGTCTTCCAGCGAGATGACCGCCGTAAAGCCGTTGCCGGCGTCGTAGTTGTAGGTCAACTGGTTGAGTTCGTACGGGCCGTCATAGATCACGTCGTCCTGAATGACGTCGCCGGCATATCCCATGAACAGGTTGTATTGCGAGTCAAGCTTGCCAACGCTGAAGCCGCCAAGGTTGATATAGGCCCATAGCAGGTTCGTACCGGTGGAGCCGCCGTCATTCCAGTCCCAACGAACGATGGTTTCGGTCTTCAGCGGGCCGTATTCGGTGTCGGTTGCCGTGTTGACGTTCAATTCTGCGCGGGTATGCCATTTCGTGCCGAAGTTGCTGTCGCGATTGTAGGGATCCTTCCACTGACCCTCGGTGCGAACCTTGCCGCCGATCCTAAGGCAGGTTTCGGTGCCCGGAATGAAGAAGTAGCCTGCACCGAATGCGTCGCAGATGCGAACGTATTCGAGCGGCTCCGGTTCAGCGGCAACGATGGCGTCGGCTGCGTGAGCGCTGGATACTGCTGCGAGCGCAGCAGCGGAGCCGAGAAGAAGGCCCTTAATATGCATTGTGACTTCCCTCTTGATATGGATTTGAGCGGCATTCGAAGCAGAAGAGCTCGTTCGACATTCAAGATTTCGTTCGCTTACCCGAAGCGTCGCGGCTCTGATGCGGCCGCGAATGCACCACGATTTTCCCTCGGCAACGCCGCCATGATACTTGATGTATATGTCAGTAATATACGAATTTAAGTTGCTGAGTTGCCACGCTTAAAGCCAGGGCCATCGTTCTGAAATGTAACCGGGGCTCCAATGGTGAGCGGCCCGTAAGACTGGCCACGCAGGGCACATTCTGCGTCTCTCAATGAGGAGGCCCGCGGCGTCGCAATCCGCCCCCCTGATCATGGCACTGGTAATTCCCATGCGTTTCCGCCATATACATCGCGATACAGAGACGGACTGGCACACCATGAGCAACACGGTCGAATTCGCGCGGATGAACGGGCTTGGCAACAAGATCCTGGTTGTCGACATGCGTGGCCGCAAAGACGTGGTGACAGCGGCTGCAGCGATTGCGCTGAATGCAGATCCGGCCACGGAATTCGATCAGATCATGGCGATCCACGATCCGAAGGCAGAGGGTACCGACGCCTGGATCGATATTCTGAATTCCGACGGCACCAAGGCGCAGGCCTGCGGCAACGGCACGCGCTGCGTCGTGCAGGCGCTTGCCGCCGAGACCGGCAAGAAGATGTTCACCTTCCAGACCGTCGCCGGCATTCTGAATGCCGTCGAGCACGAGGACGGCACGATTTCGGTCGATATGGGCAAGCCGATCTTCGCGTGGGACAAGATCCCGCTCGCGGAGGAGTTTGCCGATACGCGCCGCATCGAGCTGCAGATCGGGCCGATCGACAATCCTGTCTTGCATTCGCCTTCGGCCATGTCGATGGGCAATCCGCATGCGGTCTTCTGGGTCGACAAGGATCCGATGTCCTACGATCTCGCCCGCTTCGGGCCGCTGCTCGAAAACCATCCGATGTTTCCCGAGCGTGCCAATATCACCTTGGCGCAGGTGCTTTCGCCGACCATGCTGCGCACGTGCACTTGGGAGCGTGGCGCGGGGCTGACGCTGGCCTGCGGTTCGGCCGCCTGTTCAGCCGCCGTCAGCGCGGCGCGCACGGGTCGGACCGGCCGCAAGGTGACGATCGACGTCGCCTCTGCCCCTGCCTCGGGCCAGCTCACCATAGAGTGGCGGGAAAGCGACGATCATGTCGTCATGACCGGTCCGGCGGAATGGGAATGGTCAGGCTCCGTCGATCCCGTGACGGGTCGCTGGACGCGCGATCAGGAGCAGGGAGCTCAGGCGCAGTGAGCGGGGTCGAGGTCATCACCTTCGGCTGCCGTCTCAACACCTATGAGTCAGAAGTGATGCGGGCCGAGGCCGAGAAAGCCGGGCTCAACAACGCCATCCTAGTCAATACCTGCGCCGTCACCGGCGAGGCGGTGCGCCAAGCGCGCCAGGCGATCCGCCGCGCACGGCGCGACAATCCCCATGCCCGCATTATCGTCACCGGCTGCGCCGCGCAGACGGAAAAACAGACTTTCGCCGAAATGGCCGAAGTGGATGCCGTGCTCGGCAATGAGGAGAAGCTGGCGAGCGCTTCCTATCGTTCCCTGCCGGATTTCGGCGTTTCGGCCGAAGAGAAGCTGCGCGTCAACGACATCATGAGCGTGCGGGCAACCGCGCCGCAGATGATCAGGCATATTGACGGGCATGTACGCGCCTTTATCCAGGTACAGAATGGCTGCGACCACCGCTGCACCTTCTGCATCATTCCCTATGGCCGCGGCAATTCCCGTTCCGTGCCGATGGGCGCGGTGGTGAGCCAGGCGCGCAATCTCGTCGAAAGCGGTTATCGCGAGATCGTCTTGACCGGCGTCGATGCCACCAGCTACGGCGCCGACCTGCCCGGTCAGCCGACGCTGGGCCTTCTGGCGAAGACGCTGCTGAAACAGATTTCTGAGATCCGCCGCTTGCGGCTTTCCTCGATCGACAGCATCGAGGCCGATCAACATCTGATGGACCTGATCGCCGACGAGCCGCGCTTCATGCCGCATTTGCATCTGTCGCTGCAGCATGGCGACGACATGATCCTGAAGCGGATGAAGCGGCGACATTTGCGCGCCGATGCCGTTCGTTTCATAGCGGATGCTCGCCGTCTGCGGCCGGAAATGAGTTTTGGCGCCGATATGATCGCCGGTTTTCCGACCGAAACGGAAGCGATGTTCGAAAACGCCGTCAGCCTGGCGGAAGAGGTTGGCATTGCGCATCTGCATGTCTTTCCCTATAGCCCGCGTCCCGGCACGCCGGCCGCGCGGATGCCGCAACTCGACCGGGCGCTGGTCAAGGAACGCGCTGGCCGCCTGCGCTCGACTGGACAAAAGCTGCATCAGTCCCATCTCGACTCCATGGTCGGCACGCGGCAATGGCTGCTCGTGGAAAATAACGGGCTGGCGCATACGGAAAACTTCACGCTTGTCGCAGCCCCAAGCCTCAGACCGCGCGACCTTGTGCAGGTGGCGATCACCGGCCACAATGGCAAGCATCTCGACATGCAACTTGCGGCCGCCGACGCGGCCTGATCCTACTCGCTCACGGAATTTTCATGGCGCTCAATTTCATCAAAAAAGTCTTCACCTTCGGCCGCGAAAAGCCGACGGAAGAGCAGGCGCCGGGTGTTGAAACGTCCGTTCCGGAGCAAGTGGCGCCTATCGCGGAACGTTCTATTAACTCCGAGTTTGCCGAGCCGGCGTCACCCCCCTCTGTCCCTTCGGGACATCTCCCCCTCAAGGGGGGAGATCGTTTGGAGAGTGATGCGCCTTCGGAACCAGAAGGGCAGGTAGAAGACATTCGCGCTGCGTTGAATGCTCAGGTGATCGAGGCTGAGAAAGCTGCTACGGCAGAGCATCCTGTGGCGAGCGAAGTTGGTGATGAACCTGATGAGACCGCCTCCGAAACGATCTCCCTTGTGGGGGAGATGTCCGCCAGGACAGAGGGGGGTGAGAAAGCCTCGGCCGACGCGGAACTTTCGTCGGAAATCACCGAAGCTCCTGCAGACTCCGAGCCTTCATCCGAAACCCCTGCCGACGCTCCTATCCTTCCCAAAGGCTTCATCACTGCCTCCAGCATTCCCGAGCCGGCACCTGAAGCCCCGAGGCAAAGGCAGACCTGGTTCCAGCGCCTGCGCGCCGGCCTGGCGCGCACCTCATCGCAGCTCACCGGCCAGATCACGGCGCTTTTCACCAAGCGCAAGCTTGACGATCAGACGCTGCAGGATTTGGAAGACCTGCTGATCCAGGCCGATCTTGGCGTCGAGACCGCGATGCGGGTCACCGATACGCTGGCCTCGGAACGCTACGGCAAGGATGTGACCGGCGAGGATGTCAGCCGGATCATGGCGCAGGAAATCGCCAAGGTGCTGAAGCCGGTTGCCAAGCCGTTGCAGCTCGATCTCAGTCACAAGCCGCATGTCATCCTCATAGTCGGCGTCAACGGCACCGGCAAGACGACGACGATCGGCAAGCTGGCGGCGAAATTGTCCGGCGCGGGCCTGAAGGTCATGGTGGCCGCCGGCGATACCTTCCGCGCCGCTGCCATCGAGCAGTTGAAGATCTGGGCCGACCGCACCAAGTCGGAATTCATCGGCACCAAGCTCGGCGCCGATGCCGCCGGCCTTGCTTTCGATGCCTTTCAGCAGGCCAAGGCCAATAAGAGTGACGTGCTGATCATCGACACCGCCGGGCGGCTGCAGAACAAGGCGGAGCTGATGGCGGAGTTGGAAAAGATTGTCCGGGTTCTCGGCAAGCTCGATCCGGATGCGCCGCACACCGTCCTGCAGACGCTGGATGCGACCACTGGCCAGAATGCGCTCAATCAGGTGGAAATCTTCCGCAATGTCGCGGGCGTCAACGGTCTGATCATGACCAAGCTCGACGGCACGGCACGGGGCGGCATCCTGGTGGCCATCTCGGCCAAGCACAAGCTGCCGGTCTATTTCATCGGCGTCGGCGAAGGTGTAGACGATCTCGAGCCCTTCGAGGCTGAGGATTTTGCCCAGGCCATTGCCGGGATCGGTCAATGAACGACAAGATGAAATTCGATGACAATGCCCAGTCCCATGACCATGAAAGTGCCGCGATGACGACCAGCGACAGTGATCTCACCCCAAGTGCTGCCGACAAGCATCATCCGCTGCTGAAGCTGGTGCTGGAGCTCGGGCCGCTGCTGGTCTTCTATTTCGGCAATCTGCGCGGCGAATGGCTGGCGCAGCATTTTCCGCAACTGGCGGCGCTCGGCGGACCTCTCTTCGTTGCCACCGGCCTCTTCATGGCTGCAACGGTGATCTCGCTCGTCGTCTCGAAAGTCATGCTCGGCCACCTGCCGCTAATGCCTTTCATCTCCGGCATCGTCGTCGTCACTTTCGGCGCGCTCGGCATCTATCTGCAGAATGAGACCTTCATCAAGATGAAGCCGACCATCATCAACGCCCTTCTCGGCGTGGTGCTGCTCGGCGGGCTTGCCTTTGGCAGATCGCTGCTCGGCTATGTCTTCAACGCTGCCTTCCAGTTGGATAGCGACGGCTGGCGCAAGCTCACCATGCGCTGGGGCGTCTTCTTTCTGTTTCTCGCCGTGCTCAACGAAATCGTCTGGCGCGGGTCGAACTGGTATTACCTGCCCGATGCCAAAGCCGCGGATAATCTCTGGGTGCTGTTCAAGGTCTGGGGTACGACGCCGATCACCATCATCTTCACCCTGTCGCAGATGCCGCTGATCATGAAGCATACGGTCAATCCGCCGGCGGAAACCGAAGAATGACGGCGCTGGCTGACGCCGAAAATCGCTACCGGCAGCAGAGCTTCTGGTTGATTGCCTGTGCTGTGGTTCTGCTCGTCCAGATCGTCGCGGAATATATGATGGGCCGGGTGCCGATCTGCACCTGCGGCTATGTCAAGCTCTTCGAGCCCGTCGTCAATTCCAGCGGCAATTCGCAGCATCTCGCCGACTGGTATACGCCGTCGCATATCATTCACGGTTTCCTGTTCTTTGGGCTGACGCATCTCGCCATGCGCCGCAAGCCGCTGTCGATGCGCTTGTTCGTTGCTATGCTGATCGAATCCGGCTGGGAGCTGCTTGAGAATTCGCCGATCATCATCAACCGCTACCGCGCAGCAACGATCTCGCTCGATTATGTCGGCGACAGCATCTTGAATTCCGCGATGGACGCGGTGTTCATGGTCGGCGGCTTCCTGTTCGCATGGCGTGCGCCGGTCGCGCTGACCGTCGTGATCGCCATCTTCTTCGAGCTGCTCACCGGCTGGCTGATCCGCGACAATCTCACGCTGAACATCATCATGCTGGTCTGGCCGATCGAGGCGATCAAGACCTGGCAGGGCGGGCTTTAACCCTCGCCCCATCGGGGAGAGGGTGGCGCCCCTGAGTTTATCGAAGGCGCCGGGTGAGGGGGCGTTACTGGCAGATTGCCTTTCGCTTGCCGCTCAACGCCCTCGTCGCTTCGCTACTCGGCCCCCTCATCCGCCCTTCGGGCACCTTCTCCCCGAGGGGAGAAGGTATTCAAGACGCCGGCTTGGCCAGGGCCCTTTCGATCGCCGGATACAGCCCTTCCTTCAGGCTGGTCGCGGTAAAAGGCCCGACCTGTTTGTAGAGGATCGTACCGTCGGGGGAAACGAGATAGGATTCGGGGATGCCGTAGACGCCCCAGTCGATGGCCGCCGAACCATTCGGATCGACACCGATGGCACTATAGGGATTGCCGAGTTCGCCGAGGAAACGCAGGGCGTTTTCGCCCGTGTCCTTATAGTTGATGGCGACGATGTTCAGTCGTCCGTCCTTGGCGAGTTGTTTCAGGACCGGATGTTCCTCGCGGCAGGGGAGGCACCAGGAGGCGAAGACGTTGACGAGCGTCAGCTTGCCCTTGATGGCATTGTCTGTCAGCGCCGGCAGGTTGGAGCCGCCGAGCGGAGCGAGCGCCAATGTCGGGGCTTTTGTGCCGATCAGGGCAGAGGGGATGGCGGAAATATCGGTGCCGTGGACTTCCTGATCATACATCACCTTGCCGACGGCAAGGGCAATGCAGGCAAAGACGATCAGCGGAATGAGCGCCAGCAGATAGCGGCCGGTGCCCGCCGATTTCGGCTTGTTGCCTTCTTCGGTTCCCAAGCTCATTTCGCCTTGCCTTCCGGCGTGCGCTGCGACCGGCGGCGGATTCCGGAGGCTTCGAGTGCGGCGATTTCCTTGCGGCGCAGACGCCCGTCGATCCAGGTCCAGGCGATAACGGCGATGATCATGGCGGCGGTAAAACCATAGGAGCCGTAGACATAGAAGGGATGCGTCATGCTATTCCTCCCGGGCGGCCATGCGCGCGGCGATACGGCGCTGCGCGGCGATACGGCGACGCCAGATCTCGTTGCGGATCGCCATCAGATGCAGCGTGAAGAATAGCAGCGTGAAGGCAAGCGCCATAGTGAAGAGCGGCCACAGGAATTGCGCATCGATGGTCGGGCCGCCCACGCGCATAATGCTTTCGGACTGGTGTAGCGTGTTCCACCAATCGACCGAGAACTTGATGATCGGAATGTTGATGAAACCGACAAGGATCAGCACGGCGCTGACCCGCGCTGCCTTCGACGGATCGTCCATGGCGCGGTTCAGCGCGATCAACCCGAGATACATCAGGAAAAGGATAAAGACCGAAGTGAGCCGGGCATCCCAGACCCAATAGGTGCCCCACATCGGCTTGCCCCAGAGCGAGCCGGTCACGAGGGCAACCAGGGTAAAGGCGGCGCCGAGCGGCGCGGCAGCCTTGGCGGCGACATCGGCGAGCGGATGGCGCCAGACCAGCGTGCCGATCGCCGACATGCTCATGATCGTATAGCACATCATCGACAGCCAGGCGGCCGGCACGTGGATATACATGATGCGGACGGTATCGCCCTGTTGGTAGTCGCCCTCGGTCGAGAAGGCGAGATAGAGGCCGATCGCGAAGAGCACGGCCGATATGGCCGCCAGCCAGGGAATAAGACGCGCCGAAAGCGCCAGGAACCGTGTCGGGTTGGCGAGGTCGGAAAATCGGCTGATCGCAGGACTGATATCGCTCATTTTTCCTGTTTAAACTGATATCGCTTATACGGCAATCGACCCCAGCATTTCCGGGCGATCAATCCGTCGTGTTGCGCAAGGCAAGAGCCGCCGCCGCAGGCCCGAGCACGGCAAAGAATAAGGTCAGGGCCATCAGGATCAGGAAAGGTGGCAGGAAGGGCTGAGGACCTTGGACGGCGGCATAGGTGGCGCTGACGCCGAAGATCAGCACGGGAATGGTCAGCGGCAGCACCAGGATCGACACGAGCAGCCCGCCACGCGGCAAGGCGACGGCAACGGCGGCGCCGACCGCGCCGATGAAGGTGATCGCCGGCGAGCCGACGAGCAAAGTCAGCGCTGTCGCGCCGATCGCCATCTCGTTCATGTTCATGAAGAGGCCGAGCAATGGCGAGGCGATGACCAGCGGCAGGCCGGTCGCCGTCCAGTGCGCGGCGCATTTGGTGAGCACGGTCAGCACGAGCGGCGTTTCCTGCATGACCAGCAGATCGAGCGATCCGTCATCGCGTTCGGCCTGAAACAGGCGATCGAGGCCGAGCAAGGCGGACAGCAGCGCGCCGATCCAGACGATGGCCGGGCCGATACGCGACAAGAGCTTCAGGTCGGGGCCGACGCCAAAGGGAATGACGGCGACGACGGTGAGAAAGAAGAGGATGCCGATGAGCGCGCCGCCACCGGCGCGGACCGAAAGTCGGAGGTCGCGGAGGAAGAGGGCGGTCATGGGTGATGGCTTTCCGGGAACGTCGCGAGATTGCCTTTCGCAGTGCTCAAGGCGCGAGAAGCTTTGGCTTCTCGCCACCCCCCTCTGTCATTTCGTGACATCTCCCCCACAAGGGGGGAGATTGGTAACCTGCGGCTCGGCTCCCTCCAGGTAATCGCTTCCCGAATTCGCAGAGCATTTTGAAGTTGAGCGAGGTGAGAGGTTGCCGCTCGTGATCTCCCCCCTTGTGGGGGAGATGCCCCGAAGGGGTAGAGGGGGGTCGCTCGGAGCGTCAGCGATGAGCGTCTTGAGCGAGGCGAAAGACAATCTTTGCTTATATGCGGAGCTATCATCCCCAAACCCCCGCACTCACTCCAGCAAACCCGGTCATCCGCATTTCCCGCGCATTCGAAAGACCCAGCGGCTGATGGGTCGCCGCCAATACGATGCCTCCGGACCTCTGATGGGCTGTGATCAGATCCGCAAGCAGCCGATCCGCCGCCGCGTCCAGCGCTGCCGTCGGTTCATCGAGGATCCAGATCGGGCGATGGGCGACCAGCAGTTTGGCGAAGGCGATGCGGCGTTGCTGGCCGGCGGAGAGATAGCCGAAGGGCAGGTGGGTAATGCCGGCAAGGCCGACAGCTTCGGCCGCTTCGTCGACATCCAGACCGAAGCCGCCTGCCATGTCGCCGAGAAAGGTTTTCCAGAAGGCCAGATTTTCGGCCACGCTGAGTTCGGATTTCATCGCATTGCGATGGCCGAGATAGTGACTGACCTCGCATGGCGGGCGGTCTGATTCGCCCTCGGAATCGATGAAAACGACGCGGCCCTTTTCCTGCTTTAGCAGGCCCGCAACAACACGCAGAAGCGTCGATTTTCCCGAGCCGTTGCGGCCGGTCAAAATGAGGGCCTCACCATTGCCCAAGCTAAAGGAAACATTCGTGAAAATCAGGTCTTCGCCCCGCCTTGCCGCCAGGTTTTCAGCGCTTAGATGCATCCGCTCAGGCTTTCCCCGTTTTCGTTGCCGCAGCGCGCAAAAAATTGTCCAAATTTGCGCTTTGTCACTCTGGCAAGTCTTTACGAAATTATCTATAAGACCCGCAACCACGCCAGCGGTCGGCGTGAATTTCATCCTTGCGCCGAACATAAGGTTTTCTGCCTTACGTGCGGACAGCGGAAATGGCCGTACCCGCATCCTGATGTGCATAAAGTGCATAGGCGTTCGCACGACTGTGTTGGCTATCAGAAACGGGGTCTCTCGTGTCTAAATCTCTTGACAGTTTCAATTGTCGTTCCACGCTGACCGTGAACGGGAAAGACTATGTCTATTTCAGCCTGCCCAAGGCTGAAGCCAATGGTCTGCCCGGTGTGTCCAAATTGCCTTATTCCATGAAGGTATTGCTGGAAAACCTGCTGCGCTTCGAGGATGGGCAGTCGGTCACCAAGGACCATATCGTTGCGATCGCCGAATGGCTGACCAACAAGGGCACCGTCGAGAACGAAATCGCCTATCGCCCGGCGCGCGTGCTGATGCAGGACTTCACCGGCGTTCCGGCCGTGGTCGATCTCGCTGCCATGCGCGACGCGATGGTGTCGCTCGGCGGCGATCCGGAAAAGATCAATCCGCTGGTTCCCGTCGACCTCGTCATCGACCACTCGGTTATCGTCGACGAATTCGGCACGCCGCAAGCCTTCGCCAAGAACGTCGAGCTGGAATATCAGCGCAACGGCGAGCGCTACCGCTTCCTGAAATGGGGCCAGCAGGCATTCAAGAACTTCCGCGTCGTTCCCCCCGGCACCGGCATCTGTCACCAGGTCAACCTCGAATATCTCGGCCAGACCGTCTGGACGAAGGAAGAAGACGGCGAAACCATCGCCTATCCGGACACCTGCGTCGGTACAGACTCGCACACGACCATGATCAACGGTCTCGGCGTTCTCGGCTGGGGCGTTGGCGGTATCGAAGCTGAAGCTGCCATGCTCGGCCAGCCGGTCTCCATGCTGCTGCCCGAAGTCATCGGCTTCAAGCTGACCGGCAAGCTCAAGGAAGGCGTCACCGCGACCGACCTCGTGCTGACGGTCGTGCAGATGCTGCGCAAGAAGGGCGTCGTTTCGAAGTTCGTCGAATTCTTCGGTCCCGGCCTCGACAACATGCCGCTCGCCGACCGCGCCACCATCGGCAACATGGGTCCGGAATACGGTGCGACCTGCGGCTTCTTCCCGGTCGACAAGGAAACGTTGAACTATCTCAACATGTCCGGCCGTGCGAAGGACCGTATTGCTCTCGTCGAAGCCTATTCGAAGGCTCAGGGCATGTGGCGCGAAGGCGACGGTTCCGATCTCGTATTCACCGACACGCTGGAACTCGACCTCAACGACGTCGTGCCGTCGATGGCTGGCCCGAAGCGCCCGGAAGGCCGCATTGCGCTGGAAAACATCGCTTCCGGTTTCGCGACCTCGATGGACACCGAATACAAGAAGCCCGGCCAGCTTTCGAACCGTTATGCTGTCGAAGGCACGGATTTCGATCTCGGCCATGGCGACGTCGCCATCGCCGCCATCACCTCCTGCACCAACACCTCGAACCCATCGGTGCTGATCGCTGCCGGCCTGCTCGCCCGCAACGCCGTTGCCAAGGGCCTGAAGACCAAGCCCTGGGTCAAGACCTCGCTGGCGCCTGGATCGCAGGTTGTTGGCGAATATCTCGCCAAGTCTGGCTTGCAGGCCGATCTCGATAAACTCGGCTTCAACTTGGTCGGCTTCGGCTGCACCACCTGCATCGGCAATTCCGGCCCGCTGCCGGCGCCGATCTCGAAGACGATCAACGACAAGGGCCTTATCGTTTCCGGCGTTCTCTCCGGCAACCGCAACTTCGAAGGCCGTATCTCGCCGGACGTCCAGGCAAACTACCTTGCTTCCCCGCCGCTCGTCGTCGCTTATGCGCTCGCCGGCACGGTGCAGATGGATCTGACGAAGGAGCCGATCGGCGAGGACCAGAACGGCAAGCCGGTCTTCCTCAAGGACATCTGGCCGACCTCGCAGGAAGTGCAGGAATTCATCCTGAAATACGTCACCCGCGAACTTTATGAAACCAAGTACGCCGACGTCTTCAAGGGCGATGCCAACTGGCAGGCCGTGCAGGTTCCTCCGGGCCAGACCTATGCCTGGGACGACAACTCGACCTATGTGCAGAATCCGCCTTACTTCGTCGGCATGGGCAAGACCGGCGCCGGCGTTTCCGACATCAAGGGCGCTCGCGTTCTCGGCCTCTTCGGCGACAAGATCACCACCGACCACATTTCCCCGGCCGGTTCGATCAAGGCTGCTTCACCAGCCGGTTCCTATCTGATCGGCCATGGCGTCGGCGTTGCCGACTTCAACCAGTACGGCACGCGCCGCGGCAATCATGAGGTCATGATGCGCGGCACCTTCGCCAACATCCGCATCCGCAACCACATGCTCGGACCGAACGGCAAGGAAGGTGGCTACACCATCCATTATCCGTCCAAGGAAGAGACGTCGATCTACGATGCGGCCATGCAGTACAAGGCTGAGGGCGTTCCGCTCGTGATCTTCGCCGGCGTCGAATACGGCAACGGTTCGTCGCGCGACTGGGCTGCCAAGGGCACGAACCTGCTCGGCGTACGCGCCGTGATCGCCCAGTCCTTCGAGCGTATCCACCGCTCGAACCTGGTCGGCATGGGCGTTATCCCCTTCGTCTTCGAGGACGGCACCACCTGGGCAAGCCTCGCCCTGAAGGGCGACGAGCTAGTCACGATCGAAGGCCTGGAACATATCAAGCCGCGTGAACGCAAGATCGCCAAGATCACCTATGGCGACGGCACGGTGAAGGACGTTCCGATCATCTGCCGCATCGATACGCTGGATGAGGTGACCTACGTCAACAACGGCGGCATCCTGCAGACCGTTCTGCGCGATCTCGCGGCCTGATTGGCATTGAAATGACTTATACACGCCGCCGGAGCACAGCTCTCCGGCGGTGTCTTGTTTTTCACGCCGATGTGTACGACGCTAACCTCTCCGGGCCTCCGTCTCACCCCTTCGTGACTTTGCGTCATCGTGCTTAGCGATTATCTCTTGTTTCAGATTTATCAGGCTTGATGAGGCCCTTCGGATATCCTGAGAAGCGCTAAGCGGTTCGGGTGTCCCGCCAGCACATGGCTTTAGAGGTCTGAGAAAGAGGTAAAACGGCATGCGCTTACGGTTTTTGGTTCCACTTCTAGCAGGCATCGCGCTCGCAAGTTCGCTGCATGCGCAGGAGCTTGCCAAAATCAAGGGCGTCGTCGAACTCTTCACGTCTCAGGGCTGCGCCTCCTGCCCGCCGGCCGATGCTGCGTTTCAGAAGCTGATCCGCCAGGGCGACGTCGTCGCACTCGCCTATCACGTCGATTATTGGAATTATCTCGGCTGGAACGACACGATGGCGTCCAAGGACAATACGGCTCGGCAATATGCCTATGCCCGTACGCTCGGCCGCAGCGGGGTCTATACGCCGCAGGCGATCATCAACGGCCGCGACCATCTGAACGGTGCCGATCTAAACGCCATCAACGTCAAGATCGACGACTTCCAGCGGCAGGGCAAGGGCCTGACGGTCCCCGTCAGTGCTGCGATGAAGGGCGATGAACTGGAGATCAAGATCGGCGCTGGTCAGGGCCGGGCCAATGTGGTTGTCGCTTATTTTGACAGGGAACAGCAGGTGTCTCCGAAGGCCGGCGAAAATAGCGGCCAGCAGATTACCTATCTCCACTCGGTTTCGGACGTCGAGACTGTCGGCATGTGGGACGGCAAGGAAATGAATGTCGTGCTGCCCGCCAATGTCTTGGAGAGAACCGGCCGGCGTGGCCTTGCAGTTCTGCTGCAGTCCTCGACGCCATCCGGCGACCCGGCGGCGATTATCGGCGCGACCGTGCTGACGATCGGGACCGACGGCTGATCTGCATTTTCGACATCAGTCGAAGTTCGCGGCTTCGGCTGGAGCCGTAAGTCCTCTCTTTCGGCTGGAGCCGAAAAGTCCTCTATTTCGGCTGGAGCCGAAAAGAGGGGAGTGCCCGGCGAGGGCGCATTCGGGGCTGGGGTTCGGTCGACACGCCCCCGACCGGGCTCGGTCTGGCGCGGCGGCACCAAACCGAGCCCTATAGTTCCGCTAAATGGGGCGTGGTTTTGACTGAAATACGGCGGCCCCAAGATGCTTTCCTGCAAGCGCAAGAAATTGTGAGTGGCTCCTGGTCTTGCAATTTGGTGTGGCTGAGGCAAACTGTCATCTTCTTGTCATGACACAACCCCTGGGGGATTGATGACTGATCAGCCGGAATTGCGACACGGCGAAAGCCGTTCCGTCGACACCACTTCTTCCGTCGTCGTTGATCTCAGAGAATACAAACAGAGTAGGGACCCGCTGCCGGTGACCTTCCATCGCAGGGAGCTGGACGCGATCCTGTGGATCTACGGCCGCATGGTCGGCGAGGGCGAATGGCGGGACTACGCCATCGACCATCTCCGGGAAAAGGCGGTTTTCTCTGTCTTCAAGCGCTCGGGCGAGCTGCCACTCTTCCGCATCGAGAAAAATCCCAAGCTCGCCGCCAAGCAGGGTGCGTTTTCGGTGATCAATACCAACGGCATGATCCTGAAGCGCGGCCATGACCTGAACCAGGTGCTGAAGGTTTTCGATAAGCAGCTCAAGCTTGTTGAGAAGTAGTTTCTCTTCACTGGCTATATGTTTGCGGAGAGTGCGGTACCCCCTCTGTCACTGTCGTGACATCTCCCCCACAAGGGGGAGATCATTGGGGGTTTGCCGATCGTCACCCACAAAACAACAAACGGCAATTTCAACAGGTTCGATGTTTGTTTGAGGCAATAGGGCGCTACGGATTACTAATCACCCCCTTGTGGGGGAGATGCCAGCGAAGCTGACAGAGGGGGGTATCAGGGGCTCGGCATATAAGCAGGCCGATACTACCCCCCAAACAACGTCCCCGGATAGACTGAGGGATCCGGGTCGGTTTCCGCGCCCTCGCCCAGCACCTTTTGCATCAACATCGTGTCCAGCCAGCGGCCGTGCTTGTAGCCGGTGCCCTTCAACAGGCCCGTCTCCGTAAAGCCGGCGGCGCGGTGAAGGGCGACGGAGGCCGGGTGGGCGCCGCCAATGACGGCGATCATCTGGCGGAAGCCGAGGGTCTGGCAGGTTTCCACCAGACTTGCCAGCAGCGCTTTGCCGATGCCACGGCCGCGCGCTTCGGGCGCGAGATAGATCGAATCCTCCACCATCCAGCGGTAGGCCGGGCGCGTGCGAAATGCGGAGGCGTAGGCATAGCCCAGAAAGGCGCCGTCCTCGCCTTCGGCGGCGATATAAGGGTAACCCTTGTCGCGGATCGCCTGGAAACGGCCCGCCATCTCCTCTTCGCCGGGCGGGACGATCTCATAACTTGCCGTGCCGTTCAAAACGGAGTCGCGATAGATGGCGGTGATGAAGGGAAGGTCGGCTGATGTGGCGTTGCGAAGGCGGAAGGACATCTGCGTTTTATTGCCTGATCTGCGATTTCAAGAAGCAGATATAAAGCCGCGTGCGAAGCCGCAAGGCAAATAGAAAAGGCGGCCGGAGCCGCCTTTTCGAGCGATCATTCATGTCGCAGCAGTTATTTGCGGTTGCCCATAAACTGCAGCAGGAACATGAACAGGTTGATGAAGTCTAGGTAGAGCGTCAGCGCGCCCATGATCGCCTTGCGGCCAGCAACGGCAACGTCGTCGGCTTCATAGTACATTTCCTTGATCCGCTGCGTATCCCAGGCGGTCAGGCCTGCGAAGATCAGTACGCCGATCACCGAGATGGCGAACTGCAGAGCGGACGAATGCAGGAAAATGTTGACGAGCATGGCGATGATCAGGCCGAAAAGACCCATCATCATGAATGAGCCCATCGCCGACAGGTTACGCTTGGTCGTGTAGCCGAACAGCGACAGCGCGCCGAAGGAGGCGGCGGTCACGAAGAAAGTCTGCACGACGCTCTGGCCGGTGTAGATGATGAAGATCGACGACAGCGACAGGCCCACCAATGCGGCATAGACCCAGAAGGTGGTCGTCGCGGCGGCAACGCTCATGCTATTGATCCTGAAGCTCAGGAAGAACACCATCGCCAAGGGAGCGAGGATGACCACCCAACGCAGCGGGCTCAGATAGATCGCCTGGCCGAAAGCTGTGATCTGCCCGTCAGCGAAGGCGAGCGAAAATGCGACATAGGCAGCCAAACCCGTGATCGCCAGACCCAGCGCCATCAGGTTATAGACCTTGAGCATGTAAGCTCGAAGGCCCTCATCTATCATCGCACCGGTTTGCGCGCCGCTCTGGGGCGCCCGGTTTTGGTAATTGCGGAAGTCAGCCATGTTTTCCTCTTTCAAGCTCCGATGTGAGTAGCGTGTCGGGCACTTTCGTCCCAGGCGCCGCTGCGGAGCTCCAGCATGCCTGCACAGAATATGAGGCTTTCACGCCGCATGCACAAGGGCTAAGCGGTGGCGGCAGGGTTAAATCGGCGTAATATCGAGCAATTTCCCGACGCGCGGTTAAGGCCCGGCATCTTGGCCGTAGGCACGCCTTTCCGAAAATCCATAGCGGTTTTCGTATTGCGCTCAGAGTTCACGCAGGACCGGCGCGGCCTTCTGGCCGAGAATGCGCCAGGTGCCGATCAACCCGATGCCGACGGTCAGCAGCAGCGCGATGATGAGGGTCGAGAAGGCGACCTCGGGAAGGAAAGCCGAAGGCAGATGCATGATGCGGCTGACGATGTACCAGGCGGCGACGGAGCCGGCGAGCAACGCGAAAACGGCGGTCGCTGCACCCAGCATCAGATATTCATAGCTGAAGGCGCGGATCAGCATGGCCCGCGTCGCGCCGAGCGTCTTCAGTACGACCGCGTCATGCGTGCGGGCGCGATTTCCCGCCGCAAGCGCTCCCGCCAGCACGAGCACGGATGCGATCAGGGCGACCGACGCCGCGGCGCGAATGGCGGCGGCAAGCTGGCCGACGAGGGTGTTGACGATATCAAGCGCATCCTTGACGCGGACGCTGGTGATCGTCGGATAGGTGTTGGTGACATTCTTCAGGATCGCGGCTTCCTGCGCCGACGTCGCTGTGGAATCAGTGAGTGTTGCGAGCCAGGCATGCGGCGCGCCCTTGAAGGTGTTGGGCGAGAAGATCATGACGAAATTGATGGACAGCGACTGCCACTGGACCTTGCGGAAGCTGGCGATCCTGGCCGTTACATTGCGGCCGAGCACGTTGACGGTCACCGTATCGCCGAGCTTCAGGCCGAGCGCCTTGCCTTCTTCGTCGGAGAAGGAGACCAGCGGTTCGCCGCTGTAATCCTTGCCCCACCATTGCCCTTCGGTGAGCGCAGCGTTCTCGGGGATCGTCTCCGCATAGGTGATGCCTCGGTCGCCGCGCAACACCCATTGGCCGGCTGGCTGCACCTTCATCTTGCTCACGTCTTCGCCATTGAAGGCGACGATGCGGCCGCGCAGCATTGGCACTTCGACGAGCTTGCCCTCAGGCGCCTGCGCCTGCACGACCTTGCGGAAGCCGTCGAGCTCCGAGCCCTGGATATCGACGAAGAAGAAATTCGGCGCCTGTTCGCTCATGCGCCCGGTGAGCTCGTGACGCATGTTGCTGTCGATCAGCGTCAAGGTCACCAGAAGCGCCAGGCCGAGACCGAGCGAGAGGACCACGGAGGCGGTGAGGGCGCCCGGCCGATGGATGTTGCCGATCGCCAATCGCAGTGCCGGCGAATGGACGCGCGGGCTGCGGCGGGCAAGCCACGCCAGCAGGGCGGCAACGGCGCGCAGCACGACGAAGGCGACGGCGATGGAGACGACGAAGACAACCGCAATGAAGCGGTCATAGGCGGTGAAGATCGCAAGCATCGCAAGTGCTGCCATCAGCAGACCGGCGGCAAGCAGATAAGGCCAGCTTGGAAGTCGGCGGGTTTCGAAACCCTGCTCCCGGAACAGCGCCGTCGCGGGCACTTCGCGGGCATGGCCGAGCGGCAGGATGGCGAAGGCAAGCGTCGTCAGCAGGCCGAAAAGCGCTGCCAGTGTCAGCGGGCCTGGATAAAGCCGCGGCGCGGTCGAAATCGGCAGGAATTCCGCCATGAACTGCGAGGCGAGCAATGGCGCGATGGCGCCGAGCACCAGACCGAAGGCGATGCCGGCGAGCGCAATCAGGGCAATCTGGATCAGGTAGATCATCACCACGACCAAGGCCGGTGCGCCCAAGCATTTGAAGGTTGCGATGGTGGTGCGCTTGGAATCGAGGAAAGCGCGCACGGCGTTGGCGACACCGACACCGCCGACGATGAGCGCCGTCAGTCCCACCAGGGTCAAAAATTGCGAAAAGCGGGTGATGTTGTCGGCGAGCGCGGGTGCGGCCCGGTTGCTGGTTCTGATGGACCAGCCCGCCTGCGGGAAGGCTGTATTGGCGCGGGCGGCGATGTTGCTCAGGCCATTGGCGGGATCGTCCATGCGGATCTTATAGACCTGCTCGACGAGACTTCCGGTCGTGATCAGGCCCGAGGCGACCAAAGCGTCACGGCTGGTGAGCAATCGCGGCGCAAAGCCGAAACCTTCCGATACCGAATCCGGCTCCATCTTCACCGTGCCGGTGATCCGCAGTTTGGCATTACCGAGCAACAGTTCGCTGCCGATCTTAAGGTTCAGCCGCTCCAGCAGCAGCGGAGCGACGACGGCGCCGTAGGTGCCGTCCTTGGCTGCGAGCAGCTTTGTCAGCGGCTGGTCTGGATCGGCCTCGAAGGTGCCGTAGAGCGGATAGGCGCCGTCGACTGCCTTGACCTCGACCAGCGCCTGATCGGAGCCGTCGGGCAGGCGAGCCATGGAGCGCAGGCCGGTGGATTGGGAGAGCTGGCCGAGACTGTTGAGATAGGTCAGTTCGTCCGGCGTCGCTTCGCGATTGTTGAGTTCGAAGCGGACGTCGCCGGCGAGCAGTGACTGGCCCTGCGTCGAGATCGCGTCGGTGATCGAGCGAGAGACGGAGTTGACGGCGGCGATTGCGCCTGTGCCGAGGGCGATGCAGGCGAGAAATATGTAGAAACCGGCAAGACCGCCGCGCAATTCGCGCAGCGCCAGGCGAAAGGCAAGCGTCAGGCGCTCTCCCGCCGCAGTCATGCCATCGCCGCCTGATTGGCCCGCGCGCGGGCGCTGTCGCCCTCGATTTCTCCGGAGCGAACGTGGATTTGGCGCGAGCAGCGGGCGGCAAGCGCCGGGTCATGGGTGACGAGCAGCAGCGTCGTGCCGCGCTCTGCCTGCTCAGCGAAAAGCAGATCGGCGATCTGCCGGCCGGTATCGGTATCGAGATTGCCGGTCGGCTCGTCGGCGATCAGCAGCGCAGGCGACGGGGCGAGCGCACGCGCGATCGCCACGCGTTGCTGTTCGCCGCCGGAAAGCTGGCCGGGATAGTGGCTCAGTCGCTCGCCAAGGCCGACGGCCTGCAATTCGCGCCGGGCAAGGTCGAAGGCGTCGCGAACATTGGCGAGCTCCAGCGGCACGGCGACATTTTCCAGCGCGGTCATGTTGGCGATGAGATGGAAGGACTGGAAGACGATGCCGATGTTGCGGCCTCGGAAATCGGCGACGCGGTCTTCGCTGAGGCTATGCAGGGGCGTGTCGCGGATCAACAGTTCGCCGCTGTCGAGTTTTTCAAGGCCGGCGAGCACCATCAGCAAGGTCGACTTGCCGGAACCGGAGGGGCCGACAATGCCGACGGATTCGCCTTCGGCAACGGTGAGGTCGATGCCTTTCAGCACGTGGACGGAGGCGGCGGCATTGCCGAGCGTCAAATCCGCCTTCTTCAGTTCGATGATGGTTTTTGCCAATGCGAACGCCCTATATACGTCAGAGACCGTGGCGGGCGCGATTTGGCCCTTACCGCGAATTTAGGGAATGGATCATGAGTTTTAAAGTTGCCGCGTTTCACTTCGCTGTCATTGCTTTCGGTCTTTTCTTTGGCGCTGCGGGTGCCGCCGATGCGCGGACCATCCAATTGGTCGGCCTCGGCGACAGCCTGATGGCCGGCTACCAGCTACCGCCGGGCGACGGATTTCCCGCCAAGCTCGAGGCGGCGCTGAAGGCCAAGGGCCTGGATGTGGCGATTGCCGATGCCGGGGTGTCCGGCGATACCAGCTCCGGCGGCCTATCGCGCGTCGACTGGTCGGTGCCGGATGGAACCGACGGTGTGATCCTCGAACTCGGCGCCAACGATGCATTGCGCGGCATTCCGCCCGAACAGACGGAGAAAAACCTCGATGCCATCATCGGCCGGCTGAAGGAGCGCAACATTCCCGTGCTGCTGGCCGGCATGCTGGCGCCGCCGAACATGGGTCCGGACTATGCAGCCAAGTTCAATCCGATCTACCAACGGCTTGCCGACAAATATCAACTGCCGCTCTATCCATTTTTTCTCGATGGCGTCGCGATGCATGCCGACTTACAATTGAATGACGGTATGCATCCGAACCCGCAGGGTATCGATGTGATGGTGCAGCGCTTTCAACCCGCCGTGACGAGTTTCATTGGGACGATTGTCGCACATGCGAAATAGGAGCTTGCACCGGCTGCAATTGCATGATTCCCTGCTGTTATCTGCAAGAGATTCGGGGAGTGCTCGTTATGCCGAGACTTTTTACCGCCCTCGAAATTCCGCGCAACGCGGCCATGAGCCTTTCGTTGTTGCGCGGCGGTCTTCCCGGAGCCCGGTGGATCGACGTTGAAAATTATCACATCACTTTGCGTTTCATTGGCGATGTCGACGGTCGTACCGCCGACGAAATCGTCGAGCGCCTGGACCGCATCGACCGGCCGGAATTCCAGCTCCGGCTGGAAGGCATCGGCTCTTTCGGCTCGAAGAAGCCGCATTCGGTCTGGGCCGGCGTCACGCAGACGCCCGATATGTACGCGCTGCAGGGCGAAATCGAGCGCATCTGCCAGCGCATCGGTTTGCCCCCGGACCCGCGCAAGTTCACGCCGCATGTCACGCTCGCGCGGCTGAAGTCATCGCGGGTCGATGATGTCGTGCACTATCTCTCCGGTCGCGGCAACTTCCACACAGCGCCGTTCACGGTCGCGCGTTTCGTGCTGTTGTCTTCGCGCGAATCGGTCGGCGGCGGTCCCTATCTCACCGAAGAGATCTTCCCGCTTCACGAGGCCCGCAGCGCTTTTCCCGCCATGGGCAACAGCGCTCTGCAGCCAGCCAAGAGCATGGTATAGACCGCTTCGAAGTCCTGGTGGCCTCCATAATAGGGGTCCGGAATGTCTTTGAGGCTGCCAAGCGTGAAGGCGTTGAAAAGGTGCAGCTTGCCGAGCGCATCGGCAGGCGCGATCTTGCGCAAATTCTTCAAATTGTCTTGATCCATTGCCAGGATCAGGTCGAACCGATGAAAATCGGCTGCCTCGATGCGGCGTGCGCGTTGAGCGGAAATATCGACGCCATGGCCTGACGCCACTTCCATGGAGCGGCGGTCCGGCCTTTCGCCCTGATGCCAGCCGCCGGTGCCGGCCGAATCGATCTCGAACTCGGAGCTTCGCCCGGCTTCGGTCGCAAGATACCGGAAGATGCCTTCGGCAAGCGGTGAACGGCAGATATTGCCGGCGCAAACAAACAGAATTCTGTGACGGTCCATAGTATCGTTCGATCGGTAGAGAGGAGTGATGTTGCTATGAAATACGAAAAGCTGGAACCGGCGGCAATCGATGAAAACCTGGCTGGCCTTAGCGGCTGGACGTTGGCCGCCGATCGCCTTTCGATGTCGAAGAGCTTCAAATTCCGCAATTTCGTCGAAGCTTTCGGCTTCATGACGGAGGCGGCTCTCGCGGCGGAGAAGCTCAATCACCATCCTGAATGGTTCAACGTCTATTCCCGCGTCGACGTAAACCTGACGACGCATGACGCGAGCGGCCTGACGGAACAGGACATCAAACTTGCCAAGGCGATGGAAAAGGCGGCGGCACGGCGAGCCGATTGAATAGCTGGTGCCGATCACCATATGTTTATGCGGCCCGGCAAAGGGCTTCCTACAGGGATGACGTGGAATGGATGACATCAAGTATGGGGAAATCCTGATGCCTGGTGACGAAGAGACACAAGAACGGCAGGAGAAGTCGGTGCGCAGCAAGTTCTGGCCGACCTTGCGCAAGGCGGCGCGGTATATCCCGTTTTCGCGCGACGTCGTTGCGGCTTTCTATTGTGCGCTCGATCCGCAGACACCGACACGCGTTCGCGGCATTCTGCTGGCCGCGCTTGGCTATTTCGTCATGCCGGTCGACATCATCCCCGACTTCTTCGCCGTTATCGGCTTTTCGGATGATGTTGCGGTGCTGACGCTCGCCTTCGGCATGATTCAAAGCCACATCCGCCAGGAGCATTATGACGCCGCCGACCGGGCCCTCGCCAACGAGCCCGAGGCCGTAAAAACGGCTTAAGTCCCGTCTCATGGACGCCGGCGGGATTCCTGCCGGGTTTCCAGACCTTTATGAGGTCTTCCTGATTTTAGAGAGGTCAAACTCTTGCCTGAATCTTTCTGTCTTAAATCGATCCCATAGGGTGGTGTTCCGCCATCCGGGTTTTCCAATTCCTCCTGATGCATTTCAGGCCCGGCCCACTTGGGTTGAAACGGCACAGATCGGGGGCAATCACCGCCCGTTGACGGTTTGGTAACCTAAATAAAGTCAAAATAGGGCAGCTCACGAGCATAGGCGTGCGTTATTTAAATCGCCTCGAGCTCTGGACCGCAAGAAATCGGCAGGAAACCATGTTTGTAAAAAGCTTCGCAATCGCCCTCTCGCTCGTTCTGGCCGGCACCGGTATCGCATCCGCGCAGACCAAGACCAAGAAGCAGGCAGCGCCCGCCCAGGCGCAGGCGGCAGCACCGGCAGCTCCGACACGCATCCAGCAGTTCGATGCCTGGGGCGCCTATTCCTACCAGTCCGGCGCCGGCAAGGTCTGCTACGTCCTTTCGGTGCCGACGGCAAAGTTGCCGGCTTCGGGCATCGACCATGGCGACAACTTCTTCATCGTTTCCCAGCGTCCGGGTCAGAACATCTCCTACGAACCGCAGGCGATGATGGGCTATCCGCTCAAGGAAAATTCCAAGGTTGATGTCGTCATCGACAACAAGACTTTCGTGATGTTCACCAAGGACAAGGCCGCCTGGGTCGAGAATGCCGCGCAGGAGCCGGCACTTGTCGCAGCGCTGAAGTCCGGCCATTCGCTGAAGGTCACCGCCACTTCGAAGAAAGGCACCGGCACGTCCTACACCTACTCCCTGAAGGGCGTCAGCGCTGCGCTGAAGCAGATCGAAAGCTGCAAGTAAGGTCAATGATGTCTCGATCACGTCAAAGTGATCGGCGTTTCCGTCGAAACCAAAGCGATGAGGCCGGCCTGGATGGCTGGCCTTTCGTCTTTCTTCAAGAGGGATGACGCGGGCCGAAATTAATGCTAAAGGCCGCGCCGACGAGCGGTGTAATTGCAATTTCCTGTCCCGCTACCAGATGAACCTTCTGATCTCAGTGCCTTGCCCGCGCCCGTAGCTTTCCGGCTTTTGGGGCATCGCCGATATGAACCATTGGAATGATCCTATGCCTGCGATCGATGTCATAACCCCATCCAAGCTGAAGCCGATGCCCGTGTCGCAGCCGGTCGAGCTTTCGCCGAAGCCCTCGCTGATCGGCTTGACGCGCGAGGAGATGGGTGCGGCGCTCAAGGAAAAGGGTGTTGCCGACAAGCAGATCAAGATGCGCGTCAGCCAGCTCTGGAACTGGATCTATGTGCGCGGCGTCTCCGACTTCGATGCCATGGCGAATGTGTCGAAGGACATGCGGGAAATGCTGAAGACGCATTTCACCATCGCCCGTCCCGAAATCGTCGAGGAGCAGGTCTCCAATGATGGCACCCGCAAATGGTTGCTGCGCTTCCCGCCGCGGGGCGCCGGCCGGCCGGTCGAGGTGGAAACCGTATATATTCCGGAAGAGGGCCGCGGCACGCTTTGCATTTCCAGCCAGGTCGGCTGTTCGCTCACCTGTTCCTTCTGTCACACCGGCACGCAGCGTCTCGTCCGCAACCTGACGGCGGAGGAGATCCTGTCGCAGCTCCTACTGGCGCGCGACCGCCTCGGCGATTTCCCGGATCGCGAGGCGCCGCAGGGGACAATCATGCCCGCCGAAGGTCGCAAGGTCAGCAATATCGTCATGATGGGCATGGGCGAGCCGCTCTATAATTTCGACAGCGTCAAGACGGCGCTGCTGATCGCCTCCGATGGCGACGGCCTGTCGCTCTCCAAGCGCCGTATCACGCTTTCGACCTCAGGCGTCGTACCGGAAATTTATCGGACCGGCGAGGAGATCGGCGTCATGCTGGCGATCTCGCTGCATGCGGTGCGCGACGATCTGCGCGACATGCTGGTGCCGATCAACAAGAAATATCCGCTGAAGGAATTGATGGACGCCTGCCGCGCCTATCCCGGCCTTTCGAACGCGCGTCGCATCACCTTCGAATATGTGATGCTGAAGGGCGTCAACGACAGCCTTGAGGACGCCAAAGGGCTCATCCAGCTCCTGAAGGGCATTCCGGCTAAGATCAATCTCATCCCCTTCAATCCGTGGCCGGGCACGAACTACCAGTGTTCCGACTGGGAGCAGATCGAGAAATTTGCCGATTTCATCAATTCGGCCGGTTACGCCTCGCCGATCCGCACGCCGCGCGGCCGAGACATTCTGGCCGCCTGCGGTCAGTTGAAGTCGGAGTCGGAGCGCATGCGCAAGACCGAACGGCTGGCTTTCGAAGCCATGATGATCGCCAACCATGGCGAGGATTGAGATCGGTGCTTCTCGGTTTGCGTAGGCCGATGCGGCTCCTGTGGGGCTATCTCGGGGCCTGTGTTCTGATGGGCTTCGTGCTGGCTTGCGTTGCCGCCTGGACGATGCCAGGAACTGCCGCCCCCGAGCTCTTCGTGCTTACCGTTGCGCTGACCAAGCTCGCAATGATCGTCAGCGTCCTGCCATCGCTTGTCGTCATTGCGATTTTCGAATGGCGCGGCATGCGCCGCTGGTACGGTTATGCCATCTACGGCGCCATACTGTCAGCGTCGGCATCCGTTCTGATCTCGGGGGGCGTCGAACGGCCGCAGACCCTCAATCTGATCACCATCGTCGTTTGCTTTGCCTTCTTGGGCATCGCCAGCGCCACCGTCTACTGGTGGATCGCCGGCCGGTTTGCTGGTCGCGGCCCCATTCTCAGCGGGAATGGGTGAGGAAGATCTTCACGGCGAAGAGCGAAAAGACGCTCGCAAAGACATAGTCGAGGCCACGCATGACGCCGCGGTTCTTTTGCAGCCACGTCGACAGACTATCGGCGGCAAGGACGACGAGCGTGTTGACCGGCATGCCGATCACGATGAAGAAGAAGCCCAGGAACAGAAGCTTTTGCGTGACGGCCGGATCACCCGCCGTGACGAACTGCGGCAGGAAGGTCATGAAGAAGATGATGACCTTCGGATTGAGCAGGTTCACCCAGAAACCCGTGGAGACATTGGCGATCGGCGTGCCCTTTGCCATATCGACCTTCTTGACCGACAGGCTGGAGCCGAAACGGATCGCTTGGATCGCCAGCCACAGCAAATAGGCAGCGCCACCGGTCTTCAGCACGGTGAAGGCGAGCGGCGAGGCGGTAATCAGCGCCGAAACGCCGAAAGCCACCAGAAACGTATGCACGACGATGCCAAGGCTGGTGCCGAGGACCACGAAGAGCGCTGCCTTCTTGCCCTGCGCCAGTGCACGGCTGATCGACAGGGTCATATCGGGGCCGGGGGTGGCCGCCAGCAGCAGGCTTGCGGCCGAGAAAGCAAGAAGGGTCGGCAGGCTGGGTATGAAGTCCATGGCATGCTCCGAAAGCCGGATAAAAGGATCAACGTTTTTATCCGGCTTTCTGAGCTTTGCCAATCAATCCTTCTTTTCCAGGAATGCCTTGAACTTCTCGGCGTAATCGGGATGCCAGCGCGATAGCGGCGGGCGGTTTTCGATGATATCGCCTGCGGCCCAGAGCATGCGGCGCTCGTCCGTCGGCCGTGCAACATCATTGTCCGGGCAGAGGATGTAGAAGTCGCCGCGTTGCAGGCTCTCGACCATGAAATCGACCGTCTGTTCCGCTGTCCAGGCGCCTGCCGGCTTTTCTTGGCGCTCGCCCTTGGTCAGGCCGGTGAAGACGAAGCCGGGGATGAGGAGATGCGCGGAAATCTTCGAGCCCGCAGTGTTGCGCAGCTCGTGCTGCAGCGCCTCGGTGAAGACTTTCACGCCGGCTTTGGAGACATTGTAGGCGGGGTTTCCGGGCGGCGTGGTGATGCCCTGCTTCGAGCCGGTATTGATGATCAGGCCAGGCTCGCCGTGGGCCAGCATACCGGGACCAAAAGTGCGCGTGCCATTGATGACCCCCAGCAGATTGACGCCGAGAATATTGTCCCAACCGGCCTGCGCGCTGAAGATCGAGGTTTCCGGCCCGATGCCGGCATTGTTCATCAGCACATGCACCCGGCCGAAACGCTGCAGGACGGCGCGTTCAAGAGCTTCGAGGGACTCCTTCCGAGCAACGTCGGTTTCGACGGCCATGATCTGGTCTTCGCCGGCGATTGCCTCAAGCTCGGCGCGTGCCTCGGCCAGCCGATCACCGCCGAGATCGGCGATGGCGACGCTCATGCCAAGCCTTGCGAAATATTTCGCCGCGGCAAGGCCGATCCCAGAGGCGCCGCCAGTGATGACGGCAACATTGGCTTTCTTGAAAATCTCTTTGATATCGGTCACGAGCGGCGCCCTCCCCAGCATTGTTTGGTCGCCGCCGAATATGGTACTTTCGAAAGCCAAGTCAAACCGCCGGAGGTCGCGCTGTGACAAAGCATGTGTCCGTAGAGATCGACGAGCAGATGGAGGCATTCATCGGCGAGCAGATCAGCCATGGCCACTACGGTTCGCCTAGCGAGGTGATCGACGCCGCGCTGAAGCTATTGCGCAGCCGGGCGGAAATAGAAGCCATTGCGGCCGCTATTGCTGAAGGCGAGGCTTCGGGAGAGCCGGAGGAGTTTGACTTCGACGGATTTATCGAAGGAAAGCGAAAGTTGCGCAATCAGCAATGAAGAAATTGGTCTTCTTGCCCAAGGCAGCGTCCGACATCGATCAAATCTACGATTATACCGAGGAAAAATGGGGTTACGAGCAGGCGGAGGATTATGTCTTCGCTCTGCGTGATCGTTGTCATGCTTTGGTAAAGGGCATTGCGCGCGGTCGTAAGGTTGGTGGTATCAAACCCGACTATCTCGCTTTGGTCTCCGGCTCACACTTCATTATCTACAAAGACGCCGCCCAGACGATTACGATCGTTCGCATCCTGCATCAGCGGATGAATATCGGCGCACACCTCTGAGCTCGCTCTGCTACACACTCCACGGCGCTTCCCCTTGCGCCTCGCGATAATCTCGCTAAAAGTGCCGCGACAAAGGCTTTGCGGGGCGTCTCCGCGAGCTCGCACTGAAACGGACCTCATCACCATGGCATCACATAAAAACGTGAAGAAAGTCGTTCTCGCCTATTCCGGCGGTCTCGACACCTCGATTATCCTGAAGTGGCTGCAGACGGAGCTCGGCGCAGAAGTCGTCACCTTCACCGCCGATCTCGGCCAGGGCGAAGAGCTGGAGCCGGCGCGCAAGAAGGCCGAGATGCTCGGCATCAAGGAAATCTATATCGAGGACGTGCGCGAAGAATTCGTGCGCGATTTCGTGTTCCCGATGTTCCGCGCCAACGCCGTTTATGAAGGCGTCTACCTACTCGGTACGTCGATTGCCCGGCCGCTGATCTCCAAGCACCTGATCGATATTGCCAAGAAGACCGGCGCCGATGCGATTGCCCATGGCGCGACCGGCAAGGGCAACGACCAGGTCCGTTTCGAATTGTCGGCCTATGCGCTGAATCCCGACATCAAGATCATCGCGCCATGGCGCGACTGGTCGTTCAAGAGCCGCACCGACCTGCTCGAATTTGCCGAGAAGCACCAGATTCCGGTTGCCAAGGACAAGAAGGGCGAGGCGCCGTTCTCCGTCGATGCCAACCTGCTGCACTCCTCGTCCGAGGGCAAGGTTCTGGAAGACCCGTCACAGGAAGCGCCGGAATATGTGCACATGCGCACGATCTCGCCGGAGGCCGCTCCCGACAAGGCGACGATCATCAAGGTCGGCTTCGAAAAGGGCGATGCCGTTTCGATCAACGGTGAGCGCATGAGCCCGGCAACACTGCTCGCAACGCTCAACAATTACGGGCGTGACAACGGTATTGGTCGCCTCGACCTTGTCGAGAACCGTTATGTCGGCATGAAGTCGCGCGGCGTCTACGAGACCCCCGGCGGCACGATCCTGCTCGCCGCCCACCGCGCCGTCGAATCCATCACGCTCGATCGCGGTGCCGCTCATCTCAAGGATGAGCTGATGCCGCGTTATGCCGAGCTGATCTATTACGGATTCTGGTTCTCGCCGGAGCGCGAGATGCTGCAGGCGCTGATCGACAAGAGCCAGGAGCATGTCGAAGGCGAAGTGACGCTGAAACTCTACAAGGGCAATGTCATGGTCATCGGCCGCGAAAGCCCGAAGTCGCTCTATTCCGACAAGCTCGTCACTTTCGAAGACGACCAGGGCGCCTACGACCAGAAGGATGCGGCAGGCTTCATCAAGCTCAACGCGTTGCGTCTGCGCACGCTCGGCAAGCGCAATCTGTCGAAGTAATCAGCTTCGCGATGAAATACGAACCCGCTTCCGATTGTCGGAGGCGGGTTTTTATTTTTGGATAGAAAAGGGCCGGATTACTCGGCGGCCCTCAATTCGCGTTCCATCTCTGCCGGCAGCTCCGCATTCTGCAGATTGCTGCGGAACGCGCGGAGCGCATGATGGAGCTCATCCTGCAGGCCGTGATCGAAGCCTTGCATCGCATCCTTTTCCACTGCGTAGATCTCGCAACCGATCTGCTTCAGCTTGGCACCGGCCGCCTCCGACAGCACGATGCGTTTGGCGCGGCGGTCGAGCGGATCGGGCTGACGCTCGATCAGGCCTCGGGCCTGCAACTTGTCGAGGAAGGCGCTGACCGTCATCGGCTCCAGCCCCATCCGCGTGGCAATATCGAGTTGTCGGCTGCCATTGACGGCGGCGACCTGGATCAGCGTGCGCGCTTCACCCGCCGTCAAACCCAATCCCGCGACCATAATGCGCCGCTCAAAGGCCGCTCGCATCAATCGGGCGCAATCCGCCACCAGAAAGGCAAGCGAATCCGTATCTATCCTGCTGCTCATAAGCGCTTCCCTACTTACGCTTTGTTTTTAGGCCCCGATCAATCTTTAGTGATTTCGCCCCCCAAATTCAACGGATTCTTCCTTTTTCAAGGGACTCGTTTAGCTTGACCCGATTCGATGCGTGATTAATCTGTCGCGATCACCAGCGGGAACTTCCAATATGACGCAATCACTTCTCGTCGGCGCCTTTTTGGCGGCGCTGTTCTACGTGCTCATTCCCGGACCAGCTTTCCTGGCACTGCTCGGCATCGGCGCAGGGCAGGGGCGCAAGGCTGGCGCCCTCTTCGTAAGCGGTCATTTGGTCGGGGACATCGTTTGGTCTTCGCTCGCTTTGGTTGCAATCATTGGCGCAAAAACTATCGGTACCGTCGTATTCGACGTGCTCGGCTTGCTCTGCGGTTTCTATCTAGCCTGGATCGGCTGGAATGCCTTCACGGCCAAGCCGAAGAAGGATGGCAAGGCCTTGCTGAATGTCGATCGTCCCTTCCGGCGTGGCCTGATCTTCGGCGTCACCAATCCGAAAGGATATCCCGTGGCGCTGGCAACATTTACCGCGCTGGTGGCCGGTTCGGCTGGTGCATTGACGTTCAGTGCGTTGCCGCTGCTGCTCACCGTTTCTTTCGTCGGCTTCGTCACGGCCGACATCATCCTCATCGGCGTTATCGGGGCGGGTGCTGTCCGGCGTTTCTACCGTGCGCATGAGCGGCTGATCGTGCGCTGTTCCGGCGTGCTGTTCATGGGCTTTGCGGCTCAGGCGTTGTGGCATGCGGCGCCTGGCCTGCTCGGCTGGCGCAAGGCCTGACCATTCCTCTTTTTTGTTCCGCCCTCGCCATACCAATTTGGCGGAGAGGGTCTTATATCGTGCTTCGATCAGATGCCTGCCGAAAGGATCCCTTGCATGTCTTCCCAAACCGTCCTCAACCCAGCGCTCGTCGAATGGACCGGACATCAGGGATTGCCGCGTTTCGATGCCGTGAAGGACGCCGACTTCGCGCCTGCCTTTGACGCTGCTCTTGCAGCTCACGATGCGGAGATCGATACGATCGCTGACAATGTCGAGGCGCCGACTTTTGCCAACACCGTTACCGCGCTCGAAATCGCCGGTGACGAGCTGTCGCGGGTCTCCGCTCTGTTCTGGAACAGGGCTGGGGCGCATACCAACGAGGTGATCCAGGCGTTGGAGCGTGAGATCGCGCCGAAGATGTCGCGGCATTATTCGAAGATCGGCATGAATGCCGCGCTTTTCGCCCGCATCGATGCGCTGTGGGAAGCGCGTGAGGACCTAGGCCTGACGGTGGAAGAGACCCGCATGCTGGAACGGCATTGGAAAGGTTTCGTGAAATCGGGCGCCAAGCTGGCGAAGGCAGAGCAGGAACGGCTCGCGGAGATCAACGAGAAGCTGGCGGGCCTCGGCGCACAGTTCGGACAGAATGTCCTTGCCGACGAAAAGGGCTGGGCATTGATCCTCTCCGAAGAATCCGATCTTGCCGGCCTTCCCGATTTCCTGAGGGATGCGATGGCCGCGGCGGCGCGGGAGCGCGGGGAAGAGGGCAAATTTGCCGTCACTCTGTCGCGTTCCATTATCGAGCCCTTTCTGGCTTCGTCCGAGCGTCGGGATCTACGCGAGCAGGCGTTCAAGGCATGGGTGGCGCGCGGCGCCAATGGTGGCCAGACGGATAACCGCACGATCATCAAGGAGACGCTGGCGCTGAGAGCCGAGAAGTCCGAACTGCTCGGCTACGGCAATTATGCCGAACTGAAGCTCGACAACACCATGGCCAAGACTCCGGAGGCGGTGAACCAACTACTGAGGACGGTCTGGGCGAAAGCGGTGGAGCGCGCTCGCGAGGAAGAACGCGATATCGCCGCGCTGATTGCCGAGGAAGGCCGCAATCATGAGGTCATGCCCTGGGATTGGCGGCACTATGCCGAGAAGATCAGGACACGAAAGTTCGATTTCTCCGAGACGGAGCTGAAGCCCTATCTGCAGCTCGAAAAGATCATCGCGGCCTGCTTCGATGTTGCCGGCCGCCTTTTCGGCGTCCGCGCCGTCGAGCAGAAGGGCGTTCCTGCCTATCATCCCGACGTGCGCGTTTTCGAGATCCGCGATCGCTCGGACAGGCTGGTGGCGCTGTTCCTCGGCGATTATTTCGCCCGTAGCTCCAAGCGTTCCGGCGCTTGGATGAGTTCGTTTCAATCGCAGCATAAATTGCCGCTGAAGAATGGCCATGTCGGAGAACTGCCGATCATCTATAATGTCTGCAATTTCGCCAAGCCGGCGGAGGGCAAGCCGGCGCTGCTGTCGCTCGATGACGCCCGCACGCTATTCCACGAATTCGGCCATGCCCTACACGGAATGCTCTCGAACGTCACCTATCCATCGGTGTCGGGCACCGGCGTTTCCCGCGATTTCGTCGAGCTGCCGTCGCAACTCTACGAACATTGGCTGACCGTACCGGCAATCCTCAAGGAATATGCCGTGCACTACGAGACCGGTGCGCCGATGCCGCAGGCTTTGCTCGACAAGATTCTTGCCGCCCGCACCTTCAATGCCGGCTTCAACACGGTGGAATTCACCTCCTCGGCGCTCGTCGATATGGCGTTTCACACGCGTGGCGCGGTCGAAGACCCGATGGCGGTGCAGGCCGAAGTGCTCTCGGACATCGGCATGCCGAATTCGATCGTCATGCGCCACGCCACGCCGCATTTCCAGCATGTGTTTTCCGGCGACGGCTATTCGGCCGGCTATTATTCCTACATGTGGTCGGAAGTGCTGGATGCCGACGCCTTCGCCGCATTTGAGGAAACCGGCGACGCCTTCAATTCGGATATGGCCGGAAAGCTGAAGGCAAATATCTATTCCGTTGGCGGCTCAATCGATCCGGAAGATGCCTATAAGGCCTTCCGCGGCAAGCTACCGAGCCCGGATGCGATGCTGAAGAAGAAGGGGCTAGCGGCCTGATCCTTGCTTTCGGTATGTCGCAAAGTCAGTCGCGAAAGGTCAACTTTCGCGGCCGATGTGTGCGGCAGCGTCTGATTGATTGATTTTGCCGGGTAAATCAGGATCTGCGCGAGAGCAGAGCTAACAGCTCGCTCAATTGATCGGCTTGGGTGTCGTCCAGCTTGTCACCCAGATGGCGTTGAAGCGCCGAGGCATAAACAGTCCACATGTGGCTCCGCATGGCAATTCCTGCCTCGGTGATAACCACCCAGCGGCCTCGGCCATCCTCCGAAAATATCTCACGGTGAACAAAACCAGCCTTTTCCATGCGGTCGAGAAGGCGAGACAGATTGTGTTGGGCTAGGAGCGTGCGCTCCTCAATCTCGTAGGGCCGCAGTCTGCCGTCCGCCGCCCGTGTCAATTCCAGCAGCACGTCATACCAACCGAGCGGCGGCAGGCCAGCCGCTTTCAAGTCCTGCTCGATCGCCGCAAGGACGATTTGCTGAGTGCGCATAAGGCGCACCCATGCTCGAGTGATGGCTGGGGAGGGCTGTGGGGATTCGAAATTGGACATAGATGCAATTACATCTATATTGACCAATTTGGCAAGCGCGGATATAGATGCAACTACATCTACATCAGATGGAGATATTTCCGGCCCCGTTCGCTGGGGCAGACAATAGGAGATTTGATCATGTTCGACGCAAAGTTGACCCTCGTCAGCCACCATCTTTGCCCCTACGTTCAGCGGGCCGTCATCACGCTTACTGAGAAGGCCGTGCCGTTCGAGCTCCGTTATGTCGATCTGTCGGCAAAGCCCGATTGGTTTCTCGCCATTTCTCCGCTCGGCAAGGTGCCCCTCCTGATCGTGACGGAAGGCGACGGGACAGAAACAGTGTTGTTCGAGAGTGCCGTGATCTGCGAATATCTCGAGGAAACCCAATCGGGTGCCAAGCTCCATCCGGCAAATCCGCTGGCTCGTGCCCGGCATCGCGGCTGGGTCGAGTTCGGCTCCTCCGTCCTTTCGGATTTGTGGGGTTTTGAGACCGCCAAAGATGAACGGACCTATGAGGCTACGCGCAAAGCGCTGATCGAAAAGTTCGGTCGTGTTGAGACCGAACTGAACCACGGACCATTTTTCGCTGGCGGAGCCTTCAGCTTGGTCGATGCGGTGTTCGCACCGATCTTCCGTTATTTTGACGTGTTCGACACCATCATACCGACCGGCATATTCGATGCGCTTCCGCGTGTCACGGCATGGCGTGCAGAATTGGCATCACGGCAAAGCGTGCGAGATGCGGTGACGCACGACTATCCCGATCGTCTCAAAGTCTTCCTGATGGATCATGATGCGTGGTTGCTGAAGCGCGCTGCCTAGGGATTCGCGGAATCAGGACCAAGGCGACTGCGTACACACAGGTTGATGTGTTCATGATGCCCAAAGGAGGCTTGCCGCGGCTTTCTTGCCTCCCCCCTTTCGCAAACGCGAAAAAAAGGGTATGAGCGCGCCAAACGTAATTGGCGTGTTCATTTTTTACAGCGCCTCAGCCTCAGAGATACAAGATTATGGCACTTCGCAACATCGCGATCATCGCGCACGTTGACCATGGGAAAACCACCCTCGTTGACGAGCTTCTGAAGCAGTCCGGCTCCTTCCGCGAGAACCAGCGCGTTGCCGAACGCGTCATGGACTCGAACGATCTGGAAAAGGAACGCGGCATTACCATTCTCGCCAAGGCGACCTCGGTCGTCTGGAAGGATACCCGCATCAACATCGTCGACACTCCCGGCCACGCCGACTTCGGCGGTGAAGTTGAGCGCATCCTGTCGATGGTGGACGGCGCGATCGTTCTCGTCGACGCTGCCGAAGGCCCGATGCCGCAAACCAAGTTCGTCGTCGGCAAGGCGCTGAAGGTCGGTCTTCGCCCGATCGTTGCGATCAACAAGATCGACCGCCCGGATGCCCGCGCCGATGAAGTCATCAACGAAGTCTTCGATCTCTTCGCCAATCTCGACGCCACCGACGAGCAGCTCGACTTCCCGATCCTCTACGGCTCCGGCCGTAACGGCTGGATGAACTATTCGCCGGAAGGTCCGAAGGATGAAGGTCTGGCGCCGCTGCTCGATCTCGTCGTCAAGCACGTTCCGGAGCCGACCGTCGGCGAAGGCCCGTTCCGCATGATCGGCACTATCCTGGAAGCCAACCCCTTCCTCGGCCGCATTATCACCGGCCGCATCCATTCCGGCTCGATCAAGCCGAACCAGGCCGTCAAGGTTCTGGGCGCTGACGGCAACCTCATCGAAACCGGCCGTATCTCCAAGATCCTCGCCTTCCGCGGCATCGAGCGTCAGCCGATCGAAGAAGCGCAGGCAGGTGACATCGTCGCCATCGCCGGCCTTTCCAAGGGCACGGTCGCTGACACCTTCTGCGACCCGCAGGTTAGCGAGCCGCTCGTCGCGCAGCCGATCGATCCGCCGACCGTCACCATGTCCTTTATCGTCAACGACAGTCCCTATGCCGGCACCGAAGGCGACAAGGTCACCTCGCGCGTTATCCGCGACCGCCTGTTCAAGGAAGCCGAAGGCAACGTTGCGCTGAAAATCGAAGAAGCCGAAGGCAAGGACTCGTTTTACGTATCCGGCCGCGGCGAATTGCAGCTCGCCGTTCTGATCGAAACCATGCGCCGCGAAGGCTTCGAGCTTGCCGTCTCGCGTCCGCGCGTCGTCATGCACAAGGATGAGAGCGGCCAGTTGCTCGAGCCGATCGAAGAAGTCGTGATCGACGTCGACGAAGAGCATTCCGGTATCGTTGTGCAGAAGATGTCGGAGCGCAAGGCCGAAATGGCCGAGCTGCGTCCGTCCGGCGGCAATCGCGTCCGCCTCGTGTTCTTCGCGCCGACCCGTGGCCTGATCGGTTACCAGTCGGAACTGCTGACGGATACGCGCGGCACCGCCGTCATGAACCGTCTGTTCCATGACTACCAGCCGTACAAGGGCGAAATCGGCGGCCGCGTCAACGGCGTGCTGCTTGCCAACGAAGCCGGCGAAGCCGTTGCCTATGCCCTGTTCAACCTGGAAGACCGCGGCCCGATGATCATCGACGCCGGCGAGAAGGTCTATGCCGGCATGATCATCGGCATTCACTCCCGCGACAACGACCTCGAAGTGAACGTGCTGAAGGGCAAGAAGCTCACCAACATCCGCGCCGCAGGCAAGGACGAAGCCGTGAAGCTGACGCCGCCGATCCGCATGACGCTCGACCGCGCACTCTCCTGGATCCAGGACGACGAGCTGGTCGAAGTCACGCCGAAGTCGATCCGCCTGCGCAAAATGTACCTCGATCCCAACGAACGTAAGCGTTTCGAGAAGGCTCGCTACGCATAATAGAGCGACTTGTACCGCTTCGGACGAATTGACCCCGGCCCCTGTGCCGGGGTTTTATTTTGTGTGTTCGATTTTTGAGCCCTTGTCGCAAAGGTTAAAAAGGCGTTAATTTTCAGCAGTCGTCCACAGGTAAAGACTGTGGGCAAATCATCTGTCCGCATGATTTGTGGATGGTTAATTTTCGCTGGCGGGACCAGAGTAGACGTTATGAAGACGTTGTCGATCGATGTTCGGCGGGCCGAACCGCATGATGCCCGGGCCATTTCCGAGGTGCACCGCCAGTCGTGGCAGTACGCCTATACTGGCATCATTCCGCATCGCGCGCTCAGCCAGATGATCGAGCGCCGCGGCGAAGCCTGGTGGCGCAAGGCGACCAGCGGCCCGGCGACACTTCTGGTTCTCGATGTCGCGGGCGAGATCGCCGGCTACGCCACGCTCGGCCTCAACCGTGCCCGTGCGCTGCCTCAGGAAGGCGAGATCTACGAACTCTATCTTCGCCCGGAATATCAGGGCATCGGCCTTGGCCGGCTTCTCTTCGGCGAAGCGCGCCGGCTCCTGAAGTCACTCGGCTGCAAGGGGTTGGTCGTCTGGTGCCTCGAGGAAAACGAGAATGCCGACCGCTTCTATCGCGGCCAAGGCGGCGCGGATTTCTGCGAGGGCATCGAGACCTTCGACCGCAAGCAGCTCAAGAAAATCGGCTTCGTCTGGCCCTAAAGCGTGTCGCGGTCTTTCAGACTCGCTCTTTGCGCTTTAGGCTCTTGATTTTGCGCATGTCGTTATCGCAAAACCGCTGCGCACTTTTGCGCGACATGCGTTAAGCCGCCCGCTGCGACAATCGATTAAAATCCCGCACCGTCCCAATGCCTTGTTGCGTTGCGTCATGATTCCGATTATTTGGCTGGCAGCAACCATCCTTATTAGGGGAGACGCATGCGCATCGACGCGATTTCCATTGGCAAGAACCCGCCCGAAGACGTCAACGTCATCGTTGAAGTTCCGGTCGGCGGTCATCCGATCAAGTATGAAATGGACAAGGACGCCGGCACGCTAGTCGTCGACCGTTTCCTCTACACGCCGATGACCTATCCGGGCAATTACGGCTTTGTCCCGCACACGCTCTCCGAAGACGGCGACCCGATTGACGTGCTGATCGCCAGCACCCGCCCGCTGGTTCCCGGCTGCGTCATCAACGTTCGCCCGATCGGCGTGCTGATGATGGAAGACAATTCCGGCAAGGACGAAAAGATCATTGCCGTTCCCTCGCCGAAGCTGACGCTGCGCTACGAGAAGGTCAGGGAATATACCGACCTGCCGGAAATCACGGTGAAGCAGATCGAGCATTTCTTCGAGCACTACAAGGATCTAGAGCCCGGCAAGTGGGTGAAGATCTACGGCTGGAAGGGCTCCAAGGAAGCCGGCGAGCTCATTCTCGAAGCTATCGAGCGCGCCAAGAAGGCGAAGTGATCAGCCCTTCGCTATAGCGTTCAGCTTGCCTATCAAATCCTCCGGGTCGCCATCGATCCGGAGGATTTTTTTACGCGCAGTGTCGCCGGAAATCAGGCTGACCGAGGATTTGGAGATACTGAGGCTCTTGGCGATGAGTGCGATCAGTGCCTTGTTGGCTTTGCCCTTTTCCGGCACGGCAGAGACGCGCGCCTTGAGATAGGCCTCGCCATCGGCACCTATCTCCAATCCGTCGATCGCATCACGCCCACCATTGGGCGTGAGCCGCACCGATAATCTCACATGATCGGCAAGAACCTGCCAGGCTTCGCTCACCGGCCGACGAGCGGATAAAGCGTGTTCCACATCAGCGAACGGAAGAAGAAGATGATCAGCAGCAGAATGATCGGCGAAATGTCGATGCCGCCGAGATCGGGCAGCACGCGCCGGATCGGACGGAGCGCCGGCTCGGTGACCGCATAGAGGAAACTTCCGACCGAGTTGACGAACTGGTTGCTCGAATTGATGACATTGAATGCATAGAGCCATGAAAAAATGGCGCTGGCGATCAGCACCCAGGTATAAAGATTCAAAGCCAGATCAATGGTTTGAAATAAGGCGAGCATATCCGTCTCCATTTCGCGGTTGACAGACATGTAGACATTGGCGACTTAACGGGCAAGTCCCATGCTTTGAAGCACGCTGAATCATGTTTAACAGGCCGAGGTCTCAGCGGCTCCGGCCGGAAAGCCTCTTCTCATGTCGTCGGTTCCCAGCGGAGACCGGTTTGCCGCGTTCAGGCATGTCGCCTACACCTATTTCTTCTTTGCCCGTTTTCTGACGGCTTTCGCAACGCAAGTGGTCAGCGTCTCCGTCGGCTGGCAGATGTATGATCATACCGGCAATCCGATCTATCTCGGCCTGATCGGGCTGGTCCAGTTCCTGCCTTCGCTGCTCCTGATCCTGGTGACGGGCACCGTCGCTGACCGCTACAACAGGCGCATGGTGGCGGCCATCTGCATTTTCGTCGGCACGATCTGTACAGCGGCGTTGCTGTTCCTGACCGTTTCCGGCACCTTCGCGCCGCTTCCGGTGTTCGTGATCCTCGCCGTCTTCGGCATCGAGCGCGCCTTCATGACACCGGCAACGCAATCGCTGGCGCCCAACCTCATTCCGCCGGAAGATCTGTCGAATGCGGTGACCTGGAATTCGATGTCCTGGGACGCGGCCGCCATTCTCGGCCCCGTTGCCGGCGGCCTGCTCTACGGCATCGGTCCGAGCATTTCCTATACCGTCGCCGTCCTGTTCTTCGCCGCCGGTTCACTGCTGACTTTCCTTATCCCGAAACCGCAGCAACGCGTTGCGCATGAATCGAGGAGCTTGAACGAGATTCTTGCCGGCTTCCGGTTCATCTGGTCGGAAAAGGTGGTGCTCGGTGCCGTCTCGCTTGATCTCTTTGCCGTGCTGCTCGGCGGTGCCGTGGCGCTGATGCCGGTCTATGCGCGCGATATTCTGACGCTCGGTCCCTGGGGCCTTGGTTTGCTGCGCGCCGCTCCAAGCTTCGGCGCCATTGCCATGGGCCTGTTTCTGGCGACCTATCCCATACGGCACCATGCCGGGATCTACATGTTCAGCGGCGTTGCAATATTTGGTGTGGGGACATTGATCTTCGGCGTTTCGCATACGCCGTGGCTGTCGATCGCAGCGCTTACCCTCATGGGCGCCTCCGACCTGATCTCGGTCTATGTCCGCGAAACTCTGATCACGCTCTGGACGCCGGATCATGTGCGGGGACGCGTCAATGCCGTGAACATGGTCTTCGTCGGCGCATCGAACGAACTCGGCGAATTTCGCGCCGGCACCATGGCGCGCTATTTCGGCGCCGTCCCTGCGGTGGTCATCGGCGGCCTCGGCACCTTGGCCGTGGCGATCATCTGGGCGGGCGGCTTCCCGCAATTGCGCCGGATCGATAGCCTGAATGCGCCGGATCGCGGGGGCGAGCCGCAGGTGGCATAAGCCACAATTTTCTTGTCATGATGGTAACTGCGCGCGCATGTTATCGCCATGAGCAATATGACGAGCAACGAACCGATCGAACCCGAGGCATCTGCTTCGCCGCCGGCTGTGTCCACCGAGCGTCGGCGCGCGTTCCGGCTTGTCGCGGGTATAGCCTGCCTGGTGGCGCTATGGGCGGTTTGGCAGGTTTGGACTTCGTTTGTCGCCTACACCGACGATGCCTATGTCACCACGAATTTCGTGACGGTAGCCCCGCAGGTGACGGGCGCGGTCGTGAGCGTCAATGTCGCCAACGATCAGGAGGTACGGCGCGGCGATCTTTTAGCGGTGATAGACAAGGTGCCGTTCCAGCTTGTCGTCGATCAGCGCAAAGCGGCAGTTCAGGACGCGGTCGCGAACCACAAGCTTGTCAATGATGAGTTGAGGGCGGCTCAGGATCGGCTGACGGCTGCGACAGTCGCACTCCAACAGGCCGGCGACGATCAGAAACAGGTGGCCTTGACTGCTGCCGATATGATTTCCGCCAGACAGCGGGAGCAGGCAGCGGCGCAGGATGCAGTGGACAAGGCGTCGCAGTCGGTTGCCAGCCAGGACGCCATCGTCGCGCAGGCTAAGGCCGCGCTCGCCTTGGCGGAATGGCAGCTCGGCCAGACCGACATCCGTGCACCCGCCGACGGTACGGTCAACAATCTCGCCATCAGCGTCGGCGATACGGCCTCGGCCGGAAAGCCGCTCGTCGGCATCGTCGATGCGGCGGGCTGGCGCATCGTCGCGAACTACAAGGAAAACTACATCAGGAATCTTGAGCCCGGCAAAGCAGCCTGGGTGTGGCTCGACACGCATCCGTGGCGCCTCTATCGCGCGCGTATCGAGGGCGTATCGCGCGGCATCAGCAGAGGCCCTGATCAGGATGGGATATTGCCCTATGTCGCCCCGACCACCGATTGGATCAGGCTGAAACGCCGCTTCCCGGTAACGCTGAGGCTGATCGATCCGCCATCCGACCTCACCCTTTATATGGGATCGGATGCCAGCACGCTGATCTTCCCATGAGACAGGCTCTTGCAGAGCTCGTCAATGCGATCTGCGGCGAGCTGGCGGAGCTCAGCCTTTCCGGTCCCCGCATGCGGCTCGCCAATATCGCCGCACTGGCGGTCGGGCTCGCGCTCGTCCTCGCGCTGATCCTGCGGCTCAACAATCCCTGGTGGGCCGCTATCAGCGCCTTCCTTTGCGTGCAGGCAAGCCATCCGCAATCCTGGCAGAAAGGCGGGATGAGGATCATGGGAACGCTCGTCGGCGCGGCGCTGAGCTTCGTCCTTGCGCCTTGGCTCGTCTATGATCCCCTGGCAACGGTGCTGCTGCTTTTTGCGGCCGGCACGCTTGCCATTCTTGGCGCGTTGCTGAGTCCCCATGGCTATGCCTGGCTGCTCGGTGGGATCACCGCCATGATGGTCACCCTCGGCTCATTGGACGATCCGACACTGGCGCTTTCCATCGCCTTCTATCGCGCCGTCGAGATCGTGCTCGGCACCGCAACGGCGCTTCTGGTGACACGGCTGCTGGCACCTGCGGAAGGTGCGGTTGTGGCGCCGCCGCCCGGCTGGCATAGTTTGCTGGGTCGAAACTGGCACGTCCTATCGCATGCCATGCGAACCGGGATGGCTGTGGCGGCAGTGCCGCTGGTCTGGCGGCAACTGGAATTGCCAAATCTCAGCCAGATGGCGATTTCGATCGGCGCGGTCATGGCAGTTCCCACTCTCACCGGAGTCTCGGAGACGGATCAATCGGCGATTGCTCAGCGCATGTTGCAGCGGATAGCCGGATGTATCCTGGGCGGCTGCTTCGGCGCGATCGCGTTATTCCTGCCGATCAGCCAATCCTTCGTGCCCTGGCTATTGCTGCTGATGGCGGGCACCTGGCTTGCCATGCAGATCCAGAACGGGCGGTATGGCATCGCCGGCGTCGGCTCGCAGGCCGGTATCGCTTTGATCCTGACGCTCGTTCAGGATACGGGCCCGGCGGACAGCCTGCTGCCGGCTATCAATCGCATCGCCGGCATGATGGGGGCCATAGGGCTTTTGGTGCTCATCAACCTGTTACTGGGTCCGCCGATCAGTGCTCGGCCGGCAAGTGAAGAAAAGCAGGGCTGACGTCAAGGACGCGATGAAGCGGAGCCGGTCAGGCCGCCATCGCCTGCTTGCCCTCGAAAACGAGGTCGAGGAATTCGGATAGCCAGGCTTTGAGCGGCGGGTCGAAGATCATGCGGCCCTCCAGATGCTCGCGACCCTGCTGGGCGTTCGGCATGCAGAAGCGGTGTTCGCCGTGCACGACCCAGCGCTGCATCATGGCGCGGGTGAGTTCTGCGTGGAACTGCAAACCCCAGGCATTGGCGCCATAGCGATAGGCCTGATTGGGATAGGTGTCTCCGGTCGCCAGCAGATCGGCGCCGTGGGGCAGGTCGAAACCTTCACGGTGAAAATGATAGACCATTTGTGGCCAATGGCGCATCAAAAGCCGGCCCTTTTCCGTCGGCTGCAGGGGATACCAGCCGATTTCGGTCTTGCCGTCATCGCGGGCCTTCACCTTGGCGCCGAGATGGCGGGCAAGCATCTGCGCGCCGAGACAGATGCCGAGATAGGGGCGGTTTTCCTTCAGCGGCACGTCGAGCCAATTGATCTCGGTCCTGACGAAATCGTCAGGATCATTGGCGCTCATCGGGCCGCCAAAGACGACCGCGCCGGCATGCCCCTCCAGTGTCGTCGGCAGTCCTTCGCCGAGCACCGGCCGACGGATGTCGAGATCATAGCCCTTGTCCAAAAGCATCTGGCCGACACGGCCGGCGCTGGAACGCTCCTGGTGCAGGACGATCAATACGGGGCGGTTGCCACCGCCCTGCGGCGCCTCAATCATCATCCCCGGTTTCCTTCCTGGGGCCCGGGGCACGGGCGGCTGCTTCCTGGCGCTTGACGACGCGGTCGCGGTCGGAGATGCCCATGAGATCGGCGATGCGCCAGATCGCATGATCCTCCATTTCGCTGCGTTCGCCATCGGCATAAACGATGTCCCAGAGGATGCCGAGGAGTTCGAGGCGCTGTTCGCTATTGAGATGGCGCTTCAGATCGGAGGTGAAACGATAGTAGTCGACCGCCTCGCTTTCGGCTTCCTGGCCCGCCGCAATCAGCGCGTCGAGTTGGCGACCGTCGAGACCGTATTGGCTCTTCAGCAGCTTGCGGAGCCGCTTCTTCTCGCTTTCCTCTATCTTGCCGTCCGCCTCCATCACCTGGAAACAGAGCGCTGCGACCGCAATACGCGGATCATCGGGAGCAAAACCGGACTTGGGGTGTTCCTTGGTCAGGTTTTGAAAGAATTCCTGAAAGCGTTCGAACATTCGACCCCATTCTTAGAAGAGCTTCAGCCGTGTCTTGGGTTCCGGTTCAAGCTTGAGATCTTTGACGCCCGGATCATCGGGCGCACCGCCGAAGAAGGGCTTTGTTTCCGGCTCCTTCGCCGGCTCCGATTTGGCGGCGGGTGGAGGCGCCGGCTTCTTGGCGGCCGGCTCCAATTCCATAACAGAGAGATCGGCAACCGGCGAAGCAACAGTTGGTGAGACAGGTTTAGCCGCAGCGGTTGCGGGAGCGGCCTCGCGCACCGGCGGCAGCGATTTTAACGCCGCATCGACCGAGGCCGTCGTGCCCTCTTCCACCGGCCCTTCGAGTTGACCGAAGGGCGCTTTCCATTCGAAGGCATCAAGGCGGCCGGTGATCGGCGACAGGGGCAGCCATTTGTCGGAGACGACACCATCGGCCAGCCAAGCCGGATCGCGCGGTGCGCGCAGCGCCTGCGCCATCCAATGGCGGACGCGGCCCTGGTCGCCGGTTTCAGCCTCTTCGATGTCGGCCAGCAGCAGGAAGGCGCCTTCGCGGGCATCGATGCGGGCCGCGGCTTCCGCCTTGTTACGGGCCTTGGCAAAGTCGCGGGCGTCGAGTGCCGCCTTTGCCGTGACCAGCAGCGCTTCGACATTGTTCGGGCGCATCGCCTCCAGCCGTTCGGCACGCTTCAGGCGATCGGCGACGGAATCGCCGCTGCGGGCGCGGACATAGGTTCGGCCGATCTCCGGATGCGGTTTTGCCTTCCAGACCTGTTCGAGAATGGAAGCGGCCTTGCGCACCTTATCTTCGCGAAACAATGCCTTGGCGGCCGTCAGCGCGGCCGGCACGAAATCGGGGGCGAGTTTCAGTGCTGCCAGCGCATCGTCGCGGGCACCGGAGGGGTCGCCTTCGAGCTTTTCATTGGCGCGCGCGGTCAGCAATACGGCGCGCTGCCGGTTGGCGGTATCCTTATCGATGACACGGGCGATCTTCTGCTGGTCGAGCAGCTTGATAGCCTCATCCCAATCGCCGGCCTGGCTTCGGTATTCCAGCGTCGCCTGCGCCGCCCAAGGCAGATAGGGTGCATGGTCGGCCGCCTTTTCGGCATAGTGCCGCGCCGCCTCGTGCGCGCCAAGGCGTTTGGCTTCGAGATAGAGGCCGCGCAGACCGAGCTCGCGGGTTTCCGGGTCGTTGGCCATCAGCTCGAATTTTTGGCGGGCCTCGTCGTGCTTGCCCTCGATTAGCGCGGCCTGCGCCTCGAGCAGGTTGATCAGCGGCTCCTGATCGGCGCGGATCAGGCCGCGCGAGCGCGCCGCCATCTTGCGGGCTAGCAGCGCATTGCCGGCACCGGCGGCGATCAGTCCCGTCGACAATGCCTGATAGCCGCGGTCGCGCTTGCGGGCGCGAAAATAGCGGGTGACGGAATGCGGCGAGGTCCAGATCAGGCGGATGAACCACCAGACCACCATGACGGCGGCGATCAGTGCGATCAGGATGCCGGCAGCGACGATGAGCTTGGTCTGATAGAGCTCGCCGCCCCACACCAGCGAAAGATCGCCCGGGCGATCTGCAAGCCAGGAAAAGCCATAGCCAAGCAGCAGGACGAGAACGGCGAAAATAAGCAGTCTGATCATTCTCTTCCTCGCCCTCAGCTTTGTTTTCCGGTGTCGGCGATCGCCTTGGACAGCGCATCGCCGACCAGGTCCTCGACCCGGATGCGAGCTTCCAATGATTGCTTGAAGGCAGCGGAGGCGGATTTGGCGGCGTCCGGAAGGCTGTTCCATTCGGTGATTGCGCCGGGGAGATCGCCGTTCTTCACCTTGTCCTCGAAGCGGGCGGTAATGGCCTCGACGCTGTCGCCAGTGACGTTGCCGACCGGGCGTACCTGCACCAGGGATTTGGCGCTGGTCAGCAGCCGGTCGCTCCAGCTCTGGTTCGGATCGTCCTGCTGCGTCGAAGTGACGATCGCCGTCGCAACGTCAGATACCCGGCGGATGAGATCGGCGCGCGAGGGAATGCCGGTCTGGGCGAAAGCCTTGAGATCAGCAATGGCAGGGTCATCAGGCGCGACATTGGCGTAGGTATCAAGCTCGGGCTGAAAGGGGCCGCCGCGATCGATTGCCGCCTTCAGTGCCGCAGCCGCAATGGCACGGGCGACGGCGCTTTCCTGGCTCGGCGCGTTCAGCTTCTTTTCGGCGTCCTCCAGACGCTTGCTGACATCGGCGTCGGACGAGGCCTGACTTTGCGTCGCCTGAGCAAGGCTCGCCTTCAATTGGTCCACTTCGGCGCTGAGCGCTGCGATCTTCTGGTCGGCATCTCCGCTGCTAGTGCCGGACGCTGCGCTTGTGCCCGTGTTGTTGGCGGCGGCTGTCTCCAGGGCTGCGACGCGGGCGATAAGAGCGGTGCCGGATGCTGCGGCGGGAGCAGTGGCAAGATTGGACACGGTCTGTTTCAGGCCGTCGATTTCGGCGGAAAGCGCTGCGATATCAGCGGAATGGTCCTTTGCCGGCCTGCCGCCGGGCAGGAGACCGGCATATTGGATAGCGCCGACGCAGATGAGGGAGATCAGACCACCGACAATGCCGGCGGCGATCAGGCCGGACGTTGCGCCTGGCTGCCGCTGGGACGCGGGAGGTTGTTCGGCATAAGGGCGGGAGGGTTCCGGTTCCCTGACGGTCTCGGTTTTGGGCTCTTCTGCCGCAGTGTCCGCGGCGGTCTCATCGGCCTCTCCCCCAACCGGGCCGTTTTCCGGCTCCGACGATATTTCCACCTCATTGGCGGATGAGCTGCCCGGTTCGCTGTGATTGCGCTCCGGCATCTCCTCGGAAGCCGCGGTCTTAGCAGTTTCCTCAGCTTCCATATCGATCGTGATCGGCTCGTCGTTGGGCTTCGAATGGTTTGGCGGATTTCCCGATACCATGAGGTCCTCTTTTCATGCGCTGCAGCGAAAGTAGACAGACAAGTCGATTATGGAAAGAGCTTAAATCAAAATTGCGACTTCACTTCGCAGCAAGAAGCGCCAGAAGGCTGTCTTCGTCCGGCATATTAGCGATATCCACATGAGAATGTAGGGAAGCGGGGACGGCTTCGGCAATTGCTTTGCTGAGGCAAAGGAATCTTGTCGAGGCGAGCAGGTTCGAATGTTGCTGCAGGAAAGGCAGGCTGAAGAAGCGGATCGCCGTCTGATGCGAATAGAGCAGGACGGCGTCGGCGGAAGCATCGAGAAAGAGCCGGCGAAGGACCGCGTCGTCGATGACGATATCCTGCATTCGATAGCATTCGACCGTCTGGAAGGGGATATTCAGCGCCGTCAATCTTGCTTCGAAACCTGCGGCGCGCGGCGCGCCGGCAAGATAGAGCAGGGGTGCTTGAGAATTACCGGTCCATTCGCGGAAAACCAACTCCGCCAGCTCGGTGCCGCTGCCCCCCGATGCGAAAACATTGATGAAACCAATGTCTTTAGCCTCGTCAGCGGTCGCTTTGCCGACGGCGAAAAGCAGGCGGCCGAGATGAGGCTCGAGAGGGTGGCCTATTGCACCCAATGTGCGGATCGCTTCGGCGCTGGTGACGGCAATGGCCCCCCGCGTATTCGATAGGGCCTGCCAAGTCGCGTCGACATGGCGGACGGGTTTCGACAATGGCAGGAGCATCGCCTCGTGCCCCATCTCGGCAAGTCGCCGGGCGGTGCGTTCACCCGAATGCTCAGGACGGGTGACGACGACGCGCATCCGCTATCAGGTCCAGTCTTCGAAGAAGGTGCTGCCAGCCTCTGCGCGGATCGCCTGGCCGGCATTGGTGCCGAGCGCCTCGGCGTCCCGGCGGTGCCCTTCGATGGTGGTGGTGTGTACCTGCTGGCCATCGGGCGTCAGGATCATGCCGAAGAACCTGATGTGATCGCCTTCGCAGACGGCATAGCCGGCAATCGGCGTGCGGCAGGAGCCGTCGAGTGCTGCCAGAAAGCCGCGTTCGCAAGAAACGGTGTCGAAGGTCGGCCCGTCATTGATGGCGGAGAGCAGGTCGTTCGTCCGCTCATCCGCGATACGGCTTTCGATGCAGATCGCGCCTTGTGCCGGCGCCGGCGGAAATTCGTCCGGGTCGAGAATCTCGGTGATCACTTCCACCTTTCCGAGCCGCTTCAGGCCGGCAAGGGCGAGTAATGTCGCGGCGGCCTGACCTTCCTCCAGCTTGCGCAGCCGCGTTTCGACCGAGCCTCGGAAGACAATGACATTGATATCGGGACGCAGGCGCCGGATCAGCGCTTGGCGGCGCAGCGACGCGGAGCCGACGGTCGCGCCATGCGGCAGATCGATCAGCTTTGGCGCGGTACGGCCGATAAAGGAATCGCGGATATCCTCGCGCGGCAGATAGGCCGATAGCGAGAGCCCTTCCGGCAGCTTCGTCGCCATATCCTTGGCCGAGTGTACGGCAAAGTCGAGCTCGCCTGTGGCCAGTTTCTGTTCCAGCTCCTCCGTAAACAGGCCTTTGCCGCCGATCGCTGCCAGCGAACGGTCGGTAATCCGATCGCCCTTGGTGCTCAGAACGACGATCTCGAACATCTCCTCCGGCAAGCCATGCGCCGCCATCAGGCGGTCGCGGGCCTCATGTGCCTGCGCCAGCGCAAGCGGGCTGCCACGTGTGCCGATCCGGAAAGGTTTTGTTTGCATCCGCTTTGATCCGTTGTTACCGACAGTTCCCGTAACCATATTTCCGCTTCATCGCAATCGACCAACCGACAACGACAGCTTCCATGGCGCCCATTCTTCGCATTCTCGGCATCGAAACTAGCTGCGACGAAACCGCCGCGGCCATTGTCGAGCGCCGCGACGACGGCACCGCCACGATTGCCTCCGACGTCGTTTTGAGCCAGTTGGACGAGCATAGCGCCTATGGCGGCGTCGTGCCCGAAATTGCGGCGCGAGCCCATGTCGAGGCGCTGGATACGCTGATCGACGAGGCTCTGAAGCGTGCCAATGTGTCGCTGTCCGACGTCGATGCCATCGCGGCCACATCCGGCCCGGGTCTGATCGGCGGCCTGCTGGTCGGGCTGATGACCGGCAAGGCGATATCGAGGGCGACCGGCAAGCCGCTCTACGCTATCAACCATTTAGAGGGCCATGCACTGACGGCAAGGCTGACGGATGGCCTCAGCTTTCCCTATCTGATGCTGCTCGTCTCCGGCGGCCACACGCAATTGATCCTGGTGCGCGGCGTTGGCGAATATGAGCGCTGGGGCACGACCATCGACGATGCGCTGGGCGAAGCCTTCGATAAGACGGCAAAGCTGCTCGGCCTTCCCTATCCCGGCGGGCCGGCGGTCGAAGCTGCGGCGCAGAGCGGCGATCCCAATCGATTCGATTTTCCCCGGCCGCTGGTCGGCGAGACGCGGCTGGACTTTTCCTTTTCCGGCCTGAAGACCGCTGTGCGGCAGGCGGCAACCGCGATAGCGCCGGTGAGCGCGCAGGATATCGCCGACATCTGTGCCTCCTTCCAGAAGGCAATTTCGCGTACGTTGAAGGATCGGATCGGCCGTGGCCTGCAGCGCTTCAAGGCAGAGTTTCCGAAGACGGCGGACAAGCCGGCGCTGGTGGTTGCCGGCGGCGTCGCCGCCAATCTCGAGCTGCGCCGCACGCTACAGGAGCTCTGCGATCTCAATGGCTTCCGCTTCATCGCGCCGCCCCTCAGGCTCTGCACCGATAATGCCGTGATGATCGCCTGGGCGGGGTTGGAGCGTATGGCGACCGGTGCGGTACCCGACGGCCTCGATGTGCAGCCGCGCTCGCGCTGGCCGCTCGATCAGAAGGCGGAAACTCTTTTGGGGCATGGCAAACGAGGAGCGAAAGCATGAGCGGCAATGAACGCATTGCAGTGATCGGCGCCGGCGCCTTTGGCACGGCGCTCGCCGCCGTCATCGCCTTGACCGGAAAGAGCCAGGTGACGCTGGTCGGGCGCAACGCGGCTGTCATGGCTGACCTCAGCGCTGACCGGATCCATGACGCGGCCTTGCCGGGCATCGATTTGCCGGATTCGCTGCAATTTTCTGCCGAGCCGGACGCCGTTTCGGACGCCAGCATTGTGCTCTTTGCCATGCCGTCGCAGGCGCAGGCCGATGCGGCACGCCAGTACGGACCTTATCTCGCAGAGGATGCCGTCGTCGTCACCTGTGCGAAGGGCATCGACAAGGTTTCCGGCGATCTCTTGACCGACATGCTGGAGCGGGAATTGCCGCATCACACCATCGCGGTTCTCTCCGGTCCGGGCTTTGCGACCGATATTGCCAAGGGCTTGCCGACGGCAATGGCGATCGCCGCCGGCGATATGGCGGTGGCGGAACGGCTGGCGCAGGCGATTTCAGGGCCGACATTCCGCCTTTACGCGTCCGACGATCGCGTCGGCGTGCAGCTTGGCGGCGCGCTGAAGAATGTTTTGGCGATCGCCTGCGGCATTGTCGAAGGGCGCGGTATCGGCGATTCGGCCCGGGCGGCGCTGATCAGCCGCGGCTTGGCGGAAATGTCGCGCTTCGTCGTTGCCAAGGGCGGCAAGGCGGAAACGGTGCGGGGGCTCTCCGGCCTCGGCGACCTCGTGCTGACGGCGACCAGCCACCAGTCCCGCAACCTGCGTTTCGGCATTGCGCTCGGTCGCGGCGAGGCAGCCGATCCATCGCATGGCGATCTCGTCGAAGGTGCCTATGCCGCCTCCATCGCGGCGCGTCTGGCTAGCGGACTCGGCGTCGATATGCCGATCACCGAAGCGGTGTCGGCCATCATCGACGGCACGCTGGATATTCCGACGGCAATCGAGCAGTTGATGATGCGGCCAATTACGACGGAATAGGAAAGCTTGAATGCGGAGCGATTACTGGATATATTACTGGTAATAAGTCGGAGGCCGCGATGAGCAGTTCCCAAAAGCGTGCAATCCAAAATTATCGGTCGCGTCTTGAAGAACGCGGTCTGGCCCGTTTCGAAGTGCTCGGGCTTGATGGCGATCGTGCTCTCATTCGCTCATTGGCACGGCGTTTGGCGGAAGGAGGGACCGATGCGGCCTATATCCGTAATGTCCTAAACCAGGCGATCTCCGGCGAGCCGAAGAAAAAGGGTGGCGTTTATGCTTGGCTGCGCAGTTCGCCGCTCGTCGGAGCAGATCTCGATCTTGAACGGGTACGTAGCGAAGTGCGCGAGATCGATCTTTGACCCGGTATTTGCTCGATAACAATGTTATCAGCAATACGGTCAAGCCAGAGCCGGCGCCTGGTCTTGCCGGTTGGTTTCAAGCACAGATAGATGATGATCTCTTCATTGCTGCATTCACGATTGCCGAGATACAGCGCCGGATTTTGATCAAGCCAGCCGGGCGAAAACGGGACGACCTCGAAACCTGGTTTCTCGGCGCACAAGGACCGCTGGCATATTTCGCCGGACGCATTCTTCCCTTCGACGAGAGTGCGGCCTTAATATGGGCGCAACTTATGGCGGAGGGGCGAGCCGCCGGGCGTCAGCGTGACCCGATGGAAATGTTGATCGCCTCCGTCGCAATCGCGAATGAATGCACTATCGCAACGGACAATGAGGCGGACTTTTGGGGCCTCGATATCGTCAACCCCCTTCGCGCAGAGACAGGATGACTGGCAGCATGCAAGGCTCCATCCATCACCACCAATAATCTGCTGATTTCCATAGGAGAATGAAACCATGCTGTTTGCCTTTGTCTGCAAGGACAAGCCCGGTCACCTGAATGTCCGCATGGACACGCGCCCTGCCCATCTCGAATATCTGAACAGGCTCAATGCCGAGGGCACGCTAAAGATGGCAGGTCCTTTTCTCGATGCCGAGGGCAAGTCCAACGGGACCCTGGCTATCGTAAGCGCCGAGACGATCGAGGCGGCGAAGGCGATCGCGGATGCCGATCCCTATACCAAGGCCGGCCTGTTCGAGAGCGTCGAGATCAAGCCGTTCAACTGGGTCTTCAACAATCCGGAGGCATGAGACATGGCGCATTGGCTTTATAAATCCGAGCCGTCTTCCTGGTCCTGGGAGGCCCAGAAGAAGGCTGGAGAGAAGGGCACCGAATGGACCGGCGTGCGCAACTATCTCGCCCGCAACAACATGCGGGCGATGCAGATCGGCGACAAGGGTTTCTTCTATCATTCCAATGACGGGCTGGAGATCGTCGGCATCGTCGAAGTCTGCGCGCTCTCGCATCCCGATTCGACCGCCAAGGACGATCCGCGCTGGGACTGCGTGGACATCCGCGCCGTGTGCGATATGCCGAAACCGGTGTCGCTGAAGGATATCAAAGCCAATCCGAAGCTCTCGCAGATGTCGCTCGTCACCTCAATGCGGCTTTCCGTGCAACCGGTGACCGATGAGGAATATCTCGAAGTCTGCCGCATGGGCGAACTCGACAATCCGCCTGTCTGACACTTAGAGCGGTTCAGCGTTTTATGGGATCGCTTTCCCGCTCTACCCCTTTGTTTTACGCATTCCGGACGGAAAACCGCTTCGCACTTTTCCCGGAATTGCTTTAGTTCGAGGATGATTTGAAGACCGATCCGGAGAGTTTCATCCGCGCAAATACCAGTCGCATGGCACCGCCGCATGTGCCGGAGATCCGGCTGCATCTGGCGAGCGAGGCCCATGAACTCTGGCTGAAGACGGAGGAAGAACTCGAAGAGATCGGTCTGCCGCCGCCCTTCTGGGCTTTCGCCTGGGCGGGCGGGCAGGGGCTTGCGC